>JAFAHZ010000276.1 GCA_019236975.1 Vulcanimicrobiota bacterium | reverse complement strand
TTCGTGGGACGGGCCGTTACGAGCGGGCGCAATCCGGCAAAACTGGCGGTGACGTGCGAGTCGTCGAGCTCGACGTTGGCATACCCGCGCAGCGTTTCGAGCAGGAAGGCGATTTCGGCTTGCGTCGGCTGCGGATCGGCTTGCGGGTCCGCGGCGACGTCGGTCGTGCCGGCCAGCAGACGGCCGTGCCACGGAATCGCGAAGATGACGCGTCCGTCTTCGGTCTTCGGCACGAGCACCGCGTCGGCGCTCCAGAGGTCGCGCGGCTCGAGGACGACGTGGGTTCCGCGGCTCGCGGCAAGCAGCGGCGAAGCGTCCGGATCGTCGAGCTTGCGAAAGGCGTCGGCGAAGACGCCGCATGCGTTAATAACGACACGCGCGCGAACCTCGAACACCTCGCCCGTTTCTTCGTCGCGCACCGTCGCGATGCGGAAGCCGTCGCCCTTCGACGAGCCCACGGCCGTCAATCGCGAATAGTTAGCGAGTGCGGCGCCGTGCGCGGCCGCAGTGCGGGCGAGCGCGATCGCCAGACGGGCGTCGTCGAACTGGCCGTCGTGGTATTCGATCGCGCCCCGCAAACCGTCGGCACGAAGCCACGGCACGCGCGCGAGGACGTCGCTGCGCGATACGAAACGGCTGCGCCCGAAGCCGTCGCCCCGGCCCGCGAGCATATCGTACAGCTTGAGTCCGGTGAGATAGTACGGAATCTCGCGCCAGCGGTAGGCGGGCGTGAGAAACGCCAGCGAACGCACGAGGTTCGGCGCGTTGTGCAGCAGCAGCTCGCGTTCGCGCAGCGCCTCGCGCACGAGGTGCACGTTGCCCTGCGCCAAGTAGCGAACGCCGCCGTGGACGAGTTTGGTCGAGCGGCTCGACGTCTCCGAGGCAAAATCGGCAGCCTCCACCAAAGCCGTCGCGTAACCGCGTGAAACCGCGTCGACCGCGCAACCGAGGCCCGTGGCGCCGCCGCCGGCCACGAGCACGTCGAACGCCTCGCCGGCAAGGCGGCGCAGCATCGACGCGCGATTCACTCGCGCGAACGGGTTCGGCGAATTGCCGCGCGCCAGCCGTTTACGAGCCGTTCGCGCTCCGACGCCGGCAGCGACGGAAAAAAGCGCCGTTCCTCGCGCCACAGGTCCTCGAGCGCATCGAAGCCGCTCCAAAATCCGGCTTGCACACCCGCCAGAAACGCGGCGCCGAGTGCGGTTGTTTCGGTGACCCGCGGGCGCACGACGTCTTTTTGCAGCACGTCGGCGGTAAACTGCATCGCCAAGTCGTCGACAGCGGCGCCGCCGTCGACGCGCAGCTCGCGCAGCGAAAACCCGGCGTCGCGCGTCATGGACTCGACGACCTCCAGGGTTTGATACGCCATCGATTCGAGGGTGGCGCGCGCCAGATGCGCGCGCGTCGTCGCACGCGTAATACCGTAGATCGCGCCGCGCGCGTGTGGATCCCAATACGGCGCGCCCAGGCCGGTCAGCGCCGGAACGAAGTAGACGCCTCCGTTGTCGGGCACCGACGCGGCAAGCGATTCGATTTCATCGGAGGACGCAATGATCCTCAAACCGTCACGCAGCCACTGCACCGCCGCGCCGGTGACGAAAATCGAGCCTTCGAGGGCGTAGGCGCGTTGCGTACCAGTCGTGAACGCGACGGTCGTTAGCAAACCGTTCGAGCTGCGCACGATGCCGTCGCCCGTATTGAGCACCACGAACGACCCCGTGCCGTACGTGTTCTTTGCCAGGCCCTTGCGAAAACCGGCCTGTCCAAAGAGCGCCGCTTGTTGATCGCCGGCAACGCCCGCAATCCGAACGGGTCGGCCGAGAACGTCCGCCGCGGTGGCGCCGAAATCGCCGCACGACGGACGCAGCTCGGGCAGCAGCGGGCGGGGCACGCCGAAGAGCGCGAGCAGTTCGTCGTCCCAATCGAGCGTTTGGATATTCAGCAGCAGCGTGCGCGATGCGTTGGTGTGATCGGTTGCGTGCACCGCGCCGCCGGTGAGATTCCATATCAGCCACGTATCGACGGTGCCGAACGCGAGTTCGCCGCGTTCCGCGCGTTCGCGCGCGGCGGGAACCGTATCGAGCAGCCACGCAATTTTGGTGGCCGAAAAGTACGGATCGAGCACGAGACCGGTCTTCTGCGTTACGAGATTGGCGTGCGGAGCGAGCGTCGCGCAGCGATCGGCCGTGCGGCGATCTTGCCAAACGATCGCGGGTGCAATCGGTTTTCCCGAGGCGCGCTCCCAAACGATCGTGGTCTCGCGCTGATTGGTGATACCGAGGGCTGCAAGGTCGCCGGCCGTTATGCCGGCGCGTTCGAGCGCCGTCCGAGCGGAAGCGAGTTGGCTTCCCCAGATTGCGGCCGGATCGTGCTCGACCCACCCGTCTGCGGGGAACGCGACCGGGATGGGTTGCTGACCCATACCGCGGATCGCTCCGTGGCGATCGAAAACGATAGCGCGCGAGCTGGTCGTCCCTTGGTCGAGGGCGAGCACGTACGGCATGGAAAACGCCGCGTTCTGCTGGAGGAACTGTGCCACCTAGGTCGGATTACCCGAGCTTAGCCCGAGGGAGGCCCCGCCTTGGAAGATAGAGTTCTTACCTGTAAAGATTGCGCCGCGGAGTTCGTGTTTTCTGCGCGCGAACAGCAGTTTTTCGCCGACAAGGGTTTCACGAATCAGCCGCAACGCTGTCGCGATTGCCGCCAAGCACGGCGCGCGCACAGTGGAGACTCGAGCGCGCCGCGCGCCAACGCTCGGCCGAGCTTTGAGGCGGTATGTGCGGCCTGCGGCATCGAGACGACGGTCCCGTTCCGGCCGCGCGGCGACCGGCCGGTGTACTGCCGCAGCTGCTTCTCGGCACAGGTGCCGGTCACGGTTTGAGCGAGTTCACGGCGGTCGCCTGGGACGGCGACGCCGTTGCCTATCTCGACCAGCGGCTGCTCCCTGGAGCCGTTCGTTACGAACGCGCGCGCACCGTCGACGAGATCGTCGCTGCGATTGCATCGCTCGCGGTTCGCGGCGCGCCCTGCATCGGGATTTTTGGCGGCTTCGGCGTTGCGTTACTCCGTCAGACGATTGCCGATCCCCGCACGCTAGCCGACGCAATCGCGCGCGTCCGTGCGGCGCGCCCGACTGCGGTGAATCTTGCGTGGGCTGTCGACCGCGTTAGCGCGGCGGACGATCCATTAGGCGAAGCGCAAACCATCGCGCGCGAGCAAGTCGCTATCGACGCCGCCATTGCCGAGAACGGGTTGGAGCTGATCCCTAAGGGCGCTCGCATTCTCACGCATTGCAACACCGGGCCCCTAGCGACGGCCGGAGGCGGCACGGCGCTGGGCGTCATTATCGCCGCGCAGCGTGCGGGGAAAAAGCCGCGTGCGTTCGTGGACGAAACGCGGCCGTTGTTGCAGGGAGCACGCCTGAACTACCTCGAGTTGCGGCAGGCGGGGGTCGATGCCGTACTGCAAGTAGATTCTGCGGCGGCAATCGCCATGGCGCGCCAAGGGATCGATCTCGTCATCGTCGGCGCCGACCGCATCGTACGCAACGGCGACACCGCCAATAAAATCGGCACCTACGGGTTAGCAATTCTTGCCGCGCATCACGGCATTCCGTTTTACGTCGCCGCGCCGCGCTCGACGTTCGACGCATCGATCGAAACCGGTGCCGATATTCCGATCGAAGAACGGTCTGCAGAGGAAGTGACCTCGTTCGGCGGCGTGCGCGTCGCACCCGAAGGCGCGGCGGTCTATAATCCGGCGTTCGACGTCACGCCCGGACGTTTGATCGCTGCGTTCGTCACCGAATGCGGCATCCTGCGGCCGCCGTACGGCGAATCGATTCCGGCGCTCGAACTGCGCCCCTTGATAAGCGTCCGTTAATCTCCGGACAGGGGCGCCCAGCCGCGCTGCGAAGTGCAGCACATGTTCAGACAAGCCGCCGCTACGCTCGGATGCGCTGCGCTGTTGTGCGCGTGCTCCTCGACCGCCGCCCCGACGCTCCCGCGCTCGCCCGCAGACGTGCTCTCTGCATTGCGCGGCCCGCGTCCCGCCGCGGGCAGCCCGATCAAACACGTCATCGTCGTGATTCAAGAGAATCGCACCGTCGACAATCTCTTCAACGGATTTCCCGGGGCCGATACCGTCGCGCACGGTCTCACCCACACCGGGAAAACGATCGCGCTGCAATCCGAAGGATTGGAATGGCAGTACGATCCCAGCCACACGCACGGCAATTTGAAGCTCGAGTACGACGGCGGAAAGATGGATGGCTTCGACGAGGATCCCTGCGACGCCGATCCGCTGAACTTGGCCGGCGGTCCGTGCCATCCGCCGAAGAATTTTGCGTATTCGTTCGTGCCTCCGTCCGAGACGACGTGGTATTGGCTGCTGGCCGGGCAATACGGTTTCGCCGGTAAGGGTTACGGTTTTTCCGACCACACGTTCTCGTCGCGGCAAGTACCGTCGTTTCCCGGGCATCTCTACTTGATCGCGGGCCAATCGCTGGCTGCCGACGATCCTTTCGGCGCCGGCGAATCCGGATTGACGGCGATTTGGGGCTGCGACGCGCCGCCCGGCGCACGGGTCAACGAATTCGGAAAGAAATATTCCGATCCGCTGGTCGTCGGACGCCCGTGTTACGATTTCAAGACGATCGGCGATTTGATGGACGCCAAAGGCATCACCTGGAAGTACTATACCGGTGCGATCGGTACCGACGACGGATCGGTCAGCGCGTACGACGCGATCAAACACATCCGCGACGGATCCGACTGGAAGAAGAACGTGGTGACGCCGATGACCGGTATCTTTGCCGATCTTTCTAACGGAACGTTACCGGCGGTCTCGTTCGTCACGCCGCCGTTTCCCGCGACCGATCACGGTGCGACGCTCTCGGCCGGCGGGCCGGCCTGGGTGATGTCGCTCTACGTTGCTCTCACCGAGAACCCGTCGCTCTACGGCAGTACGGCGATGTTCGTCACGTGGGACGATTCGGGCGGCTGGTACGATCACGTCGCGCCGCCGAAGGACTCGTTCGGGCCGCTGGGGTTCCGCGTTCCGCTCATCGCCATCTCACCGTACGCGCGGCAAAAAGTGTCGCATAACGTACACAGCTTCGGGAGTATCCTGCACTACATCGAAGATAACTGGAATCTCGGAACGCTCGGGCAGCAAGATGCCCACTCCGATGACTTGGCCGACATGTTTAACTACAAGCAGACGCCGATTCCGCCATTGGCGAACTGGGGGCACTTCGACCGGGCGCAGTTCGAGAAGCGATACCCGCCGCACTATTGGTACGAAGCCGCGCGCGACACGCGACCGATCGATACCGACCAATAGCGACGCGTGAAGTTCTACGACTTCGTCGACAAGGCGCCGGCGATCGGCAAGCTGGCGATCGTCGAAGGCACGGAACGCGTGCTCGCCGATCGCGCGCTGGAGCTGTTGCTCGACCGTCTCCTGCCGCCCGAGGTTCGCGATCTCAACTACGAGCGATTCGGTCCCGACGACGTCGGGGACGCGGCGCGCGTACGCGAGGCGGTACAAGCCATGCCGTTTCTGGCCGAGCGGCGCGTCGTTGCGGTAACCGATACGCAGGCGCTGCGCGCGCAGCCGCGCCGCGACCTGTGGGCGGCGGCGCAGACGGTGCCCGACGGCAACACGCTGATTCTCCTCGACTTGCTGCCGCCGCGTGCGGCGAAGCCGGAGCCGTTCGGTGCGATGGCAGGGCGCGCGGCGTTGCGCGTCGACACGACCGCTAACGAAGAAACACGCGCGCGTTTTGTCGAGGAGACCCTCGAGCGCTTAGGAGCCAAAGCCGACGCGCGTGCGATCGACGAGTTGGCACGCAGCGCGGCCGATCTCGCCGCCGTACGCAACGACCTCGAAAAACTGGCCTTGGCCGGAAAGAAAGTCACGCTCGCCGATCTCCAACGCGAGTCGCTCGTCGTCGAAGATCCGAAGGCCTACAAATACGCAAGCGCGCTCGTCGAGGGACGAATCGCGCAAGCGCTCGGCATCGCGCAGGAGCTTTTTTCGAGCGATCCGCGGGGTGCGGCGATGCCGTTACTGTCGGCACTGGCAACCGAGTGCGGTTTCTTGTGGGAGTTGGCGCGCCCCAACGGCGAGCTGCCGGCGCGCGCGCGTTGGCGCGAACGGGCGTTACGCCCGATCGCCCATCGCGTCGGGGAACGGCGCGCGCGCGTCGCGTACGAGCGTGCCGTCGGCGGCGTCGAAGCGATCGTTACCGGTCGCGCCGGCAACGATCCCGACGATCATCGCGCGCTGGTCGAACGGATCAGCGTCGAGCTGTCGGGAATGTCGCGTCCCCAACGGTGACGGTCAGATGCTCCATTGCCAGGCGTTCCAAGATTCGACCGTCGGATTGGGTGCGAAGCCTTTGAAGTCGTTGGAAATGGCCTCTTGCTGGCGCTGCCACCAGAAGAAGATGTAAGGATTGTCGCGCGCGAGGAGGTGCTGCGCCTTCGAGTAAGCCGCTTTACGCGCGGGAATATCGTACGACGCTAGTGCGCTGCGCTGCTCGGCCTCCATATCGGCATTGCAGTACCGCGACGTGTTGTAACCGTTGGGCGGCTGCGTCGCGCAGAGGAATTGCGACGAGTCGTCGGGATCGATGCCGGCGTACCACGGCGCCAAAGTCATGTCGAACTTGCCGGTTTGCAGGATGCCGCCCAAGGCCGCAGTCGCGTACAGCATCGCCTGCGGGTAGTACTTGATCTCAACGTCGATGCCTATGCGCGCCAGCGCTTCCTGTACGAGAAGGCTTTCTTCGCGATGCGTGGCATTGGCATTGTCGGTGGAAAGCAGCAGTGCCAGCGGCTCGCCGTTGCGGCGGACGATGCCGTTTGGACCGGGCAGCCACCCCGCTTGGGCGAGCAGCGCTTTTGCCGTGCGTATATCGTAGGGATACGACTTCACCGACGGATCGAACGCCCACATCCAATCGGGAATGTCTTCGGTCGCAACCTTGAGCTGACTGTGAGTGAGCCGCGCCACGAGGCTCGGCTTTTCGATCGCGTAAGCGATTGCGCGGCGCACGAGCGGATCTGAGACGCCGGGCCGCGCTACGTTAAACTCGAGCGCCTCGTAAGCGTTCATATCCACGAAGATCGTGCTCGTATCGGGAAGACCCTTGAGCGCCGGATAGGTGTTGATCGACGGCTGGAAGATGTAATCGATCGCATGGGTGCGCAACAGATTGATGGCGGTGTTGTCGTCGGGAACGATCTGGATCTCGATACGATCGAGCCCCGGCCTCCCCTTGAAAAACTTCGCGTTGGCCGCAAGCACGATGCGATCGCCGCGCTGCCACGAGCCGAAAGTGAACGGGCCGTCGCCCACGGCCGGTTCGCTGTTAAAGGGCAGCTGATTGACGTTCGGATACTTCGAAAGTACGTGTGCCGGAACGATCGAATACGGCTGATCGCTCTCGGCGAAAAATGTGTTCACGAACGGCGCAAACCTGCCTCTCAGGTGAACGATCGCAGTCGACGCATTGGGCGTATCGATCGCGCGAATCATGTCGTAGCCGTGACGCGAGATGACGTTGTTATTCGGATTGACGAGCGCTTGCCACGACCATTTGACGTCGGCCGAGGTGAACGGCACGCCGTCGCTCCACACGACGTCTTTTCGCAGGCGATAGGTAACGGTCAAACCGTCTTTGGCGATGCCGCCGTTAGCGGTCGTCGGAACCTCCTCCGCGAGCATGGGCACCGCGGTTCCGTGCGGATCCGCCGAAACCAGCGGCTCGAACATCAAACGATCGATGAAGATGTCCGTCGTGGTCGTCGCGAGCAGCGGGTTGAGACTCTTGGGTTCTTGGACCACGGAGACGCGTAGCACGCCCGGATGCGACCAGCTATGCCGGCCCGTCCCGCCGACCGACTGTCGGGTGCACGACGCTAACAGCACAATCGCCGCACAGGCGACCGCAGCGCTCCTCATGCCGTCGAGTACGGTAAGGAGCGCGGCATCGCCTGGGCGAAGGCGAGAACGTTCCATGGATTATCGAACCTACGCCTCGCCGTTCTCCTGGAGATACGGTCGCGCCGAGCTTCGTTCGCTCTTTTCGGAAGAAACTCGCCGGCGGTTATGGCGCTCGGTTTGGGTTGCGCTTGCGGAGGCGCAGGCCGCCGAGGGGCTCGTGACCGAGGCCGAGGTCGCTGATCTGCGCGCGCACGCCGGCAACGTCGACGTCGAAGCGGCGCTCGAAATCGAGCGTGAGATCCATCACGATCTCATGGCCGAAATTCGCGTCTTCGCGTCGCAGGCGCGCATCGGGGGACCGAAACTGCACCTCGGCGCCACGTCGATGGACGTCGAGGATACCGTCGAAACCTATCGCCTGCGGTTGGCGCTCGCGTCGATCGGCGAGCGTTTGCACGAGTTGCTTGCCGTCTTCGCCCAGCGAATTCGAGCCTGCGCCGATCTTACGTGCATGGCGTTCACGCATCTGCAGCCCGCCGAGCCTACCACTCTCGGCTACCGGTTGGCGACGTACGCACAAGACTTACTCATCGACGAGGCAGCGCTGCGGTTCGCATTCGAGAATCTCACCACGAAGGGACTGCGCGGCGCCGTCGGCACTTCCGCTTCGTACGAGCATCTGCTGGACCGATCGGGCCGGTCGGCGGCGATCGAAGGCTACGTATTGGCACAATTCGGTCTCGAGGCGCGCGAGATTGCCACGCAAACGTATCCGCGCAAACTCGATTACCTGCTGCTCTCCACGTTGGCCGGTCTCGGCGCGTCGCTTTCGAAGTTTGCCGCCGACGTGCGGCTCTTGAGCTCGCCGGAGTTCGGCGAAGTCGCCGAACCTTTCGGGCGGTCGCAGGTCGGCAGTTCGGCCATGCCGTTCAAGCGCAATCCCATTCTCAGCGAGCGGATCGATTCGCTGGCGCGGCTGCTCGTAGGGTACAGCGACGTGGCGTGGCAAAACGCGGCCACGAATTTCCTGGAGCGAACGCTCGACGACAGCGCAAACCGCCGCACGATTCTTCCCGAGGCTTTGCTCTGTTCCGACGAGCTGCTGTCGTTGGCGATGCGCGTGATCGAAGGCTTGCGCGTCAACGAACGGCGAATCGCGCATAACCTTCGTACCTACGGACCGTTTGCCGGAACCGAAGCCGTATTGATGGAAGCGGTGCGATCGGGCGGCGACCGTCAAGAGCTGCACGAAGCCATTCGCGGCGCATCGATGCACGCGTGGGAGGCGTTGGCGCGCGGTGAGGACAACCCGCTGTCGCAGCTGCTCGCCGAGAACGCAAGCCTCACGTCGCGAATCGATCCCGCCGAAATACGGCGCCTGCTCGATCCCGGTAAGCACGTCGGCACGGCACCGCAGCGCGCCCGTTTGCTAGCCGACAAAATCGACCGTTTACAACCGTTTCCGCGACAAGCAGAGGTGAGTGGCACGCGTGAATAAAGGCATAGAAATTGCGCGAGGCAAGACGAAGATTCTCTACGAGTATCCGGATAAGCCGGATCAGCTCGTCGTCGCGCAAACGGATCAAATTTCGGCCGGCGACGGCGCGCGCCGAAACGTTATCGCCGGCAAAGGGCGGCTAGCGGCGCAGACGACCGCGCGCGTTTTCCGCCTGCTCAACCTCTGCGGCCTGCCGACGCACTATCTCAACGGCGGCGAAGACGACGACGACAACGAAATGGTTGTCCGGCGCTGCAACATGATTCCCCTCGAGGTCGTGACCCGCGGCGTGGCGGCCGGCTCGTTCGTCAAGCGCAATCCGAACGTGCAGCGCGGGGTGCTGCTCGTCCCGCGCGTCACCGAGTTTTTCGTCAAGGACGACGCAAATCACGATCCGATGATCTCGCCCGACGAAATCGTCTCGCGCGGAATCGCCGCACCGCACGAGATCGCCGCCATGACCGAGCTCTCGCGGCTCACGTTCGATATCCTCACGCACGCGTGGCGGCGCCGCGACGTGCTGCTCGTCGATCTCAAGATCGAGTTCGGCCGTTTGGCGAGCGGTGAGAATCAAGGTCAGCTCGTCATCGCCGACGTAATCGACAACGATTCGTGGCGCATCTGGCCGCAGGGACGAGAAGATCTCATGCTCGACAAGCAGATGTACCGCAACCTGCAAAACGTCGACGACGACGCCCTCGGCCGCGTGAAGCTCGCATACGAAAAGGTCGCGGATTTGGTCGGTTCGTTCCCCGTCATGCGACCGGGAATGGTGGCCGTGATCGCCGACTCGAGCGCGCAAATCGAGCGGACGAACGAGATCGTTTCCGCCGTCGGTCAACTGGGGCTTCCGACCGTTCGTCACGTCGCGAGTCCGGCGACGACGCCTGGGTACGTACTGCAGCTGGTCGGTCAGCTCGAAGCGACGTTTGCGAGGTTGCTCTTCGTCGCCGTCGGGGAAAACGATTTGCTGCGAGCGATGCTCGATGCGGCGTCGTCGTCGCCGGTGTTCGACGGCCGCCGGCCGTCGTCCGAACTGACCATGCAGTGTGCGAAGCTCCTCGGATTGGAAGACACGGTGTTGTACGGGCGCACGCTGCTCATGCAAGCCAACGCGCGTTCCACAGTCGTACACGCGGACGCGTCGCTGCAGCATCAGGGAACGATTTCGCAAGGAGCGGCGCTTGGTTAACTCCGGGGCCGCGCCGAACGTCGCGCTGCGCCAAGACGAGCTGGAGCGGATCTCCCAGCAACTGGGTCGCGAGCCCACGATCGTCGAGCTGCACGCCTTTGACGCGCAGTGGAGCGAGCATTGCAGCTATAAATCCAGCCGCCATCATCTGAAGAAGCTGCCGACGACGGGTCCGGACGTGATCTTGGGCCCCGGTGAGGATTCGGGGATTCTGCGGCTGGGCGAACATGCCGGCGAGACGTACGGCGTAGTGGTCGCACACGAGTCGCACAACCATCCGTCGCAGGTCGTGCCGTTCGAAGGCGCGGCGACGGGCATCGGCGGTATCGTGCGCGACGTGCTCTGCATGGGCGCCGAAGTCATCGCGGTCGCCGATCCGCTCCGATTCGGCCGCGTCGAAAATCCTCACTCGCACCAGCGTTCGGTCGCCGTTGGCGTCGTCGAGGGCATCGGCGCCTACGGCAACGCAATCGGCGTACCGAACATCGCCGGCGACGCGTTCTTCGACGAAACCTTCGACGAAAATTGTTTGGTCAATGTCGTGGCGCTCGGCGTCGTCAAAGCGTCCGAAATCGTCCATTCCTACGCGCCCAAGGGCGCGGACGGCTGGGATATCGTGCTGGTGGGAAAGGCGACCGATCCTAGCGGATTCGGCGGGGCGTCGTTCTCGTCGCTGACGCTCGATTCGGGCGACGAGGACGCCAACAAAGGCGCGGTTCAAGTTCCCGATCCGTTCTTAAAAAACGTTCTCATGCGGGCGACCTATCGCGTCTTCGCGCTGCTGCGCGAGCGCCGGATCGAAGCCGGGTTCAAAGATCTCGGCGCGGGCGGGATCATGGGCTGTTCCGCCGAGATCGCGTCCAGCGGCGGATTCGGTGCGGATCTCAATCTCGACGAGGTCAACGTTGCGGTCGAGGGTATGCTGCCGGAAGTCGTTGCGGTGGGTGAGACGCAGGAACGTCTGCTGTGGGTGCTCCCTCCGAGCGTTACTCCGGAGGTGCTGCGCGTGTATAACGAGGAGTTCACGCTTCCCGATATCGCCTATAACGCGCGCGCAACCGTCGTCGGCCGAGTGACCGCCGAGAAGAAGTACGTGCTGCGTCATCGCGGCCGGATCGTGATGGACGTCGATATCGACTTTCTCACAGGATCGATTCGCGACGAGCTGCCGTTCGTCGATTTGCCGAGTCACGACATTCGCGACGACGACGTCGTCTATCCGGAGCTGACCACCGACGACATCGCCGACATTCTCCCTCGCGTCCTCGCACATCGCGCGGTGTGCTCGCGCGAGCCGCTCTATCGACGCTACGATGCCGTCGTTCGCGGCATGACCGTCGTTGCGCGCGGCGCCGGCGAAGCCGGCGTCTTCGCCGCGGTGCGCGGCGCGCGCCTGGGTGTGGCACTAGCCGTTGCCGGGAACCCGCGCTTTGGTGCGGTGGATCCGCGGCGCGCGGCCGAACTTGCCGTCGTCGAAGCGGTTTGCAAAGTCGTCGCAACCGGCGCGCGTCCGCTAGGCTTGACCGATTGCCTGAACTTCGGGAACCCCCGCAAGATCGACCAATACAGCCAGTTCGTTGCCGCCGTCGACGGATTGGGTCGCGCCGCGCGCGAGTTGGGTTTGGCGTTCGTCTCCGGAAACGTCAGCCTCTACAACGAGTCGGCCACCGGCGCGGCGGTGGCCGCGTCGCCGATCGTGGCGTGCGTCGGGGCGCTCGACGACGTCGGTAAAACGATAACGCCGGGTCTCAAGCTCCCGGGCTCGGCGCTCTTCACGGTCGGCAACGTGAGCCTCGGATTCGGCGGTACCGTTTTTGCCGAGTTACTCGGCAACGACGACGACAACGTGCCCTTCGTCGAATACGAACGCTTGCGGGGCGAACTCGACCTGATCCGGGGCGCGTGCGCGGCGGGCATCGTCCGCTCCTGCAGCCCAATCGGCGTCGGCGGAACGCTCGTTGCCATTGCAAAGGCGGCGTTTGCCGCACGAGACGCCGGCCGGCCGCTCGGCGTCGAGCTCACCGGCGAAGCGGCGTTCGACGAAACGCCGGGATTCATCGTGGAAGTTTCCGACGAAGCGCGCTTC
>JAFAHZ010000269.1 GCA_019236975.1 Vulcanimicrobiota bacterium | reverse complement strand
GAGCAGACGCCGATTGCTTGACGTATTGTCGTTGACGAGGACACCGACTCGGAATCCACCGAGATCGCCCGGCAGGACGCGCGATGCAGAGCCGATCCCGGCCTTGAATCCGAACGCACTCATTCCCGTACCCGCGCCCACGCTTCCGCGAGCGAACTGTCCGGGTCCCGCCGAATCCAGCAGCCGGACGACGTCGCTGCCGCTCACCGCGCGCGCTTGAATGTCGTTCAGTGCGGCATCGTCACATTCGCCGACGACGGGCAACGGAACGTCGTCGCCGCGACCGACGGCCGGATGATGTTCCATGACCCAACTGACGACGCCGTCGGCCGCGCGACCGACGTCGAGTGTGTCGGTCAGAACGACCGGTTCTTCCAGATACCCCGATTCTTCGATCCAATGTGTTCCGGTGAGTTCACCGTTCCCGTTAAAAGCCACGAACGCCGCCGATACTTTATGATCCCACGGATCGGCGTTGGGTAGCACAGCAGTCGCACCGGTTCGAATGTCTGCGCCTTCGATCTTCGTCACGTGCCCGACGCGTACGCCCGGTACGTCGGTGATGCCGTCGAGCGGCCCCGCCGCAAACAGGCCCAAGCGGAACGGCAAAACGGCGTCCGCCCGAATGGTAACCGCGCACAGAGCGGCGACTAAAGCCGCACATAACAGACCGGCACTGCGCATAACCGTGGGCATTAGGACCCCCGTTCCGCCGCGCCTGCAGGCACGTGCGAGTGGGGTGGAAAAACCGTTTCCAGACACGTTTTGCACGTTTGGGAGGATCGAACCATTCTTACCGTTCCCGAGAAACTCAAGGCCGTCGAGCTCCTGGAAAATCTGTCCGTGCCGGAGCTCATCGAGCGCGCGCTACGGTGCGACGAAGCAGTCGTTGGCCCCGATGGCCAAGTCATCGTCGATACGCGGCCGCATACCGGACGCTCGCCAAAGGACAAATTCTTTGTTAAGGAATCTTCGAGTCAAGAGTACATCGATTGGAACGACTCCAATCAGGCGATCGAAGCTTCCGCATTCGACATGCTGTTCGATCGCGTTAGCGCATATCTGAGCGAGCGCGAGGTCTACGCCCTCGACTGTTACGTCGGCGCCGACGAGCGCTATCGCATGCCCGTGCGTGTCTACACCGAGCTGGCTTGGCAGAATCTTTTCGCGAGACACCTGTTCATCACGCCGGAACGTCCCGATCCCGGCTTCGTTCCCGAGTTCACCGTGGTCGATGCCGCGCTTTTCCAAGCCGATCCGCAACGCGATGGAACGCGCTCGTCAACGTTCATTCTGGTGAACTTCGCGCGCCGCATGATCTTGATCGGCGGAACGAGATATGCGGGTGAGATCAAAAAATCGGTCTTTACCGTAATGAACTACCTGCTGCCCCTGCGCGACACGCTGCCGATGCACTGTTCGGCAAACGTCGGCAAGGATGGCGACGTCGCGATCTTTTTCGGACTGTCCGGAACCGGTAAGACCACGCTCTCGTCGGATTCGCATCGGCCGCTGATCGGCGACGACGAGCACGGCTGGTCGGCCGACGGCGTCTTCAACTTCGAAGGCGGCTGTTATGCCAAAGTCATTCGGCTCTCGCCGACGGCCGAGCCCGAGATTTGGGCCGCCACCCATCGCTTTTCGAGCGTGCTGGAAAACGTCGTCTACGATCCCATCACCCGTGCGCTCGACGTGGATTCCGAAGCGAAGACTGAAAACACGCGCGCCGCCTATCCGCTCGCGTTCATCCCGAACATCGTTCCAGGCAGCCGCGCCGGCCATCCGCAGACGATCGTAATGCTTACCGCCGACGCATTCGGCGTACTGCCGCCGATCTCGAAGCTCTCGGCGGCGCAGGCGATGTATCACTTTCTCTCCGGCTACACCGCCAAAGTTGCCGGCACCGAGCGCGGCATCACCGAGCCGCAGGCGACGTTCTCGACGTGTTTCGGCGCGCCGTTCATGGTGCACCACCCGACCACGTACGCGCGGCTGCTCGGCCAAAAGATCGCCGAACACACGGTCGAGTGCTGGCTGGTAAATACCGGTTGGACGGGCGGTCCCTACGGGGTCGGCAAGCGCATGTCGATCGCGCATACACGCGCGATGGTCAACGCCGCGATCGAAGGCCGCATCGCTCCATCCTTCCAAGACGAGCCGTTCTTCGGCTTGCGCATTCCCAAGCACGTGCCTGACGTTCCCGACGAGGTGCTCAATCCGCGCGATGCATGGCCCGACAAGAGCGCCTACGACGCACAGGCAAAGAAACTCGCGGGGCTATTTTTCGAGAATTTCAAACGCTTCGAGGCGCAAGCGTCGGAGTCGGTAAAGGCAGTCGCCATCAAGCCGTAAGCGCGCGACGTGCCTTCATTTGGCGGTTACGATCATATCGACTGCCGCGTGCGATCGCTCGCGGCGGTTGAACCTTTTTACAACGCGCTAATGCCTGAGCTCGGTTTGCCTCACAAGCGTTTTTCCTTCGTCGACGAAGGCGGCGTTTGGCATGCGGTCGCATCGGGCATGCATCGTTACAACACGATCGAGTACTACGAGGAAGCGCAACCCGACCGCGCAACGTTTTTCATGGGCATTATCGAGCGCACGGACCACGTGCCCGCCCTGACCCGAATCGCGTTTCGCGTGGAGCGGTCGCGTTTGGTCGAACTCGAATCGTTCTTGCGCGAGATCGGGGGCCGCAACGTGGAACGAAACGACGACTTCGAAGAATATCCAGCGATCTTTTTCGAAGATCCGGCCGGAACCAAGCTCGAGGTCGTGTCGCGGGCCGCCCGTACCTTAGAAATAGCCGTGTAAGCGCATCCTCGGCGGCTCCTTCTTAATCCCGCCTTCAGGCGGCGGGGGCCGTGTCCGATTATGATTCCCCCATGAAGATCGTCAGTCTGGCCGCATTGCTGGCGGCTCTTACAATGCCGATTGCGGTTTCGGCCCAAGCAACTCAACCGGCGCCTGCGCAAACGCAAGCACAGACTCAGCAGGCGAGCTACGAGTACCATCGTTGGACCAAACGGCTCGCGAACATCAGTCTTTCTAACGAGCAGCAACAGCAGGTGCAACACCTACTGGATCAGTTCGCGGCATCCCATCCGGCCGGCAGCCCGCGCGATCGAGAAGGTGCGCGCGCCCTCCACCAACAGATTCTCAACGTACTCACGCCCCAGCAGCAAGCGCAGTACCAGCAAGAGATGCACGCGGAGTGGGCCCAACGCCATCAAGCGCAGCAACAGCGCCTGGAGCAGCAGCAACAGCAGCCGGCGCAGCAAGCTCCTCCTCCGCAGCGTTAACTTTCGCTAGAGCTCGACCTGCACTGCGTCTTCGATTCTGCGGAGGCGCAGTTTTGTTAGATCCCTTATCGTAAACGTCGCCGCCGAAAATCGCTCGGCCGCGCGGCCGTAAAGCACTGCGACGACGTCCATTCCGGCAGCGCGCGCGGACGCGACGCCGTCGGCGGTATCCTCGATCGCAAGCGTGCGCTGCGGATCCACTTGCAGCCGCGCCGCGGCCGCTAAGTATCCGTCGGGAGCCGGTTTGTTTTGCGCGACGTCGTCGCCGCTCACAAGGACCGGCGGCAGCGGCACGTGCGCGCGCGCGAGGAGATGGCGTGCCAACCAGACGCCGGCCGACGTCACGATTCCCCAGCGCGCTCCCTGACATTCCGCCAAGCGCTCCAGGGCGCCCGGTGTAGCCGTCGCCGTCTGATCGATCAGGGTTCCGTAGAGATCGAACAAGATGGCTTGGTAGCATAGCGGGGGAGGCGGGGTATCATGCGTAGAGAGGTCTGAATCGCGCATGGTCCGACTATTCGTCCCACGTTTCCGCGGGAGCGCCGCCGTTCTTGCCTGGCTGCTGCTCGCCTTGACCGCTGGTGCCGCAGCGGCACTCGAGGTCCCCAATGGCCTGACGGTGCCCAGCGGCTTCACGATTGCTGCCGTAGCCCGAGTTCCGCGCGCTCGCGAGCTCTCTGCATTACCGAACGGCGATTTGCTGGTTGGAACCCGCGGCCGCGACGTATACGTCGTCCCCGACGCCGAAGGCGCCTCGCCGGGGTCGCCCAGCGTCTTTGCAACGCCGCCCGACGACCTTGCTGCCGGCGTAGCGTTTTCGCAGCGGCGCAGCGAGATTTATATCGCGACCGAACGCGGCATCTACGCCGCTCCTTATGAAGCCGGACGGCGCGTTGCAGCGCAGTTACGAAAAATCGCTGACGTGCGTACCGGTCCGATTTCACCGAACACCGATGGCGACGCGCACTCGACGACATCGGTCGCAGTCTCGGATGCGACCGAAACGCTCTACGTCGCGGTCGGATCGTCGTGCAATGCTTGCGTGGAAACCGACCCGACGCGCGCTTCTATCTTCTCGATGCAGTTACCGAGCGGTCCGCTCGTCAAACGTGCGACGCGCATTCGCAACGCGATCGCGCTGGCGATCGAGCCGGGCAACGGCGCTCTCTGGGCGGGTGATGCGGGTCAAGACGATCTTCCGTACGGACATCCCTACGAGTTTCTCGACGACGTCTCTGCCCACGCCGGCGTTGCCGATTACGGATGGCCGCAGTGCGAGGAAAACCACAAAGCCTACGTTACCGGCGCTGACTGCAGCAGCGCCGTAGCGCCGCTGATCGTGCTGCCCGCCTACTCCACCTTCATCGGCGCCGTCTTCTATCCGGTGCAACCACGCGGCCACTTCGCGTTTCCGCAGGAGTTTCGCGGTACGCTCTTTGCCGCCGTTCATGGATCGTGGCATCGGTCGCCGCAAGGTGGCTTCGCCGCAGCGCCGCAAGTCGTTTCGATCGCCATGCGCGACGGCCGCCCGGCCGTCCCGGTTGATTGGCAGAATCCGAACGCGCAATGGCGCACGTTCGTCGGTGGATTTCAGGCGCCTCACGCCTTCAACCGGGTGGGGCGACCAACGGGATTGGCAGTCGGGCCCGACGGCAGTCTCTTCATCGCCGATGACGACGCCGGCGTGATCTACCGCGTACGGCCGAAACTGTAAACGCGAAGCCCGCCGCGAACGCGACGGGCTTCGTTCTTATAATCTGGCGCCGACCTACTTTCGAGAGACCCTGCGGTCAAACTATCATCGGCGCTGGCGGGCTTAACTGCCGTGTTCGGGATGGGAACGGGTGGGACCCCGCCGCGATGGACGCCAGAAACCTTTTCAATTTTGATCCCCGTCGCGATGGCGAGCCGGAGCTCCAGCCGATCGCGCCGGGAAATTTTTGCCTTGAAAGCTGTACGGAGAAGAACATTCAGTGATGCGCGGACACGTGCGTTCGCGTAGTCATTTCAAAATTTCCGAGCGATTAGTACCGGTCAGCTCCACACCTTGCGGTGCTTCTACCCCCGGCCTATCAACGTGGTAGTCTACCACGACTCTTCACCCTTACGGGATTGAGATCTCATCTTGGAGTCAGCTTCACGCTTATATGCTTTCAGCGTTTATCTGATCCGAACGTAGCTACCCGGCTATGCTCCTGGCGGAACAACCGGTTCACCAGAGGTTCGTTCGACCCGGTCCTCTCGTACTAGGGTCCACACTCCTCAAATCTCCTACGCCCACAGCGGATAGGGACCGAACTGTCTCACGACGTTCTGAACCCAG
>JAFAHZ010000063.1 GCA_019236975.1 Vulcanimicrobiota bacterium | reverse complement strand
TTACGGAGTCCGGCATCCTCAGTCTCAACTCGACGATTGGCAATAACGCGTCGTCGGTTGACGGCGGCGGCCTCGAGATCGTCGGGTCGACCGGAGCCAACTTCGGCAACGTGACGATCTTCAAGAACACCGCGACCGGTAACGGCGGCAACGCCAATATCGGTGCGTCGGCATCGCTCGGCTTGACCAACAGCATCCTTGCAGGCGGGATGGCAGCGACGGGGCCCGATGCCGACAATGCCGGCACGCTTTCATCGGGCGATTACAACATCATCCAAACCACGCCGGCCGGTAACGCAGTGAGTGGAACGACGACGCACAACAAGGCGCTCGATCCGCAGCTGCTGCCGCTGGAAAATAACGGCGGGCCGACGTTTACGTTCGCGGATCAAGCGAGCAGCCCAGGCAAAGGCTACATTACGTTCAGCGGCGGCAACTGCGGCACGATCGGTGCGCCTGCGGACCAGCGCGGCTTCACGCGCGGCGCCGGCGGCGTCTGCGACGTCGGCGCGTACGAGTTCGCCGGCGTCGCATCCGCGGCTCGGCACCTGCGTTTGCCGAAGACGCACTTCCACCCGCACGCCGGTGGAATGCAGGTTCTGTTCCCGCACTTCGCGCCGCTGCGGCTCGTGCTGCCCAAGCTCGATGTGTAAGCACGTGCACACGCGATCGATCCTCGCTGCCGCGCTCGTTGCGGCATTCATGCTCGCCGGCTGCGCGAAATCGAATCAAACCGCCGAGCAAACGCCTTCCGAAGCGCCGACTGCCGCAGCAACTCTCGCGGAGACGACGGCGACGCCGCTTGCAACCGAATCGCCCGGAGCGACCGAAACGCCCGCATTCGCTTCAACCGGACCGACGGAAAGCGCGTCGCCGGAAGCGACGTCAACCGAATCGCCCTCGCCGCAGCCGACGATGCCGACGCCGCCGCCCGGCTTACCGCCCGGCTGGGAAAAGCAATACGATCGCGTCGAGAACGGCCCCGAAGGCGCGCTGGTGGTTCGCACCGGTTCGATCGTTAATCTGGGCTACGGCTGGCCGGCGCACTTCACGCCGTTCTCGGGCAAATCGACGCCGCCGCATCCGTGGCCGTGCGACGATCGTCCCGGGGCCGCACCCGGAACCGACCGCATCATGTTGGGATCGGGCGTTCCCGTGGGCCCCGACGGCAAAGCCACCAAACCGCTCGAAGGCTATTCGGGCTGTACCAAACGGCCCGACAACCTGCCGGTACCGATTGCGCTGACGATGGGTGCGATGCCACCGAGAATCCACGATATCTTCCTGCAAGCGTTCGTCGACGATTTTCAGCCCGTTCCGCTGCACTCGCACTTTCAAGTGACGCTCAACGGCACGCGCATACCGATGTTCGAAGATACGATCAACCAGCTCGATCAAACCGGCCCGATCGGCAAGCTGCTCACGCTCGAGCTGCTGCCCGAATACTGGCCGATCGTCAAAAGCGGCACCGTCAATCTGCTGTTCGACGATCCGACCACCGGTAAGGCCGACGGCTACGCCGTCGACTTCGCGCGCATTCTCGTCAATCACAAACCGTGGCGCTACTTCGTGACGATCGCGTGCAACGTCGTCGATGCCGCCGACTCGAAACCGATCGCCAAAGCCGACGTTGGCGCCGGCGGCGTCAAGGCGACGACCGACACGACGGGGCACTGCGCGCTTCGCCAAGTTCCCGCCGGGCTCGTCTCGGTCGGGGCCAATGCGGTCGGCTACGATGGCGCGACGCAGCTGCTCGATCTTCCCGCCGGTCAAACCGGAACCGCGAATTTTCAGCTCAAGAAGCACAAGGAAAACGTCGCGGATCTCAAACGCGAGATCGAGCAGAACGGCGTCGTGCGCATCTACGGCATCCACTTCGATACCGCATCGGCGAAGCTGCGTCCCGACAGCATCGCGTCGCTCAAAGAGCTGCTGGCGCTGATTCAAAGCATTCCGAACTCGCGCTGGATGATTGCCGGCCACACCGACAATCAAGGCGGTGCCGACTACAACATGGGGCTATCCGACGCGCGCGCGCACTCGGTGGTCGCGTGGCTCGCGCAGCACGGTATCGCCGCGAATCGCATCACCGCGAAGGGCTACGGATTCACGCGTCCGGTTGCCGACAACGCGACCGATGCCGGCCGTGCGCTCAACCGCCGCGTCGAGGTGTCGCTGCAGAAATAGTTATTGCGGCGGCGCCGCGCACGCAAAGACGATCGTCTCGGTGCCGCTCGGCGGATCGCCATTGCTATGGAAATCGCTCACCAGCGATTTCGCGCAGGTGAGCGTCTTGCCGGCGGCCGCCGTTACGGCAAGCGGCCCGTCCGGAGCCGGCAGAGACTTAAACAGCGACGCGCGATCCTTCGGGTCGAGCGGGCGCGTCAGCGTGATCGTCGCAAAGCCCGGTCCGGTGTTGGAGTCGAAGGTGGCGCCGTCGTAGGTTCCGGACGCGCTCTTCCCCTGCGCCATCGTGTCCCACGTACCGAGATCTTTGCCGCCGTAGGTCACGTGGTAGGAAGACGGCGCCGCCGCCAAAAGCGCGAGCGCGCCAAGCAGGACGGCCGCGCAGTGGACGAGTTTAGGGCGCTTTCTGTGCTTTGCTCTGCTCATGCGCCGCGCCGTTGGCTTAAAGGTTTTCGTTGTCCTTCGACTGCGGCGCTTCGCGCCTGCGCTCAGGATGACAAAAGGTTTTCGTTGTCCTTCGACTGCGGCGCTTCGCGCCTGCGCTCAGGATGACATGGAAAAGGGGTGCGTTCGGAAACCGAGCGCACCCCTCGTCCCGTGATGAAAGGGAGTTAGCGAACGACCGTCCAGCTCACGATGGCAAACTGTTTGCCGGTTTTGGTGACCGTCAGCACACCGTCGCCGAACGTGTTGACGTTGAACGTTGCGACTTCCGATCCCGAGTGCGAGATCGTACCGCTGATGAAGTTGGGGCTGGTCGGCTGCACGCCGGGGTTGCTGTTCATCGTCATCGCGTAGCCGCCCGAGACGGAGACGCGCGACGCGCTCAAACTTTCGACCGCGCCGTCTTTGAACGTAACGGTCATCGATCCGACCGAACTGCCCTTGACCGTGCCGCCGGCGATCGAGTAGGCGGGCGTCGAGATGGGGCAGGCACTATTTTGCGCGTTCTTGGTGATGCTGAGTCCGCCGATCGGCCCTTCGTACAGCGTGCCGTCGCGCGAACCGCTCCACGTAACCGAGCCGTCGGCGTTTTCGGTGCGCGTTCCGCCCGAGAGCACGCCGCCGGACCATCCGAACGTTGCGTTGAGCGACGCGATGCCGGTAGAGTTGAAGCCGGCGTAGTCGCTGCAGAACGCGTTGACGTTGCCGTTGGCGGGCTGCACGATGAACTCGTTGTCGCCGTCGTTGGTCTTAGCGGTTCCGACGACGAGCTGACTCGACGCTTCGCGCACGAATCCGGCCGACATCTCCGGCACGCCGTACGGCCCGAACGTCGCGTTCGAGAACGTAACGGCGCTGGTGCGCGTCGAGATCGTGCTGCCTTGCGGCAAATAATTGGTTATGGTAAGCGCGACCGTTTCCGAGTTGGTTCCCGTGGACGTGTAGATGCGGACCGTGTCGCGGGCGACTTGCCCGCACGACGGTTCGTAGAAAGCCAAGCTCTCCGTGGAGTTCGGATCGCCGTGGCGGTCGGGAGCGTAAAACTCGTGGCCGTCGTGACACGCGCCCGTCGTGTTGCGGTGGTTAATCGGTTTCTCGCTCGAGTTCTCCTCAGCCAGCGAGTTGACGTAGCTGCCGGCGGCGTTGATGGCACCGATGGCGGCTTTGGCGGTTTGACCCTTATCGTTATCGGGGCGCTGGTCGGCCGCGCCGAAGACGCCGTTCGAAACGGGTGTCATCCCCGATGTGGGGGCGTTTGGCATCGATGAGTTCGCGGCCGGTCCGCTGCACGCGGCCAACCCGGCGATCAGAGCGATGGCGTAGACGTTGAGACGTTGCATGCGGGAGACTCCTGGAGCGTTGAAGTGTTCTGCCTTCAGGGTCACACGGGACTCGGAAAGGAGTCGGAGAGCAAGATTAGCGGGCGATGAAGTCCCCTCTCCGGATTCTTTCCAAGGGGACCGCTACGGTAGGACTACGCCATGAGCCTGCTAACGACTCTCCGTATGACCGGTCCGCCGCGTATCGTGGTGGTCGAAGACGAGCGTGCCATGCGCGAGATGCTGGTGCTCGCCTTCGAGCGCGAAGGGTATCGCGTCCAGGCGTTCCCAACGGGGGCGGGCCTGACCGACGCCGTTCGCGCCGAGGACGTCTCGTTGGTCGTGCTCGACGTCGGGCTGCCGGGGGCCGACGGCATCTCGCTCGTGCCGATGGTGCGCGCCGTCTCCGACGTGCCCATCATGATGCTGACCGCGCGCGGCGACACACCGGACAAGGTTCGCGCGCTGCACGCCGGCGCCGATCACTACGTTACCAAGCCGGTCGATCTCGACGAACTGCTCGCGCGGGTGGCGGCCGCGTTGCGACGCCCGGCCATCGCCGAGCGCGACGCGCTCGTGTTCGCCGACGTCACCATCGATACGCAATCGCGCGAAGCGCGGCGCGGCGCACGGGCGCTCGATTTGACGCCGCGCGAGTACGTGCTGCTCGAAGTGCTGGTGCGTACGCACGGCCGCGCGTTCAGTAAGGAAGAGTTGCTCGAGCGGGTGTGGGGCATCGAATACGAAGGCGACGGCGCGATCGTCGATCGCTACGTCTCGTACTTGCGCGCCAAGCTCGAAGCGGGCGGCGAAGCGCGCTTGATTCACACGCTGCGCGGCGTGGGCTACGTCATGCGGCACGCGACGTGAACGACGCCGGCCGTTCGATCGTGCGTGCGATCGTCGTCGCCGCCGTCGGCGGGGCGCTGATCGCGTGGGCCCTGTCGATGCTCATCAGCATCGGCAACGCGCGCCTGAGCAACGCCGCGATGCGCTCGGCGGTCATCGCGTCGGGCAGCGAAGCGACGCTGCCGGCATCGATCCCCTCGGTGCGTCCGGTCCTGGCGGCCAACGCGCAGCGCGCGCGCGGCGCGTGGGTGCTCGCGCTGCTGACGTCGCTGGCCATCAGCGGCGGCGTCGCCGCGGTCTTCGGCAGCCGGTGGGCGCACGAACGCGTGGGCCGCTTCGCGAAAGACGACGAGCGCCAGCGCGCGTTCCTCGCCGACGCCGCACACGAGCTGCGCACCCCGTTGGCGATCGCAGTCGGCTACACGGGCATTCTCAAGCGCGGCGCGACGAGCGATCGCGAGCTGACCGATCGCATCGTCGGCGACATCGCGGCGGAACACGAACGGCTGCAGCGGCTGGTCGAACGCATTTTGCAGCTCGCGCGCTTGGACGCGGTGCGCGGCGACCGGCACGACAACTGCGACGCGGTGGCGATGGCGCGCGAAGCAATCGCGCTCGTGCGCCCGCTCGATCCCGCCCGGACGATCGATCTCGAGGCGCCGGAATCGGTGCGCGCCGCCATCGGCGAAGACGATCTGCGCGACGCGCTGCGCAACCTGCTCGACAACGCAGTGCGTTACGCGCCGGGCGCGCCGATTACGGTGCGCGTCGCGGGCGGCAGCGACGTCACGATCCGCGTCGCCGACCGAGGACCCGGCATGGACGCATTTACCGCGGAGCACGCGTTCGACCGCTTCTTTCGCGGCGAAGAACGCGGCTCGATTCCGGGCAGCGGTCTCGGCCTCTCGATCGTGCGCCGCATCGTCGAGCGCGCGGGCGGACGCGTCACGCTCGACACCTCCTCCGGCGGAACTACGGTCGAGTTACGGCTGCGGCCTGCGCGATCGTCGCCTTCAGCTTCGCAATCGCCGAGTTCGCCGACGACTCCATTTCGCTGAACACGGCGTACTGCGCGGGCGTCGGCTTGTCGTAGGCGTAATCGATATCGGCGTTGAGAAACGCGAGGTGATCGTGCAGCTTGCTTTCGCGCAGCAGCTCGCCTTCGGACGACTTGGCGTTGAACTGGACGACCGCAGCAATCTGCTCGTCGAGCGAAGCTAAGACCGGCCGCGCGGCACTCTTCGAGCTGCGCGCGAGCGCATCGCGCGCATCGAGCGCATCGTTGACCGTGCGATCGAGCGAATCGAGCAGCGCGGTGATCTTTTGCTGCAGCGCGAGACGCGCATCGAGTGCGGCGGGCGCCGGATGCAGCCGCGGATCGAGCGCCACGTCGAACGATGCCTGCGATTTGCTGCCGCCGTAATCGAGCGTCACCGTGTAGCGCCCGGGCACGACGACGGGGCCGTCGACGGTGTCGTCTTCGCCGCCGGCGGCAATCGGAGGCTCGAAGCCGCGCACGTCCGTCGCCGGCGTGTAGCGCAGATCCCACTGGAAACTGTTTTCGCCGGGCGCGATGCCGGTGTGCAGTTTGTCGGTGATAGCTTGGCGGCCGGCCGGATCCCAGCGATCGTGCTGCTCGTGGAAATCCTTCGGCTCTTTCGTTTTGGAGTGCAGCGTGAAGGCGCGCACGACGCCGCCGCTCGCGTCGGTAAACGTCAGCGTCACGGGCGTTTTTCCGTTGTAACCGTGCGGCACCGTGAAGTAGACGGTCGCACCGAACGGCGGGTTCTCGCCGGCCGACGATGCCGGAAAGGGCGGCGCGCCGTACGCATGCGTGAGAAATGCCGTCTGCGGCGCGAAGACTTGGGACCCGCCCGTAGCGCCGGACTTCTGCAGCTGCTCCAACAGCGACAAGTTGTCGAGCACCCAGAACGCGCGGCCGTGCGTCGCGATCGCGACGCCTCCCTGGCGAACGTCGATGGCGATGTCGCGCACTTGCACCTTCGGCAAGTTGAGCGACAACGATTGCCACTGCGCGCCGCCGTCGAAACTCACGTAGACGGCGCTCTTGGTACCGGCGAACAAGAGATCCGCATCGGCGGGATCTTGGCGTATCACCATGGCGTACTGGTCGCTCGGCAGTCCGGCTGTCAGCTGCGTCCAGTGCGCGCCGTAATCGCTCGTCTTGTAGACGTACGGATGAAAGTCGTCCCACATGTAGCGCGACGCCGTCAGATACGCGGTCCCCTTATCGACGTGCGACGGCTCGATCGATCCGATCTCCGCGGTCTGCGGTAAACCGGGTGGCGTAATCGCATTCCAATGCGCGCCGCCGTCGCGCGTGACGTTCACGAGCCCGTCGGCCGAGCCCGCCCAGATGACGTCGTTATCCAGCGGCGACACGGCCAACGCCGACACGTACGGGTAGATTTCCGCGCTGGTTTGATCGAGATCGACCGGTCCGCCGGTCGGCGCTTCGGTGCTGCGATCGTTGCGGGTGAGATCGGGGCTAATTTCCTTCCACGTTTGGCCGTAGTCGTCGCTGCGCAGCACCTGCTGTGCGCCGACGAGCAGCTCTTTGGGATTTGCCGGCGAGAACAGAATCGGATGCGTCCACGCCAAGCGATAGCGCAGCTCCTCGGCTGCGGCTCCTTCGCGATAGTAGGGATACGGAGAGATGCTTTGATACTGTCCCGTCGTCGCGTCGTATTTCAAGAAAATCGAGAAGTAGCCGCTGCCGTACGTAATGTTGGAGTCGTCCGGCTGAGGCGCGACGAACGTGCTCTCGCCGTACGCCGCCGGCTGCCACTTATCGGCGCCGATCGCACCGCCTACCGCCGCGCTCGGCCCGCTGATGGATCCTTCGTCTTGCTGCGCGCCGTAGACGTGAAACGGAAACTGATCGTCGATGGAGATGTGATAAAACTGGCCCGTCGGCTGATTGCGTTCGGGGCTCCACGTTTCGCCGCCGTCCGTCGAGACGGTCGCACCGCCGTCGTTGCCTTCGAGCAGAATCTTCGGATCGTGCGGATTGATCCACACGATATGATTGTCGCCGTGCGGCGGGCGCAGTGCGAGAAAATGCTTGCCGCCGTCGGTCGATTTCCAAACGCCTAAGACGTTGGGCACGAAGATCGTGTTCGCGTTGGTCGGGTCGACGTACACCGCCATGTAGTAAAACGCGCGCTGGCGCAGCTCCATTTCGGCGTTGGTGCGCCGCCAGGTGGCGCCGCCGTCGTCGGAGCGGAAGACGCCGCCCTCTTTGGCTTGCACCATCGAATACACCACGCGAGGATCGCTCGGAGCGACCGCGACGCCGATGCGCCCGAGCACGCCCGTTGGATACCCGGGGTGGCGGCCGACGTTGGTCCAGTGCGCGCCGCCGTCGGTGGTTTTGAAGAGACCGCTGCCCGCGCCGCCGCTCATCAGCTTCCACGGTTTGCGATACGCTTGCCACATTGCGGCGTAGAGCGTCTGCGGATGCTGGGGATCCATCGAAAGGTCGATCGCACCGGTGTTGTCGTCGCCCAAGAGCATCTTCTTCCACGTCGCGCCGCCGTCGGTCGTTTTGAAGACGCCGCGATCGCTATTACCGGTGAAGACGTGACCCATCGACGCCGCGTAGACGACGTTGGGATCGTGCGGATCGATGACGAGCGCGCCGATCGTGTGCGTGTCGCGCAAGCCCGCATAGTGCCACGTCTTGCCGGCGTCGGTCGATTTGAAGACGCCGTCGCCGGTGATCACGTCGCCGCGAATATCGCTTTCGCCGGTTCCCGCGTAGATAACGCTCGGATTCGACGGCGCGACGGCGATCGCACCGATGCTGTTGCTATCGCCGGGCAGCGTGCCGTCGGAGATATTTTTCCATTGCAATCCGTAGTCGGTGCTCTTCCAAATGCCGCCGTCCACGGCGCCCATGTAAAAGAGGTTCGATTCGCTCGGAACGCCGTCGACGGCGACGACACGCCCCCCGATGTACGGCCCGATGCTGCGCCACTGCAGCTTGGAGGTCAGGGGCGCAGACGGCCCGGCGGCAGCCGCTACGGCCGGAGCGAGCACGACGAGAAGCAAGCAGCGTACGAATCGCATCATAGCGGCGAGTTTGTAGGCGTGCCTAACGCGGCCCTTCGCGCCGTTTGAGCGCGAGTGATCGAGAAGATCGACTTTAGCTGACGTGCATTTTTTGTTCGCGTTCGCCGGCGAAGCGTTCGTGATGACCCTACCATACGGCCGGCGGGTCCAGAAAATCGGAAGGAACGCTTTCACAGTTGAGAATTGTGGGAAAGAAGGATTAACCTCCCAATGCGTTAACAGGACATTATCTGCCTTAAGTAAAGCTTAAGGAAACTTAAGCGAGCTTAACTGGAGGTTGGGCCATGCGAACTCGGGCCGCGCTTGCGGGCTTCCTCCTCCTCGCCGGCTGCAGCGCCGCCGGCCTATCCCCCACCCCTTCTCAGCGAGCGCCCGCGGCGCCCGAGCGATTAACCAGAGAACAAAGCGAGAGCGGCACGGGCCTCGCTCACGCTATCTCCGAGTTCCAGATCATCACGATGTGGCCGCGGGCCCAGCCCTTCGACATCGCCGCCGCCCGCGACGGCACCCTCTGGTTCACCGAACCGGGCCTCAGCGCGATCGGCCATATCGGCGGGGACGGTACGATTCGGCAGTTCTTCATTCCCACGCGGGGCGGCGAGCCCGAGGGCATTGTGGCCAGCGGCGACGGCAGCATGTATTTTGCCGAGCACATGGGGCCCAACTACGCAACCCACGTCGCGACGATTGCTTCCGACGGCCACGTGACCGAGTACAACGACAGCAACCTCATGCCGATCGGCGTCGCCGCCGGCCCGAACGGCTCGATGTGGTTTACGCAAGGCTGCGCCGGTCTAGCGGTCCTCTCGCACGGGAAAGTGACGCAGTACCCGATCTCCGGCATCACCGGCGAAAGCCCGGCGATCGTTCGCGCGCCCGACGGCTCGATGTGGTTTTCAGAGGACGGCACGGCGCGCATCGGACGCGTCGGCCCCGAAGGGCAACTGCGCACGTACACGGGCTTGATGTACGAATCGAAATACAACGACATCCCGAACGGCGTGACGGCGGGCCCCGACGGCAACCTGTGGTGGACGGCGCTGGCTAGCAACGCGATCTGGGCAACGAACCTTCACGGACGCGTCGTGCACGTCTACACGGTTCCCACCGCCGGTTCGCAGCCGTGGGGCATCGCGACGGGGCGCGACGGCGCGCTCTGGTTCACCGAAGCTTCCGGCGACAAAATCGGCCGCGTCACGACCGCCGGCGCGTTCTCGGAGTTTCCGCTGCCGACGCCGTACGCGCATCCGCAAGGGATCGCGCGCAATCGCGACGGCTCGCTCTGGTTCGTCGAATCGGGAGCCGATCAGCTCGGGCGCATCGCCGACTGACGCCGCACGATCCGGCAATGTGAAAGGCCCTCGAGGTAAAAACCAAACCGCGAGGGCCATTCGTTCGCGCAAGTGCTCCTAGGGAGTGGAGCCTTACAACTGTATCGGCACGTTCGGTGCGTTCGCACAGCGCTCGATGGTTTTTTTACCGCGGGATAATATTAGCGGGGCGTGAAAGGCCGTCGCCATGATTCGTGTCGGCGTCGACGTCGGCGGTACGTTCACCGATCTCGCCGCGCTCGACACCGAGACGGGCGAATGCATCGCGCTCAAAGTCCCCTCGACGCCTCGTGCCCCGGAGCAAGCGGTCCTCGACGTACTCGACGCGCTTGCTCGCTCGGACGTTGCTTTTCTCGCCCATTCGACGACCGTTGCGACCAACGCGCTGCTCGGGCAAGTCGGCCTCGAGCTGCCGCGCGTTGGTGCGATCTTCACGCGCGGCTTCGCGGACGTCATCGAGATCGGACGCCAGAATCGCAGTGAGGTCTACAATCTGTTCGTCCGGCGCCCCAGGCCGCTGGTCGCACGCGAGGACCGCTTGACGGTAGTCGAGCGCATCGGCGCGCGCGGTGAAGTGCTGACGCCGCTCGACGAAGCATCGCTCGCGCGCGCGTGCGCGGAGTTGCGCGCGCGGAACGTGGCCGCGGTCGCCATATGCCTGTTGAACTCCTACGCCAACGACGCACACGAGCGCCGCGTTGAAGAAGTCCTCGCGGCGACGCTGCCGGGGGTCGCCATCACGCGTTCGTCGGCCATCGATCCGCAATACCGCGAGTACGAACGTTTTTCGACGGCGGTCGTCAACGCGGCCCTGGCACCGATCGTGCAGCGCTATCTCGAACGATTGACGCAGCGGCTGCGCGAACGCCGCGTCGATATGACGCCCTACGTGATGCGCAGCGACGGCGGCCTGTCGTCGGCGCAGACGATTGCATCGGTACCGGCTGCAATCGTGGAAAGCGGTCCTGCCGCGGGCGTCATCGCCGCTTCGGCATTTGCGCTACCGCGCGCGATCGCATTCGACATGGGGGGAACGACGGCAAAAGCGGGAACGATCGCGGGCGGCTCCGTGCAGCTCGCCAACGAATTCGAAGCGGCAGGCTCGACGCACAGCGGACGCGCCATCAAAGGCAGCGGCTATCCGGTTCGTTTTCCCTTCGTCGATTTGGCCGAGGTCAGCGCGGGCGGCGGAACGCTCGCGTGGATCGACGAGGCGGGTTCGCTGCGCGTCGGTCCCGTTTCGGCCGGGGCCGATCCCGGACCGGCGTGTTACGGGACGTCCGATCGCGCCACGGTCACGGATGCCAACGTCGTGCTCGGACGATTGAATCCGGTTGCGCTGCTCGGCGGATCGTTCCCCATCGACGCCGCGCGATCGCGCGCAGCCATTGCGTCGCTGGCGGAAGCGATCGGTTTGAGCGTCGAGGCGACGGCGGCAGGTATCGTCACGCTCGTCGACGCCGAAATGGCCAAAGTGCTGCGCATCGTCACCGTCGAGCGGGGTCTCGATCCGCGCGACTTTACGCTCGTTGCGTACGGCGGAAGCGGCCCGCTCCACGCGTGCGCGCTCGCGTCGGAACTCGGCATGACGCGCGCAATCGTTCCGGAGCGTCCCGGGATTTTCTCGGCACAAGGACTGCTCGTCGCCGACGTCGTCGTGCACCCGTCGGCGCCGCTGCTGTGCGATCTCGCCGCAACGTCGATCGACGAGCTCGAGGCGGAGTTCGTGCGGCTGGAATCCCTCGCGCGCCGCTCGCTGATCGATCAGGGCGTCGATCCGAAGACGGTTACCCTTCGCCGGACGTACGACGCACGCTACGCCGGGCAAAGTTTCGAGATTCCCATCGTGCACGCGGACTCGATCGATGCGATCGAGCAGGCGTTTGGGGCCGAGCATCGCGCGCGCTACGGCTACGACGTCGCCGGCGAGCGCATCGAACTCGTCAACGCCCGCCTTCACGCACGCGGCAAGCTCCCCTCAGCGTCCCTTGTCATCCCGAGCGCAGCGCGAAGCGCTGTCATCCCGAGCGCAGCGCGAAGCGCGAAGTCGAGGGACCACTCCTTTACGCTGCGCAGCGTCTGGATCGACGGCGCCTACACCGACGCGCCCGTCTACCAGCGCGACGCGCTGCCGGAAACGCCGATCGACGGTCCCGCGATTATCGAGCAGTACGATGCGACTACGTACGTTGCGCCGGGCTGGCGATGCAGCCGCGATGCAGAAGGAGCGTTGGTCCTTCGACTACGCGCTGCGCGCTGCGCTCAGGATGACACAGTGGAGTCGAACGGTCACGGTGACAGGGCGTGACCGATCCCATCACCGTCGAGGTCGTCAAGAGCGCGCTCGTCTACGCAAGCGAAGAGATGGGCATCGCAGTGCGCAACAGCGCGTACTCGCCGAACATCAAGGAGCGGCTCGACCATTCGTGCGCGCTTTTCGACGCGCGCGGACGGCTCGTCGCGCAAGCGGAACACATACCCGTGCATCTCGGGTCGTTGCCGTGGGGCTTGCGCCGCATGCTCGATGCCATCGAGCGCGAATGCGGCGGCGTGCGCGAAGGCGACATGTGGGTCGCCAACGATCCCTACATTACCGGCACGCATCTCAACGACGTCACCGTCGTGCGGCCCGTATTCTTCGAGCGCGCGCTCGTCGGATACGCCGCGAGCAAAGCGCACCACACCGACGTCGGAGGCACCGCACCCGGATCGATGCCGGCCGACGCGAGCGACCTCTTCGCCGAAGGCGTGGTCGTGCCGCCGCTGCGATTGGTTTGCGGCGACCGGCCGGTGGCGGAAACGATCGCGGTCTTCACGTCGAATTCGCGCACGCCGGCTGCGCGCGCCGGCGACTTGCGCGCGCAGATCGCCGGCAACTACACCGGCGAACGGCGCCTGGTGGAGATCTACGCGCGCTACGGCACCGCCGTCGTCGAAGCGTCGATCGAGCGTTCGCTGCGCGACAGCGAAACGCGCCTGCGTGCCGCGCTGCGCGCTCTCGGCACCGGCGTCTTCCACGCGACCGACGCGCTGGAAGATCGTAACGGCAAGCCGACGCTGCGCATCGTGTTACGGCTCGAGCTGCGCAACGACGGCAGCGCGCGCTTCGACTACACGGGGACGTGCGCGCAAGTGCCGATGCCGCTCAACGCCGTGCTCGGCGTCACGCTCTCGGGCGTGCACTACGCGGTCCGTGCCGTGACCGATCCGACGATTCCGATGAACGACGGCTGCTTCGCGCCGATCACGGTGTTCGTACCGGAAGGCACGCTGCTCAATCCGCGTCGTCCCGCCCCCGTCTCGGGAGGGAACGTCGAAACGAGCACGCGCAACGCCGACGTCGTGCTGCAAGCGCTCGCGCAAGCGGCCCCCGGCCGCGTTCCCGCACAGAGCGGCGGCACGATGAGCAACGTCATGCTCGGCGGAACGCGCGACGACGGCAGCTCGTGGGCATTTTATGAAACCAATGGGTGCGGCATGGGCGCACGGCCGAACGCAGACGGCCTCGACGGTATTCAGTGCCACATGACCAACACGCTCAACACGCCCATCGAGGCGATCGAACGCGAGTATCCGCTGCGCGTCGTCCGCTACGAATTTGCGCGCGGCACCGGCGGCAGCGGACGCTATCGCGGCGGCGAGGGACTCATTCGCGCGATCGAGCTAACGGAAGGCAACGCACAGGCATCGCTGCTCGCCGATCGGCATGCGACCCAGCCGCGCGGCACGCGCGGCGGCGAACCCGGCGCCTGCGGACGCCACGCACTCGTGCGTGAAGGAAAAGAAACGCCGCTGCCCGCAAAGACGACGCTGCCGCTACATCCCGGTGACGTGCTCGTGATTCAAACGCCCGGCGGCGGCGGCTACGGAACTAGTACGTGAGTTTGTAAATCACGCCGCCGCGATCGGTGCCGCCCGTATACGTCGTACCGTACAGTGACGTACCGAACGGAATCAGCGCCGCGCGCGGCTCGGCACCGTCGCCGCTCGCACCGAATTCGTGAATGACGGAGAAGGCCGTCGTCGCCGGATTGAGCTCGAAGAGCGTTCCGCCCGGGTGTGCCGGCGATCCGCCTAACTTCGTCGTACCGTAGAGCTCGCCGTTCCAACCCGTGAGCGCGCCGTCGGGATAGCTGCCGTCCTTACCGGTAAAGCTATGCAGAATCGTTTCCGCACCGGTGATTGGATTGAGCGTGAACGCGATTCCACGATTCTTTGGACCGCCGCCGAACGTCACGCCGTACAGCGCACCGAGATAGACGGTAAGCGGCGCGGCGGGACTCGCGCCGTCGACGCCGTTGAGATCGAAACTGTAGACCACGATCTCGTTGTTACCCGACGGATCGTATTGAAAGACCGTACCCCAGCCGAAGTCGCCGCCGTTCCACGTGGTTCCATAGAGCAAACCGTTATACGACGTCAAACCGGCGCGCGGGTGTTGGCCGTCGGTCGTGTGATTGCCTCCGAAGAGATACAGCGACGTAAACTTGCCGGCCGTGGTGATGCTATAGATGCTACCGTGACCGTCGTTGCCCCCGCCGCGCGTCGTTCCGTACAGCGTGCCGTTGAGATTGAGGAGGTCGCCTTCCGGAAACGCGCCTTCTTTGACGTCGAAGTGATGCAGCACGTGCACGTTTCCGGTACCGGGATCCATTTCGAACACCACGCCCGCACGGTCTGCGCCGCCGGACGTCGTCGTGCCGTACAACTTGTGACCGATTGCGGTAAGGCCGCCGGCCGGCACCGAGCCGTCGCGATTATCGAGGGGGCCGAACTCGTGCAGCGTGCGCACTTTGCCGGTGGAAGGGTCGACCTCGAAGACCGTGCCCCAGCCGCGTCCGCCGTGCGCGGCCGTGCCGAACAACTTGCCGTCGAGCTCGGTAAGCGAGGCAACCGAGTGTCCACCGGTTGCGGTGGTGAGATCGGCAACGATCTGATACGGCGACGCCGGTATAGTGTGGCGAACGTTCGTCTGTGCCGGCAGGGACGCCGAAGGAAGCGTCTCGCGCGAGCACGCCGCAGCGGCCAGGGTCAACGAAGCAACGACAAATGCGGCGGCAAAGCGCATGCAGGATCCTCCAAAGGCAGAACGGCGGCGGACGCCGGAACGTTCCGTATCTACGGGCTAGGAAGGCTCGTGGCCTTCGCCCGCCTCCTGGACCCTAGAGCGACTTGAACGAGTACGTGTAGGCGAAGTAGATCTGGCGCGGCGGAATACCGTACGACTCCGTCGCGCCGGCCCCGACGTACGGGGCGTACTGCGCCTTGGTTGCGTAGTTGTTGAGCGCGAGCGGTACGCCGTAACCGATCAGCCCGTTCCACTGGAAGTATTGATTCCAGACGTTGGTAATCGAAACGTTGAAGCGGCCACCCGGTACCGGTGCGCTGGCCGTGAACTCGCCGTAGTTGTACGCGGTCGTATTCTTCGGATTGTTCAACCCGACGTAGTACTGCGTTAGCCGCAAGTCGACGCCGCGTCCCACCTGACCGTCGGCGGAAACTTGCCACTTGTGAGCCGGGACGCCGGGCAGCTGCGCGCCGAGAATGTACGTCGGGTTGTTCTGCAGCAACAGCGTGTCGGCGGACTTCAGCACCGACGTTTCGATGGAGTAGCCGTAATCGAAGAACAGGTTGCGGTTGACGCGCTGGCGGCCTTGAACGTCCAGTCCCTGCGCCAGCAGCCGGCCGATGTTGCGCTGCGAGTTCACGCCTAACTCGCCGGTGCCTGGCTTTCCGCCGCACTGCGAGTTGACGACCGTTTGATAGGGCGCGGTATTGATGAATCCCGGCGGCAGGGTATTGACGTTGATCGGTTCCGCAAAGATTTTCGCGTTGACGTTTTCCGAGTACGCCTCGAGTTGAATCTGCGAATCTTCGCCGAAGCGGTGACCGTAACTCACGTCGACGTCGTCGGCGCGCTCGGGTTTGAGCGTCGGATTACCGACGGTGCCGATGATCGTCAAGCCGGTGCAGTTGATGTTACCCGGCAGCGAACCGGGTGCGACCAGCGACGCGGGCGTAAAGACCTGCGACGCGTACGGCTGCGTCACGGCCGAGCCGCCGGCCACGCGAAAGACGTCATTGTGCGTCAGGTTGTAGACGAGCGCCAGGCGCGGATTGAACGCCCAGCTGTTGCTGACCGACGCGTACACTTCGGCGGCGTTCAGGTAGATCGAATACGGCTGCTCTTGGGGGTGATAGACGTATTGCAGGTACGAATACATGTCGTTGACGATCGGTGTCGACGCCGGCGTTCCGATCGTCTGCAGGTTATAGGCGTAGTTATTGAATGCCTGACCGATGCCGAAGTCGCTTTGCCGGCCGTAAATTTCGTCGGTGATGCTGGTGCCGGTGGTCGCGACGGCCGGGCTCGTCCAGTACGGATTCGGGCCGTAGCCCGATCCCAGCCCCGACGACGACGACGCGACGCTGCTCGCACGATTCCACGGCAGTTCCCACGTGCGGTCGTAGAGCTGGAACCAGTTATTGGTGTACGTGTCGACGACGACTTGGCCGGTGCGCGTCGGCGTGTCGAACTTCAAATCGTATTGCGATTGATGAAACGCTTGCCACGTCGTGCCGGCGCCCTGCCAGCCGCCGGCAAATCCGGCGTACTGCTGCGGCGTGACGCAATGCGGGCCGCCGTCGGGCAATCCGTTGGGACCGAAACCGTACGGATTTCCGTTGAGGCTGAATCCGAGAAACTCGCCCTTGGGACAGTTCGGTAAGTTCGTCACCGTGTAAGGCGGCTTGGTCGGTTTTCCGGGACTATAGCTCGCCAGCAGCGATTGCCCCATCGCCAGCGCCGTGTTGTACGGCAGAAAGTCTTGATCGCCGTTGCCGGTTTTATCGTCCCAATACGCCGACCAGACCGTCGACGCGGTCAGGTGCGACGGATGCGCCGGGTCGCCGAAGCTGTACACGAACTTCGCCATCGCGCCGCGATTGGCGACGCCGGTGCCGTACGGATAAATTCCGAGATTATAGACTTTCGAGCCGACCGGCGCGGCTTGATCGTAGGCCGAGGCCGGCTGATAGAAGCTCACGTTACCGCCGTACGGCCCGTCGATGCCTTGCGTACCGTAGGCGAGCGCGTATCCGAAGTGCCATCCGAGCTGACCGGTGGCCGATACGGTGGTCGCGAGCTTGGAAAACGTCCCGTACCCTTGCGTGACGTTGACCTGATTTTTCGGCGTCGGATCGAACGTCTGCATGTTCGCGACGCCGCCGAGCGCACTCCACGGGCTCAAACCCGAGAGGCCCGAGCCGTACGTCACCACAATGTCCCGCAGCGCGAACGTCGGCGAAGACTCCCAGTTGTAGCCGAAGTTTTTGCCGCGGTTGAGCCCGGCGCCGATGGGATGGCCGTCGAGCAGCGTCGTGGTTTCCAAGTTTCCGATGCCGCGAAAATCCAGGTACTGGTCGTCGCCGGGCGACGGCGTGTCGCTGCCGCCGCTCGTTCCCGCCGCCAGATTGATCTGCGGAAGCGTCTGTAAATAGTCGCTCGCCCGGAAGAAACCGAGGTTCTGCATCGTTTCGGCGCTGACCGATTGGTACATCACCGACGAACGCTGGAGCGATTGCGAGGCGCGCGTGGAGGTATGACCGATCTCGCGCAAGTTCGTCGCGCCGGTCCGCTGAGCCACGAGCACGAGCGTCACCAGCGCGTTCTCTCCTTGGGTGAGCAGCGTGACGTTATCGGAGATGGCGGATTGGTAGCCCTGACGCGCGATGGCGAGGTGATACGTTCCGAGCTTGAGGCTCGCCAGCGAGAAGTTGCCGTTGACGTCCGTCGTCGCCGATTGGGCCGACGGCCCGATCGAATCGACGCGGGCTCCGGCGATCGCCAAGCCGGTCGATTGGTCGAGAACCCGGCCCGCGATGGTGGCGGTGGGCAGGGCGGGCGGCGGCGGACTCTGCGCCCAAACGGGAGACGCCGTTGCGAACAAGAGGACGAGGACGGCGGCACAAAAGCTACGCACGAACTTCACGCTCCAAGCTCAAGCAGACAGTACGTAGTCAAGGTACGGTGCGCGTCTTATCCCTGGCTTAAGCTTAGGCTAACGGTTGCTTTGCTTCTGGCGGAATGGTGAGTCGCTTTTCGCTGCCGCCGGTGTTTCGAGACCGAATCGCGACGCGCACAACAGATCGACGACGCGTATCGCCGTTCGCCGCGGCGAAAAACGGCGCCGCGCGTCGGCGGCAATCGCGCTTCCAAAATGCCTGCGCGCCTCGATACTCTCGACGAACTGAGCCGGCGAATCGCCCAAGCAGTCCGCGGCGTAGAATCCACGCAGTCGTTCGTCGGCGATCACCGTCGGAATACCGGCGTGTGCCAGGACGACGTTGCCGAAGGCAGCCTCATCGGTGAGTCCCCGCACCACGACGCACGCGACGTCGCCGGCGGGCCAGTGCGTCATCGAGTCGCCGCCGATCTCGGCGACGGCCGTACATTGGGGGTCCAGCGACGCACGAACCGGCAACGCCGCCGCGCGCTCCGGCGCGGCGCACGGCAGCCATGCGACGTTCAATTCGGCCGCGCCGCGCACGCGCAACTGCGCAAGACCCCCGTCGACGCGTTCGAGCGTGACGCCCGGGTCGGCCGGCGAGAACCATCCGAGCGTTGCAGCGCGCCGGAAGCGGCGGTCGAGCCGCTGCCAGGGCCGCACCGTGCCGCGCACGACGGGATGCCCGAACGAACGTAACGCCGCTTCCAGATCCTCTAGCGCGTCGCGTGAGAACGGCGATACGTTCGAGGCCGCGTCAACGGCGATCGCCCCGACGTCGCCGCGCGCCACACGCGGGATTGCTCCGAACGCCGCCGACCACCGTGCGTAGAAGCGGCGTTCGTTCTGCATCTCGCGATCGTAGCGTCCCTGCGAGGCGCCCTCGTAGTGGGCGAAGCGCGCC
>JAFAHZ010000227.1 GCA_019236975.1 Vulcanimicrobiota bacterium | reverse complement strand
TGGGCATCGTTACCGGACCGGACGACGCGGTGTGGTTTGTTGAAAACGGCGTCGACGGCAGTAACTTCAACTACATCGGACGCATCGACCCTGTTACCAAGGCGCTGGACGTCTTCCAGATTCCCACCAAGAACGCGAATCCGTGGGGCATCGTGAAAGGCCCCGACGGCGCGATCTGGTTTACCGAATGTCTCACCGGCAAAATCGGTAAGCTGCAGTAACCACGCCATCACCTAGAAACAAGCGGCGCCCGGTCATCCGGACGCCGCTTTCGTTTATCGCGCGTTGCGGTTTAACGACGCTTCTTCGCGCCGCCTTTTTTCGCCGCGCCTTTGCGCGCCGGAGCGGCTTTGCGCGCCGGTCCTTTGCGGCCGCCGGCCGCTTTGCGCGCGGGCGACTTCTTCGCTTTACGCGCACCGCCGCCGCGTTTGGCCATCACGGCTTCCTTGAGCGCTTTAGCGGGGAGGAACTTGAAGACGCGCTTCGCCGGCACTTTGACTTGCTCGCCCGTTGCCGGGTTGCGAGCCATCCGCGCAGCGCGATCGCGAACCTTGAACTGCCCGAATCCCGGGACTTTCACCGGCTCGCCGCTGATGCACGCGTCTTGAATATCCTCGAAGAGGCCGTCCACGAGTGCCATCGCATCTTTGCGCGAAAGCTCGAGGCGCTCCATCGCCGAGCGTATCAAATCTACCTTGTTCATCCGTCCCTTTCCGTCTGAGAGCAAAGCACGTTGGGACTGTGACTACCGCCAAAAATCGCGATTTCCTATGCGTTTCCCGCGTAATTTTCAAGTAATTTATGCGAATTCGGCGAGGGATGGGCCGCGCGGGGCGGTAAGAACTGCCCGTGCTGAGCGCTCAGACGTTTGCTGCGGGGCCCGTTCGCGGGAACGTCGCAGTCCCCGGCGACAAATCGATTTCGCACCGCGCCCTGCTCGCCGCGGCCAGTATAGCGCAGCCGGTGCATATCTCCAATCTCAATCCCGGTCGCGACGTGCGCGCCACGCTCGAGGCGTTGACCGCACTCGGTACGCAGATCGATCGCGACGGCGATGCGATTGTCGTGCGCGGTGGACGCCTGCGCGAATCGCCGGCACCGCTCGACTGCATGAACTCCGGCTCGACCGCACGCATGCTTTTGGGAGCCCTCGCCGGAGCCGGCGTCCGAGCGCGTTTCGACGGCGATGCGTCGCTGCGGCGGCGTCCGATGGAGCCGGTGGCGGCGCAACTGCGTGCGTTCGGTGCGAAAATCGAGACGCAGGAAGGCCGCATGCCGGTCGAGCTGCACGGCACGCCCGAGATTCAAACGCGCGCGTTCATTCTGCTCGCGCCGTCGGCGCAGGTTAAATCCGCCCTATTATTTGCCGGGCTTTTCTCCGGTCGAGCGGTCGCGATGAGCGGCGATCGGGGCTCGCGCGATCATACCGAACGGCTGCTCCAGTATCTCGGCGCCAACGTCACCTGGGACGGACGGACCGTGCAGTACGACGGCCGTCCGCTGACCGCCAAACCGATCGACGTGGCGGGCGATTTTTCGGCGGCCGCCTTCTTCATCACCGCGGCCGCGATCGCGCCCGGCAGCGAGCTCGTCGTCACCGGCACGGGCGTCAATCCGACGCGTACGGGCTTGATCGACGCGCTGCGCGCGATGGGCGCGAACATCGAGCTGCGCAACGAGCGCTCCGTTTCGGGCGAGCCGGTGGCCGACGTCGCGGTGACGTACGTGCCGCTGCAGGCCGCGACGATCGGACCCGATCTCGCGCTGCGCGCTATCGACGAAATCCCGCTGCTCGCGATTGCCGCCGGCTTTGCGACGGGCGAAACCCGCATCTCCGGCGTGCGCGAGCTGCGCACGAAGGAGTCCGATCGCATCGCCGCTACGCAGGCGCTCCTGGCCTCGGCGGGCATTCACACCCAGGCGCAAAACGACGGATTTTCCGTCATGGGCGGCACACCCGCCGCATCGTCCACGGTTGTCGACACGCGCGACGACCACCGCATCGCCATGGCTGCGGCGGTTCTCGCGCGCGGCGCCGGACCGGTCAGTATCGATAGCGACGCCAGCATCGAGGTGAGCTTCCCGAACTTCCTGCGCGCGCTCGAAGGGGTGCACGCATGACCCCGGAGCGAGCCGTCTATACCGTCGACGAGTTCGAGCGCGAAGCCGCGTACCTCGAAACCATCGTCTGGGAATCGCTCGCCATCGAGTCGGGCATGAAGGTCCTGTTTTGCGGGTACGGCGACGCGGGTGCCGAGATCAAGCGCGCGCTGGACGCCGGTGCCGTGGTTACCGTGATCGAGCACCGCGATACCGCGATCAACCGGTTTGCCAACCTCGGCGCGAAGCTGCTGCGCGGCAGTACCTCGGTAATTCCGGCCAAAGAGAACGCCTTCGATCTGGCGGTGGCATTTCATTACCTGCACGAGATCGATCCGTTTTTCCACGCCCAGGTCACGTCGGAGTTGGCGCGCGTCGGACGGCGCGTGGCCGTCGTGGAGCCGGCGCCGCCGGCCGATCCGCTCGGTAAGCGCATCGCGCTGCTCTACTCGCAAGCCAAACGCGAGCTGGGGCAGTTCGAATACTACCAGCCGATGGAGTACTGGAAGAAGCTCTTACAGGCGGTGAAGGCCGACATCTCTCAGCACGTCTTCGCGTTTGCGAAGGTGCCGCCGCACGAGTACCTGATCGACACGATCGATTTGCTGCTCAAAACCATCGAAGTCGAAGACGCGCCGAAAAGCTTCGTCGACGAACTGCGCCAGATCGCGCGCCGCTCGGACGCGCAGCTGCTGCCGCCGCCGCGGTTCGTTCTCGTGGGCGCCGCACTCGGCGAACTGCCGGTTCCGCATTTTTCGGAGCGCCCCGCACCCAAGGTCGAACCTCCCAAACCCGCCGCCGCGATCGCTGCGAAAGCACCGGCGTCAGCGCCGGCGACCGCACCTGCGCCCGCTTTCGACGAGCCGCGCGTCGTCAGCGCCGATGCCGGCTACGAGTTTCCGCCCGTCGAGGTCGAAACGTCGCCGCGGCCGCCCGCGCCGCCGGCCGGGCCCGCGAAAGCGCCGAGCGAACCGGCTCCGGAATTCGTTCCTGGGTTGCCGTTCGGCGCACCGCGTCCGCCGGAACCCGCGCGCCCGGAATCGCCGCCGCAGCCGACGCCTTTCGGCGCACCGTTTGCGATGCCGGCGCCCGATCCGTTCGGCGCTCCGCCGCAAGGCATTCCGCCGTCGACGACGTGGCAGTGGGAACCGCCCGAAGGCGGCGATGACGAACCGCCCTTCGGGCCGCCGCCCGGCACTTAGCGAACGATGTTGAGCAGACGAATCGCCGCGAGCGCGAAGCGCACGGCGGTCGCGATGGTTGCAATCGCGCGCTGAGCGCGCGTTACGAGGGCTTGCGCTTCGGCGGCGTCGCGCGACAAGCGCGTCGCGATCGGTTCGAAACGTGCCGGGTCAAACCTCCGGCGCTGCGTTTGTTCGATCCGCACGAGCGAGCGTTTCAACGATGCGTGCGCGCGCAGTGCGGCGATGCCGCCGGCGCCCATCAATCCCAGCGAAGCGGCAGTTGCGGTGCCGAGAACGACCCAGCCCGCCAGCGCGGCTGCGCTCACGCCTCAGGCCGCCGACTCACCCGTCGACGCAGGCTTCGGCGCATCCGATTTGGGCGCGTCCGCTTTCGGAGCGTCGGCCTTCGGGGCGTCGCTCTTTTTCTCGCTCGGTCGCGAATCGGTCTTGTAAAAGCCCGAGCCTTTGAACACGATCGGCGCGGGGTTGAACACGCGCGCCATCGCCGCGCCGCATGCCGCGCACGGCTCGGTGTTGGTCTCGTTGAATCCATGGCGCACTTCGCGGACGGTGCCGCATTTGGTGCACTTATAGTCGTACAGAGGCATGGCAGTAAGCAGTATACCCGGGTCTAGCAGTCCTGGTCAATGACTGCTAGAGGACGCTTGCTTCCAAGCCGCCGGACGCCAGGTCTTCCCGCCGGTACTCGACCAAGCCCTTAAAATGGACGAGCGCGTCATTGAGCGCCGAGTTCAGGCGCCGGCCGTGCCGCCAGCGATCGAACACCGCTCCGATCCACCCGTGGTAGGCCGGATAGGAGAAGCGCACGTGCACCTTCGACCGCGACGTCTTGCGCTCGATCCGGAAATCGAGACGCCGCCGCGTGGAATACGCGCCGACGAGCGACAGATGGTAGTTCGCGATGAGGGCGTCGACTTCGTAGAGCTGCTCTTCTTCGCCGGGCAAACAGGAGCGGACTACGACGTCGCTGCCCAGCTCGAGCTGCGCGTTGGGCGCCGCCATGCGGGAGCTTCGTAAGAATGAGAGCCAAACCGGCCATTTTTCCACCGCGCAGAGCAGCGCGAAGGCATCTTCCGCCGACGATTCGACGTCGACGCTCGCACTGAACGACCGCAGCCCCGGCCGATCGGGCGCACCGGTCACAACAGCCATGGATGGGTCTACGCCACCCCCACCTATAGTGCCTGCCTCAAAACCATCCACAAGCGGTTGTGTATCGTTATGCACGTATTCCACCGCCGCCGACGCCCGTCGCGAAGGCGACGAGGGCCGTCACGCCGGCTGGAAGTGCTGCCTCGTCGATGCGAAACTCCGGGCTGTGGCCGGGATGCACCGATCCTGCGCGTTCGCTGCGCACGCCCAGGCGCGCGTGCACGCCCGGCACGCGCTGCGCGAAGTACGCAAAGTCTTCACCCCCCATCGTCGGCGGCATCGTTTCGACGCGCAGGTGCGTGTGCGCGCGCACGTACGCGGCGAACGACTGCGCGAGCGCAGCGTCGTTGACGACGGGCGGATAGCCGCGCACGATGCGAATCTCGGCGGCGACGTTATACGCGGCGGCGACGCCGTCGACGATGCGGCGCACGCGCGCTTCGAGACCGTCGCGAATCGCGGGATCGAGCGCGCGCAGCGTTCCCGACATCTGCACCTCGTCG
>JAFAHZ010000220.1 GCA_019236975.1 Vulcanimicrobiota bacterium | reverse complement strand
CGATCTCGAAGGAGTCCACGGCGACGCGCCGCAGCGGGCGCTCCTCCGGATAGAAATGGTCCGAGCCCATCGTGAACTCGCCGCCCTCGATGCGGACCATTTCATCCGTTGCGCGCGCCGCTTGCGACACGCTATTGTCTCGCGACGATCATATTGAGCACGTCGTCGCGTGACAGCAGGTGATCCTGACTTTCACCGGTGGCTTCGATGACGACGCCGATGATGTCACCGTTGAACGCGTTCTTCCCCGGAGGCATCTCCGGCGTCATCGGTGAGCCGTGTTTCACGCCGACGTCGGAGGTTTCGTCCGCAGAGAAAACCATCGGTACCGATTGATCGATGCGCCCCTGCCCGACGGCGTTACCATCGATATACAGCGTAACGTTTGCGCCTTTTGCCAGGCCGCCGCCGTCGTACGCGAACTCCATGCGAACTTGGTGCTTACCGGTCGCAAGCTGCGCGGTCGCCTGAACGACGAAGCGTTTTAAACCGCAGAAGTTATAGAGATACTTCAGCGTTCCGTCTTTGACGTAGAACATCCAGCCACCGCCGATTCCGCCTTGCGAGATGATGACGCCGTTGGCCGTTACGCCGTCGGGCAGGACGATCTCGGCGGTAATCGAGTGGCTTTTGTTTTTGACGTTCACGATCCCGTTCTCGTTTAGTCCTCCCATGCCGCCGGCGAGGACTTGCGTGTTTCCTTTAATCAGGACCGGACGCCCGGCGAGGTCGGAGTTGAATCGTTCGGCCCCGCGATCGTCCATAGGGAGCACACCGTTACGGGTTGCTTCGATAATCCACAGACGCTGCAGCTCGTGCAGCTTATCCGGCATCTCTCTCGCGAGGTCGTGCGCCTGCGACCAATCCTTGTTGGTATCGTAAAGTTCCCACACGTCGTCGTCGAACGGCGGATTTTCACCAGTGAGTATCCACGGTGTTCTATGGCGGGTAACCGCCGTCCAGCCCTTGTGATATATGCCGCGGTTGCCGAACATCTCGAAGTACTGCGTCTCGCGCCGCTCGCCGGCGCCCGCGTCGTCAAAGCTATACCCCATGCTGACGCCCTGCATAGGAACCTGCCCGACGCCGTTGACCGAATACGGTTCCGTCAACTGAGCCGCCTCGAGGATGGTCGGCGCGACGTCGATGACGTGATGGAACTGATGGCGGATCTCGCCCTTAGCTTTGATGCCTTTAGGCCAATGTACGATCGCTCCGTTGCGCGTGCCGCCCCAATGCGACGCGACTTGTTTGGTCCATTGGTAGGGCGTGTCCATCGCATGCGCCCAGCCGACGGCGTAGTGATTGTAGGATTCAGGCCCGCCGAGCTTATCGATACGCTCCGTCAAGAACTCCACCGTCTCGAGCTCGAACATGCCGTTGAACGGGATGACTTCGTTGAACGTGCCCTTCGGCGTCCCTTCGGCCGAGGCGCCGTTGTCGCCGATGATGTAGTAAATAAGCGTGTTATCGAGGGCTTTGATCTCGTCCAAGGCGTCGATGAGGCGCCCGATGTGATGGTCGGCATATTCGAAGAATCCCGCGTACACTTCCATCTCGCGCGCAAGGACCTTTTGGAATTCGGGCGTCTGACTATCCCACGCGGGGATTTCTTTTGGGCGCTCGGTTAGATCGCAATCCTGCGGAATCACGCCCAGCTTCTTTTGTCGCGCGAACGTTTCTTCGCGCAGCTTGTCCCAGCCTTGATCGAACTTGCCTTTATATTTGTCGGCCCATTCTTTGGGCACGTGGTGCGGTGCGTGCGTCGCGCCGGGCGCAAAATACATGAAGAACGGCTTGTCGCCGGCTAGCAGCCGCTGCTGGCGGACCCATGCGATCGCGCGGTCGGTCATGTCCTCCATGAAGTGGTAGCCCTCTTCGGGCGTTTTCGGCGGCTCGACGAGCTTGGTTCCCTCGTGAATCGCCGGATACCACTGGTTGGTCTCACCCGCCACGAAGCCGTAGAAGTACTCGAAACCCGATCCGGTGGGCCAACGGTCGAACGGTCCAACGGGGCTGGCTTCCCACACGGGTACCTCGTGACACTTCCCGAATTGCGCCGTTGAGTATCCGTTGAGTCGCAGAATTTCGGGTAGCGGCGACATCGAGTTCGGGCGGACGGAGCTGTACCCAGGTGCCGACGTTGCGATTTCGGTGATACCGCCCATGCCGACGGTATGATGGTTGCGCCCGCTCAAGAGTGCCGCCCGCGTCGGCGAACACAGTGCCGTCGTATGGAAGCGCGTGTACCGCACGCCGTTGGCCGCTAGCCGTTCGGCCGTCGGCGACGCGCACGGACCGCCGAAGGTGCTCGACGCCCCGTAGCCGGCGTCGTCGATCAGAACAATCAGCACGTTCGGCGCCTCGTTCGGCGGACGGAGCGGCTCGATCGGTGCAAACTTCGAGTCCGGATCTTTGGCGTCGTAGGCGATGAACCCGGCGTACGGTTGGTCGGGAATAGGCAGGATTTCGCGCTGTTTGTGCTTTGCTTTGCCCTGCTGTTGTTGATTCAGTTTACCGTTGGAATCGGGCATATTGACCTCCCACGCCGTCGAAATTAGACGCTTCTTTATAGCCATGCTAGATCAAGCCCTCGGGGGCACCTATCCCGAAATTGCAATGCGCCGAGGATTTGAACGGTCGCCCCTTAACGAAGTTTAACGATGGGCAAACGAAGCGGTCCGTTTTCGGTACGCCGCGAACACGCCGTCTTCGTTTATGCCAATGCCGGCGTCTTCGTCGACGGCTACATTCTCAGCAGCATCGGCCTCGCGCTCGTCACGCTGACGCCTCAGTTTCGTCTCGACGCTGTCTCCACGGGATGGATTGGTGCGGCGACGCTCCTCGGAATCTTCGCCGGGGCGCCGCTCTTCGGCCGTCTTACCGACCGCCATGGCCGCCGCATCCTCATGATTGCGGATCTCTGTGCGTTCGTCGTCCTCGCGCTCGCGCAGCTTTTCGTTACGGCAACCTGGGAGCTGATCGCGCTGCGATTTCTCATGGGCGTCGCCATCGGCGCCGACTATCCGATCGCGGCCGCGCTCGTCACGGAATTTTGGCCCGAGCGCCGGCGTGGCGCGGCGCTCTGCGCGATTGAAACCGTCTGGTTTGTCGGAGCGGCCGTCGCGTACGTCGCGGGCTACGCGCTGCTTGCCACCGGGCCGCACAGCTGGAAGTGGATTCTAGCGAGTCCCGCGATTTTTGCAATCGCCGGATTGGCGATGCGCGCAACCGCCCCGGAATCGCCGATGTGGCTGGCGGCCCGGGATGCCGGTGAGGTCGCGCACGCATCCTTTGCAACGCTCTGGCAGCCGAAGTTTCGCGGCGCGCTCGCGTTCGTGTCGGCGATGTGGCTGCTGCAGGTCGTGCCGCTGTTCGCGATCTATACGTATGCGCCCGCGGTACTTACCGCGCTCGGGCTCGGCAGTCAGTCGTCGCCGGCCGGCAGCGTCGCCATCACCACGGCGTTCGCGCTCGGATCGCTGCTTTCGCTGCCGCTCGTGGAGCGCTGGGGACGGCGGCCGCTCTGCATCGCGGGGTTTGCCGTCGGAATCCCGGCATTTGCGTTGCTGCCGTTCGTCGGAACGGCGGGCGTCGTGCTCTGCTTCTTATCCTATGCGATCGCCATCGGTGCCGCGAGCGGCTTAGAGATCGTGTATCCCAACGAGCTATTTCCAACGCAAGTGCGTGGAACCGCAACCGGGTTCGCCGCTGCCGTGAGCCGCATCGGAGCCTTCGCGGGAACCTTTGGGCTTCCAGCGGCCATTGCGAAGGCAGGCACGACCCCCATTATGTTTGGAGCGTGCCTGCTTTCGTTACTCGGTTTTGCAATCTCGTTGCTGTGGGCGCCCGAAACGAAAGGACGCCCGATCGCGTAGCGGCTAACCGCTTGAGGTGAGCGAGAGCGTGGTCGTATCGAGGTTATAGTAACCGGCGCTCACGGTGTTGTTTGGATACGCACAGATGACGCTGTCGCTCGGCCCGTAGACGATAACCAAGTTCGGCGGACCGCACTGAGTCTGCGTGAGCCCGTAGTTCGACAGGAACGTTGCCCCGGGGCTGTTCGGCTGCACCTGATACGACGTGTAGCGCACGTTGTTCGAAACGATCGT
>JAFAHZ010000087.1 GCA_019236975.1 Vulcanimicrobiota bacterium | reverse complement strand
CGATGGTTCTTCTCGACGCACGCGACGAAGCGTTACGATGAAGCCCGCTTCGCTCGCGAGGACGTCTTGGTGTTCGGCAAGGAGACGAAAGGCTTGCCGAAGGAGTTGATGGCGCGATTTCCGGAGCGCTCGCTGCGCATACCGATGCGTGAAGGCGCCGTGCGCAGCATCAACCTTTCAACCGCCGCCGGGATCGTGACGTACGCCGCGCTCTCGCAACTGGGCTTCCCGGAACTGGTTTAAGATGCCGATGACCATTCGCATGCGCGACGCGCGGCCCGACGAGGCTCCCATCCTGACGCAGCTAGCGCTCCGATCGAAGCGAGCGTGGGGCTACGACGACGCGTTCATGGCTGCGATTATGCCCGATATGATCGTCGAGCCGGAGTACGTTCGCGAAGAACGCGCTATCGTCGCAATCGAGGGCGACGTCATTCTCGGGTACGTCATCGTCCGCAGCGACGGCGAAAGCGCGTTCCTGCGCGATCTTTTTGTCGAACCGGCGCGTTTCCGACAAGGCATCGGCAAGGCGTTGTTCGGCAGAGCCCTCGAGTATGCGAGAGAGCGTGGTGCGAGATCGCTGCAGCTTTGCGGCGATCCAAACGCGAGGGGATTTTACGAGCGCGTCGGCATGACGAAGGTCGGCGAGGAACCGTCGATAGCCGGGGGTGGACGCATGCTGCCGATCATGGAGCTGCGGCTATGACGCAGCTTTCGCATGCCGAGTTCGAGCGGATCGTCGAAGAAGCGCTCGATTCGCTGCCGAAGCGCTTTGCCGATCTCGTCCAAAACGTTGCAATATCGATCGAGGAAGAACCGGCCGAGGAAGATCGCGGCGAGGTCGAGGAAGACGGCGAAGAGGAACTGCTGGGTATCTATCGCGGCGTTCCGCTCACGGAGCGAACGTACGGCGACGATCCGCTGCTTCCCGACGAAATCGCCATCTTTCGCGGACCGATAAGCCGATTAGCGCGGTCGCGCGCGGAAGCCGTCGGCGAAGTACGCGATACCGTCATCCACGAACTCGGCCACTACTTCGGCTTGGAAGACGACGACTTACCGTAGTAGCTACGCACGAGCGACGTGCGGGGGCTTGGGCATAAGCGGTGCGACGAGCGTCGCGGCGAGCGCAAAGACGCTTCCCGCCGCAAAGACGGCAACCAGTCCGTGGTTGTCGCCGATCCACCCAAAAAGCGGGGCCGCCAACCCGCCGATCGTCACGGACAGGCCGAGCGTGAGGCCGGCGGCGATCCCGATGCGCTGCGGAAGATACTCCTGTCCCATCACGACGATCACGCCCGCCGACAAGCCGATGGATAGTCCGAACGCCATTGCGAGCGGTACGAGCAAAGCGAACGACGGAAAGTACGCGCCGAGCGCGACTATGCACGCGAAGAAGAACGTCGTGAATACGAGCGAGACGACGACGACGCGGCGGCGATCGATGCGATCGGCTAGACGGCCGCCCCAGAGCGTGCCCGCCGCGCCCGCGAGAAGCATGGCGGCCAGTGCGATCGACGCCACCGCTTTGTCGACGTGCGTGACGCTAATGGCGAATACCGGCATGAACGTCACCGCCGCAAAAAATACCGTCGACCGCAAAGCCACGACCGCCGCCATCAACGAAAACCCGCGCCAGTCGTCCTTGCCGCCCCGCTGGTGGTGCGTGCGGCGCGCGACCGTCCGCACGTTTTCGAAACGCGGCAGGTCGCGTACGAGCAAAATCGCGAGAACGATACCGGGCAGCAGTAAGCACGCCGCGCCGTGCAATCCGAACGCCAGCAACAGCGGCGTGATGACGATCGGTCCGATCGCGAAGCCAAGATAGCCGCCCGTCGTGAACCAGCTCATTCCCGTCGCGCGTTGCGAACCGGCGAAGTAGTTGGCAAAGCGCGAGGCTTCGGGATGGAACCCCGCAACGCCGAATCCCGACACGAGCGCGCCGAAGAACATGAGCGGCATGGAAGGTGCGAAACCGATGATGGCCGTGCCGAGCGTCGCGAGAAACATCGATGCCGCGATGACCGGGGCGAGCGAGCGCCGATCCGACAGATGGCCGAACACGGGCTGCACGATCGACGACGAGAGGTTCATGGCGAGCACCAGCGTCGCGGCGGCGGTCAGAGACAGGCCGCGATGCGCGATGAGCCACGGAATAATGGCCGGTAAAGCGCTTTGGTTGGCGTCGTTGACGACGTGTGCGATTGAGAGCAGCGCGATGCCGCGGCGATCGAGCGGCTGGACGGCCGGCGTGGCGGCGGCGGTGGCCATGGGCCCCACCATACCGTATGCCGAAAGACGATTGCAAATGACTCTATCGGAGATCGAGCGCGCGGTCGTTCGATGCACCCGCTGTCCCGAGCTGCGTGAGTACACCGCGCGGGTCGCGCGCGAACGCAAGCGTGCCCATCGCGATTGCGAATACTGGGGTAAACCGGTGCCGTCGTTCGGCCCCGCAAACGCGCGGATCGTGTTAGTCGGCCTCGCTCCGGGCGCGCACGGCAGCAATCGCACCGGACGCCCTTTTACCGGCGACGCTTCCGGCGACTTTCTTTATCCGGCACTGTATCGAGCCGGTTTGAGCTCGCAGCCGAATGCGACGAACCGGAACGATGGGCTCGTGCTGCTCGATTGCTTCGTCACCGCCGCCGCGCGGTGCGCCCCGCCGGCCAATAAACCCACGCCGCAAGAGCTGCGCAACTGCTTTCCCTATCTCGTGTCGGAATTTTCGGCGTTAACGAGCATGCGCGTTGCCATCGGATTGGGCGCGATCGGATTCGACGCGACGCTACGGGCGCTGCGCGAATGCGGATTTGCGCTCGATCCCCCCAAGCCGAAGTTCGCGCACGGGGCCGAGGCCGCAGCGCGCAAAGGCAAGCGCGTCGTTGTCGCTATCGCGTCGTACCATCCCAGCCGCCAAAACACGAACACCGGCGTGCTGACGGTTCCGATGTTCGACGCTATTTTTGCGCGTGCGGTGACGGCGGCGCGACGGGGCGGCCGCACGGATCGGTGAGCGTTGCGACGAGCCACCGCGATTGCCGCAGCGTGACGCGATTATCGCGGCGAACCGGACCGAAGTAGTGAATCGCGTCGTCGATTGCTTTCGCGCGGCTGGCGGCATCGGGCGCGTGGACGACGTCGACCGACGCTAAGGATGCGTCCACGTTACTGGTAACGACGGCTTCGACGCCGTCAAAATCCATGATGCGCGTCTCGCACGAGCCCAGCGGCAAGGGCGTCGGCGTCGGTCCCGACTCCGTCGCGTGCTTACCGGCACAACCCGCAACGATGAGAAGCGCAAGCGCGACGCCCGGCTTTAGTGAAAGTCGAGGGTGCGCCCGCACGAGTCGATCGCTTTGTCGGGTACCTGCATCCCGTTGTCGCCGGGGCGGAACGAAATAATCTTCAGCGGCGGCGCGTCGATCCCGGCGGGTCCGTACGTCTGCTCGAGCGCGACGCGCGCGTCGTTGACGGCTTCGGGGTCGTCGGCTTTCGCGGTGACCACGTACTGCTGCACGGACCCGTTATTCGCGAACAGAATTCGGAACCCGACGCCGGCCGGCGATGCGATGATCTTTTCGCCGCACGACGGCCCGGGCGAAAAGGCCGCTGCCGATACCGTCGTGCCGGCGCTCAAGAGCAGCGCCAAGCTCAGGATGCGCAATCCCACGCTTCGATTATCGGCTGCCATCCGCGGGTACCGTGCTGCGAAGGTAAAGATCTCGCAAGAGTTGCTCGGGGACCGTGGAGGGGGCTTCCATCATGAGATCGCGGCCGACCTGGTTCTTCGGAAACGCGATGACTTCGCGGATGTTCTCTTCGCCGCAGGCCAACATCGCGATGCGGTCGATGCCGAGAGCCATGCCACCGTGCGGAGGCGCGCCGTATTCGAGCGCCCGGACGAAAAATCCGAACCGATGCTCGACGTCGGCCGGCGAAAGCCCCAGCATCTCGAAAATCTTGCGCTGCTGCTCGGGTTTGTGAATGCGGATCGAACCGGAGCCCAGTTCGTAACCGTTGAGCACCATATCGTAATGCTGCGCCCGCATCTGCATTGGGTCGCTTTCCATCAACTCCCACTGACCCTCGGCGGGGGCCGTGAACGGATGGTGCGCGGGTGCCGGTTTTCCGGTCTCTTCATCGAGCTCCAGGTACGGGAAACCGAGGACCCAGCAAAATGCGAAGGCCCTTGGATCGCGCAAGCTGCAGCGGTCGCCGACTTCGTTGCGCATTTTACCGGCGACGCCGTAGGCGAGCTCGCGGGCATCGGCAAAGAGCAGGACCGCGTCGCCTTCTTCCGCGTTAGCCGCCGCGCGAACGGCCGCGAGCTGCGCTTCGCTCAGGAACTTCGATGCCGACGACTTGACGCCGTCGGCGGCATAAGCAACCCAGACCATGCCTTTCGCGCCGAACTGCTTTGCCGTTTCGGTGAGCGCGTCGAAATCGCGCCGCGAAAGCGACGCCCCGCCGGGATAGCGCAACGCGACGATCGAGCCGCCGGCACCCAGCACCGATGCGAATACCCCGAACTCAGTTCCGGCGAAGTGCGCGCCGACGTCGGACAACTCCAATCCGAAGCGTAAATCCGGCTTGTCGACGCCGTATCGCGCGATGGCTTCGTCGTACGTCAAGCGCGCAAACGGCGGAAGCTCCACGCCCAGCACCGCCTTCCACACGTAGCGCATTCCCGATTCCATGATCTCGAGCACGTCGTCTTGCGTGCAGAACGACATCTCGACGTCGACCTGGGTAAACTCCGGCTGACGATCGGCGCGCAGATCCTCGTCGCGCATGCACCGCGCGATCTGCATGTACCGTCCGAACCCGGCGATCATCAGAATCTGCTTGAGCATCTGCGGGGATTGCGGTAACGCGTAGAACGACCCAGGGTGCAGGCGGCTGGGCACCAGATAATCGCGCGCGCCTTCCGGCGTGGACTTCATGAGCATCGGGGTCTCGATTTCGACGAAATCGCGCGAGTCGAAGTAGTCGCGCATCGCTTTGACGATGCGATGCCGAAGGCGGAGATTGCGTTGCATGCGCGAGCGCCTAAGATCCAGATACCGGTACTCGAGGCGAAGATTCTCGTCGACTGGGTCGTCGGAGTTGACCGCAAAAGGCGGCACCTGGGCGCGGTTGAGAATCTCCAACTCGTCGACGCCGACTTCGATCTCGCCGGTTGCCAGTTTGGGGTTCTCCGTCCCTGCGGGGCGCCGCCGCACCGTACCGCGCACGCGTAGAACGTCTTCGTGGCGCAGATGCTCGGCCGCCTGAAAGCTCGGGTGCTGCGGATCGAACACGACCTGCGTCACGCCGTCGTTGTCGCGCAAGTCGACAAAAATCAAGCCGCCGTGATCCCGCCGGCGGTTGACCCAGCCGCACAGCTCGACGACCGACCCTTCGTCCGCGGCCCGCAGAGCGCCGCACCCCGTCCGTCCCTTTTCCATCACGTTCATTTCGAAGAAAGCGCCTCTTTGATCCCCGAGACGTAATAATACTGCCAGACGAGGTCCCGCGCGAACTTCGAGCTCTCGGAGCGGGCGTCGAAGTAGCCGAGGACGGCGGGAACGTTGGTGAGCACGGAATGGAGTCCCAAGGAGACCGGAGTCATCCCGAGGTTGAGCTTCACGCGGAAATCGGGATGCTTGCGATAGAAACGTACCGTCGAACGCCCCGCGAGCTTCATCTTCTCTTTCTGATCGCCGACGGATACGTCTTGGCAATGGTAGTTGACCGCGAGCGGATCGTAGACGATGTCGATGCCGGCGCGCTCCAGCCGGTAGCCCAGCTCCAAATCCTCGTGCCCGTAGCCGGTGAAGCTTTCGTCGAACGCCCCCACACGGCGCAGGTCGTCGCGCCGCACCGACGCGTTGCCGGTCAGGAAGTACAGCCACGACAGCCGCTTACGCGACGGCGGATGCAGACGTCCGCGCGCCTCGGGGTGATCCCGCTTGTAGGCGTAGTCGTCGAGATCTTTGACCTGCACTTCCCAGCCGACCACGGCGACGTTCGCGCTGTCGCGATGCCGCCGCAAGTGCTGTGAGAGCAGCCCGGGAGACGCCAGGATGTCCGCGTCGTTGAACACGACGATCTCGCCGGCGGCCGACGCGACGCCGGCGTTACGGGCGGCGGCGCGTCCGCTGTAGGCGCCCGGAAGGTGGCGCACGTTCGGCGATTCTCGCGCGACGCGTGCTAAATACTCGGCGGTGCCGTCGGTCGAATTCGAATCGCAAACGAGCAGTTCGTACCGTTCGCGCGCGAGATCTTGCGCCAGCAGGGTCGGAACGACGTGCTGCAGCGTATCGAGTCGATTGTAGGTCGGGATAACGACCGAAAGTTCAACCATGCATCAATTGCGTAACGCCGCCCACGATCTCGTCCCGAAATCGCGCGAGTGACGCGTCGTCCGCGCTAGCCGGCTTACGGACGAGCACGTGCGGCACGCCATACGGCGCCCACTCTTGGGAGTTGAGCCGGAAGAACCGGTGTTCGAAGGCGACGACCAAGGGCCTCCGCACCGCGCTTGCGACATGAGTCGCACCGGTATCGACCGTCACGACCGTACGCGCGCGCTCGAATACTGCGGCCCACGCGTAGAAGCTCAGACCCCGGAGCACCCGCGTCACGTAGGGGCTTCGTTCGAAATCGGCCGCAAACGCGTCGCACTCCGCCGCGCACGTCGCGACGACCGGTCCGAGCTCGGCCAGACGCTCCATCAGCAGCAGCGTGCTCGACAGCGTGCTTCCGGTTGCGAACCAACGCATGCCCAAATGGACGACGATCGGATCGGCGGGCAGTTCGCGAGCGACCGTGCGGTCTTCGTCGCGCACGTCGAGCCGGAGGCGCTCCACTCGCTCGTGCGCTCCGGCAAGACCGACCAAGTCGAGCAGCTGCGCGACCTCGTGGCGCACGATGCGCTCCGGGTGACGTTCCGACAACTCCGGGTCGGCCTCGGAAACCATCAAGCGATTGACGTACATGGGCGCGGTTATGCGTGCGAACCAGCGGCGCTCGTACGTGTAACCCACTCGCATCTCCGCGCGCGTTCCGCCGACGAGTGCGAGATCGACGGAACGCGGCGCAAGCGCGATGGCGATGTCGAACCGGCCGTGCGATTCGCCGAAGGTTTTGGGGCGAACTTCGCGAGGCAGCACGAGCAGCTCGTCGACGTCGTCGTTGCGCTCCATCACGACGCTATTGTAGGGGCTCGTTACCATGCTGACGCGCGCGTCGGGGAAGGAGGCGCGCACGGTCGCGATCGCAGGCGTCGATAGAATCAAATCACCGATGCGATCGGTCCGCGAGAGCAGAATCTTCACGCGCGACGCTAACGAGCGCTCAAGGCGCGTTCGAGTTCGTCGAAATAGGCTTCGTTAGCGATCGCGCGCGCCGCGCGTGCTTCTCGCTCCTCGAGCACGCGATCGGCGTCGGAAAGGTCGCCGAGACGTCGCTGCAGGCGCGCGGCTAGGCCGAGACGGCGCGTCATCCGATGCATACGGCGCTGAACCGGATTGATGCCGGTGGCTAAGTAGGTTCGCCAATTGGGATGCAGCGCCGCGAGCGTCGCCGCCGTACGAGCCTGCGCTTGCGCCTGCCGCACCATCTTTTCAACGTTACCTGCGCGCAGCCGCGGCTTGTAGTGATACGCCAGCGCCTTCGGGTTGAACGCCGCCTTGACGCCGCGGGAGCGCAGACGCAACCCGACGTCGATGTCCTCCCAGCCGTATTCCGAGAACGACTCGTTGAAGCCGCCGATGGCACGAATCGTCGTCAGCGGAACCGACACGTTCGTCGTCCAGAAGTAGTTGCCGCTGTAGTCCTTGATGTTCCATACCGGGGGCGGCAAATCGTCGAAGCTTTCGACGTTAATCGCGCCGCCGCGCACGATCGACTGCGGATGCGACGCATGCGTGCGCAAATGTTCTTCCAAGAAGTTGGGCAGCGGCAGCACGTCGTCGTCGATGAAAACAATACGCTCGCCGCCGGCGCGCTCGATGCCCGCGTTGCGCCCCTTCGCTAGCCCCGCGTTGGCCTGATCGATGACGACGAACCCGCAGCGAGCGCGCTCGCGCGCGCGTTCGATGACCGCCGGCGTGCCGTCGGTCGAGCCGTCGTTCACGAGCACCACTTCGTACGAGCGCTCCGGAATCGTCTGCTCGAAGCACGCATCGAGAACGCGCTCGAGCAGCTGCGCGCGGTTGTAGGTGCACAGTTGGATGGTGGCTCGCATTACGTTAGACTTTCCGCCGCAGAAACGATACGTGGTACGTCGAGTTGAGCGACGCAGGCGTAATCGGCACACGTCTCTTTCGTATCGCCGCGATGACACGGATAGGACGGCCGGACCACCGCCACGCACCGTCCCATTGGCGCCCACCGGTCGGGAAAGTCGGTTTGAAACGGAAAGACCCCCACGGTCGGGCATCCGACGGCCGC
>JAFAHZ010000228.1 GCA_019236975.1 Vulcanimicrobiota bacterium | reverse complement strand
TTCGCGAGCGCCTTTGTCGACGATGCGCATTGCCTTCGCGACGTCCTTGGCGAAGTTCTTACGCACCCACTTGTCGAGGTCGCTGTTGACGGACGAAACGGGAAACTCGCGCTTCTTCTTGCCGTGTTTCTTGGCGATCTTGTCGATCGCCGCGATGATTTTGCGGATTTCCGCGTGCGCGAACTCGACGGCGCCGAGGAACTCTTCCTCGGTGCACTCGTTGGCGGCGCCTTCGACCATCATTACGGCATCGGAGGTGCCGGCAATCACGATTTCCATTCCGCCGGTGACGTACTGCGGAAGCGTTGGATTGCAAATGTACTTCCCGTTTTCGTCGCGGCCGACGCGTACGGCGGCGACCGTCTTTTCGAACGGAATGTCGCTGAACGCTAGTGCCGCGCCGGCAGCGCACACGCCGAGTACGTCGGCGTCAAGCTCCGGATCGATCGACAGCACCGTCGCGACGATCTGGACGTCGTTGCGAAAGCCGTCTGGGAACAGCGGGCGAATCGGGCGATCGATTTGGCGCGAGCTGAGCACGGCGTGTTCCGACGGACGCCCTTCGCGCTTGATGAAACCGCCCGGGATCTTTCCGGCGGCGTACATCTTCTCTTCGAAATCGCAGGTGAGCGGGAAAAAGTCGATGCCTTCACGGGGTTTGGTGGAGGCGGTGACGGCGCAGAGCACGACGTTTTGATCGCCATAACGAACCAAAGCGGAGCCGTTAGCTTGCTTCGCGAGTTCGCCGGTCTCGATGACCATCGTGCGCCCGCCGACCTCTAAGGTCACGGATTCGGGCACGTTAACTCCTAATTTCTTTTGTTTTGCTTCTTAATGAACCGGGCGCAGTTCTTGAGGGGGGAGCGGTCGACCTGCTAGGCGAGGGCGTTGACGTTCCCGTAATTGCCCGACTGCCCGGCCGACAGAATCGTCTGTGCGGTCGCGTTGAGGGTCTGGTAGAGGGCCGCCGGCGACCCGAAGGCCGCGGGCGCCGCCAGCGGCTGGTAGCCGTTGAGCGCGCTCTGAATCAGGAAGGTGTCCGCCTGCGTGGTCAAGGCATCGAGCGCCTGCTGGAACCGCGAGGGAGCCGGGGCCGGCGCCGGCTTCAGCGTCGCCGGCTGCAGCACGTTGAAGCCCGCCGGAACGGTAGCGTTCGCCGGGTCGCCCACGTGAGCGGCCAGGAGCGTGTTGAGCGATCCCGCCAGCGCCGCAGCACCGTTAGGGTCGAACGCGTTCAGCCAGCTGGGTCCGGTCACGGCACTCATCGGACCTCAGCTTACCATGCCTTCGGCCAAGGTGGCGGCCGAAAAAGTGGATGTCGGTCGAATCTTAACCGCGAACTGCCCGGCGAGGAGGTTTCTCGTGATGATTAGACCTTTGGTTCTCGTTGCCGCAGCGGCATTCGCCGTCGCGCTGCCGGCCGCGGCCGATCCTGCGGCCGGAGCCTTTATCGTCATGCCCGCGCAGCTGCATTGGCAGTCGAGCAACGAACTGCCGCCGGGCGCAAAAATGGCCGTCGTCGACGGCGACCCTTCCAAAACCGGCTGGTACACGATTCGTATCTCTGCGCCGGCGGGTCTCGTGTCGCCCGTGCATTATCACGGCGGCACCGAATATCTGACCGTGCTTTCGGGAACGATCGAACTCGGAACGGGAAAAGCCGTCAACATGGCGATGGTAACGTTGCCCGCAGGTTCGTACGTGGAAATACCCGCCGGCGTGCATCACGTCGTCAAGATGAAAACGGCCGCGGTCGTCCAGGTGAGCGGTAACGGACCGATGACGACGACGAACGTAAAGTAGTGCGTTCCCTCATTATCGAGCCGGAGCGTAGGTTCGCGGAAGCGGCCTCTGGTATAACGCGAACATGCAAACGTTGACCTCCGAGCGCTTGACCGAGCTCAAACTCAAGGCCAACGACGTGCGCCAGGGGATTATCCGCTCGCTGCTTGCCGCCGGATCCGGACACTCGGCCGGTCCGCTCGACATGGCGGACGTGTTTACCGCTTTGTACGGCTATCTGTTGCGGCACGATCCGCAGCGACCCGATTGGGAAGATCGCGACCGGTTGTTGCTGTCGTGCGGGCACATCGCTCCGGTGCGTTACTCGGCGATGGCGAACTTCGGCTATTTTCCCGTCGAGGAGCTATTGACGCTGCGCAAGTTCGGCACGCGTTTGCAGGGTCATCCGGAGCGCGTGACTTTGCCCTCGGTAGAAACGACGTCCGGTCCGCTCGGCGAGGGGTTGGCGCAGGGTGTCGGCATCGCACTCGGTGCCAAATTGGACGGCAAAGATTTTCACGTCTGGGTCGTTACCTCCGACGCCGAGCATCAATGCGATTTGCATTGGGAAGCCATGATGACGGCGGCGAAGTTTCATCTCGACAACTTGACGTGCGTTATCGATCGCAACTTCATTCAGATCGACGGCAGCACCGAAGACGTCATGCCTCTCGAACCGCTTGGCGATAAGTACCGTGCGTTCAACTGGGAAGTCTTCGAATGCGATGGGAACGACATCGGCGCGTTTATCGAGACGGCCGAGCGCGCGCGATCGGTGAAGGGCAGGCCTGCGGTCGTCGTCGCAAACACCGTTCCGGGCAAGGGCGTGCCGTACATGGAAGGCGACTATACGTGGCACGGGAAGCCGCCGAACGCGCAGCAGGCCGAAGAAGCGCTGCGCGAGCTGCAGACGGCGCGCGAAAGGATCCTCGCCAATGTATGATCTGGTCGATTATCGCAACGGCGACGTCAAGATGGTTCCGACGCGCAACGGTTTCGGCGAGGGTTTAGTCGAAGCCGGCGGTCGCGATCGCAACGTTCTCGGTATCTGCGCGGACCTTTCGGAATCCACTCGGTTCGAAGCGTTCAAGAAGGCCTATCCCAAACAGTACGTCGAGATCGGCGTTTCGGAGCAGCTGCTCGTGGCGATGGCCGGCGGCCTGGCCTCGGTCGGAAAAATTCCGTGGATCGCCAGCTACGCCATGTTCAACCCGGGACGCTCGTGGGAGCAAGTGCGCACGATCATGGCGCTCAACGAAACCAACGTGAAGATTGCCGGAGCGCACGCCGGCGTCTCGGTCGGTCCCGACGGCGCAACCCATCAGGCGATCGAGGACATCGCCATCATGCGCGTGATCCCCAACATGACCGTCGTCGTACCGTGCGATGCGGCACAAACGAAGAAAGCGACGCTCGCACTCACGGAGCGATGGGGCCCCGTTTACCTGCGTTTCGGGCGGGAAAAATCTGCGGTCGTTACGACCGCCGCCACGTCCTTCGAGATCGGTAAGGCGCAAACGTTCCGCGAAGGCAGCGACGTTGCGATCGTTGCGTGCGGCATCCTCGTCTACAACGCACTGATGGCTGCCGAAAAACTCGCGCGCGACCACGGAATCGAATGCCGCGTCGTGAACAATCACACGATTAAACCCATGGACGAAGAAGCCGTCGTCGACGCCGCACGGACGTGCGGCACGGTCGTAACCGTCGAAGAGCACCAGCGGCACGCCGGCATGGGCTCGCGCGTCGCCGAAATCTTGGCCGCGCGGCAGCCCGTACCGATCGAGTTCGTGGGTGTCGACGATCGTTTCGGCCAGTCGGGCGATCCGTTCGAGCTGGTCGAGTATTACGGGATGGGCGTCGACGCCATCGTGGCCGCCGCTCGCCGCGCACAGGAGCGCAAAAAGTAGCCGAAAGTTAAGAAGTATGGGGAGCACCGCGGCCGAGGCCGGCGTTGATTTGGCCTCGGCCCTGACCGATATCGAAGCCTTCGCCGATGCGTTACCCCAACTGATTTGGGTCGTCGCTTCCGACGGGCGGCTGGCGTTTGTCAATAAGGCGTGGCGAGACTACGCCGGTCTGGACGTCGGCGCGAGCTTCGCACAGCGCCTGGATTTGATTCATCCCGACGACCGTCAAAACGTGCAGGAAGTACTCCGGGAGCGCGGTGCCGGCGGTGAATTTCGCATTCGCCGCGCCGACGACGGTGCGTACCGCTGGTTTCTCATGCGGTTCGAATACGTATCGGAGGCGGACGGAACCGAGGTGCGTGTCGGTACCGCGATCGACGTTCACGACCGGAATCGGCTATCGGAGGATTTGGCGTTTCTATCCGCCGCGTCGCGCACGATGAACGCCACGCTCGATGTGGAAGCCACGCTGCGGACGATCGTGCGGGTCGCCGTGCCGCGGCTGGCGGACTGGTGCGAAATCGATCTTTTCGGACGCGACGGAATCGTTACGCGCGCGTTCGCGCACCGCGAGCAAGCCGTCGACGAGCGGCTTCAGGTGCTGGTCGGGCGCGTGCACGACGTTAACCCAACCTCGCATTACGAACGCATCGAAAGCGCGCTGCGCGCCGGCCGGACGCTGTTTACGCGCTTCGTGCTCGACGAAATGAGCGAAGCCGTCGTTCGCGAACCCAGGATGCTCGATCTCTACAAGCGTGCCGGCATCGGATCGAGCGTGATCGTTCCGTTATCGTCGCGCGAGCGCGTCCTCGGCTGGATCGTCTACATGCGGTCGGATCCGCAAAACGCTTATGAGGACGAAGACCTGCCGCTGATGGAGGAATACGCCGCCCGCGCCGCGCTGGCCATCGATAACGCTCAGCTTTTCGGTCGCGAACATCGCGTCGCTCACGCGATGCAAAGCGCCTCCCTGCCGCGTAAACTGCCGAAGGTACCCGGCATCGATATGCACGCGATCTACGTGCCCGGCCAAAGCGAGGCGCAGATCGGCGGCGACTGGTACGATGCGTTTCGCCTGCGCGACGGCCGCTTGGTCATTTCGGTAGGCGACGTTGCCGGCAGCGGTGTGGATGCGGCGGTAACGATGAGCAACGTGCGTCAGATCATCCGCGGCACCGCACAACTGCACGCCGATCCCGTGCTGATGCTCGATGCCGCCGACAGCGCGCTGCGGCTCGAAGAAAGCGAAAAGTACGTGACGGCCTGCGTTGCCGTCATCGACCCCGTGTCGCGGACGATGACGTATGCGAGTGCGGGCCACCCGCCGCCCTACGTGCGCGACAAGGTGAGGGCGCCCGTTCCGCTGACGTTCGATGGGCTGCCGCTCGGCCTGCGCCAGCGCAGCACGCGCCACCCTTCCACGCATCATCTAACGCCCGGCACGATGCTGGTCTTTTATACCGACGGATTGATCGAATCGACTCACGACCTTCTCGGAGGCATTGCGTCTCTCGAGCGTCTGATCGCAACGCGCGAGTTTTACCAATCGGCGAATCCGGCGAAGTTCGTTCGTTCGCACATGCTCGATGGCGGCGCGCGCGACGACGTCGCCATTCTCGTGGTTCGCGTGCGCGCGCCCTCCGAGCGCACGGCCGACTCGACGCGGCGAATCTATTGTTGGACGTACGATTCGGTCGATCCGGACGTGCTTTCCGCAGTGCGTGACCGGCTGCAGCACGTGCTCGCCGAGCACGGTTTGCGCGACGATGCGATCGAGCGCGCGAAGCTGGTGCTCGGAGAGCTGGTCGGCAACGTCGCGCGGCACGCCCCGGGCGCCGTACAAATCGTCGTCGACATGACCACCGCTTCGCCGGTGCTGCACGTGGTCGACGAGGGCGTCGGCTTCGAGCGCGCGCCGGTGCTGCCCGACGTTTTGAGCGAAGGCGGCCGCGGGCTGTTCATCGTGTCCGAGCTCACGCAAGAGTTCACGATTTCGCGCAGCCAAGGCGGCGGTTCGCACGCCCGCGCCGTCCTCGATACGTAGTCAGCGTTTCGTCGCGCGCCGCGCCGCTTTGTGGATAGCCTTCCACTTGCGTTTGCGCTCCAGTGCGGCGAGCGGATCCTCCCGCGTCTGCAGCCAGGCCACTTCCCGCCGCAACTTCCGCCAGTTGGCGAGCCGTCCGGCGTCGACGGCATCCCGCACCGCACACCCGGGCTCGGCAGCGTGCGTGCAGTCTGCGAACCGGCAAGCCTCGGCAGCGCGAGCGATTTCGTCGAAGGCGGCGTCGACGTCGGTCTCTCGCGCCCACGGCAGAAAGCTGCGCATTCCGGGCGTGTCGACGATTGCCGCGCCGCAGTCGAGTTCGACCAACCGGCGCAGCGTGGTCGTATGCCGGCCGCGGCCGTCGGCGCGCATCGCCGACGCGTGCATCACGTCGCTCCCCGCCAAGCGGTTGAGCAGCGTCGATTTGCCGACGCCGGACGATCCGCAGAGCGCGATCGTGGCGGCCGGTTCGAGATACGGGGCGAGCACGTCGAGACCGAGGCCGTCCCGGGCCGAAACCGGCAGTACCGGTGCGCCGTCGGCGACGCTTCGCAGTTCGTCCAACCGCGATGCGAGATCGAACCCGTGGTCCGACTTATTGAGCAGAACCACCGCGTCGACGCGGCCCGCGCGTAAGGCCACGATGTAGCGGGACACGCGCCTGGGCGAAAACTCGCGCGGCTCCGGAGACGTGACGAGAAATGCCGCCGTTACGTTCGCGGCGACGATTTGCGGCTCGCCGTTGGAACGCGCGCGCGCGATCCACGTTTGGCGCGGAGCGACCGCGACGACGCGGCCGCCGTCATCGAGTGCGGCGTAGTCGCCGACGGCCGGACGCGTTTCGCACCTCGGCGCTGCGGCGGTTTGGCGGACGGCGTCGAGCCGTCGTATTTCGAACGCGCTGCCGTAATCTGCGACGACGCGCCAAGGAAAATCCAAAGAGTGCACGCTCGTGCTCTACCTTTCATAGGAAGAAAATGAAAAAGGCAGCGCCGCTTGCGCGCGCGTTTGGACGAGAAGAACGCGGAGTGGTTCTTAGCGGGGCCGAACGGAGAACGCGAAAACCGGCGCGGGTGCGCGATCGACGGCAGACATAGGCGTTCTCCTTTCTAACAATTTCACGCGACCTCGCGCGTGGGCCCGACGTTATCTGCGAAGTCCTAGATCGGATATTAGCGAGCGGTAGCGCTCGAGATCCTTGGCTTGCAGATAGTTGAGCAGCCGGCGCCGCTGGCCAACTTGCAACAGCAAGCCGCGGCGGCTGTGATGATCCTTTTTGTGGACCTTGAGATGCTCGGTAAGCTGGTTGATCGATGCGGTGAGAATCGCGATCTGCACTTCGGGCGAACCGGTATCGCTGGTTCCGCGTCCGTACTTGGCGGCGATCTCAGCCTTCTGTTCCTTGGTCAGCGGCACGAAAAAACTCCTTAGGCAGGATGGTCTCGCTCGGGTACAGGCTGCTGGAGTCCGTCCCGGCGACCGAGATACCATACCAAAGGGCTCGGCTGGGCGCAAGCGCAATGGCCGCGGCATGGACCCCCTGGTCGTGCCCGTGATCTACGGTTCGGTCCGTACCGAGCGTCAAGGCATCCGAGCCGCGCGCTTCATCGTGAGGGAACTTCAGCGGCGGGGGATGGAGGCCGTCCTGGTCGATCCGATGGTGGAGCGCCTGCCGCTGCTCGACCGGATGTATAAGGAGTTCGAAAAGGGGCAAGCGCCCGAGGTGCTCGAGAAGCTGGCGAGCCTCTTCCGGCGGGCCGATGGATTCGCCATCGTTTCCGGAGAGTACAATCACGGCATTCCGCCGGCACTCAAGAATCTGCTCGATCACTTCCTGGAAGAATATTTCTGGCGTCCGGCCGCCATCGTTTCGTACTCGGGCGGGCGCTGGGGCGGCGTCCGCGCCGCCGTGCAGCTGCGCGCGTGTTTGGGCGAAATGGGGATGGTGACGATTCCCTCGACCTTGCCATTCGCGCGCGTCGGGGACAGCTTCGCCACCGACGGCACGCCTTCCGATGCGAAGACGCCGTCCTACGCAACCGAATTCTTCGACGAGTTCGTCTGGTACATGGAAGCGCTCAAATCGAAGCGGGCGCAGGGAGTACCGTATTAGTGGACCTCGGCATTCGCGGCAAGGTGGCGCTCGTTGTGGGAGCGAGCGGCGGCATCGGTGAGGCGGTCGCACTGGCGTTGGCGGCCGAAGGCGTTTCGCTAGCGATCGCCGCGCGCCGCGAAGACGAGCTTCGCCGCGTCGCCGATCTGGCTACGCGCAGCGGCGCGGCCGGCGCAAAAACCTTTGCGCTGGACCTGACCGAAGCGGCATCGATTCCTGCGATCGCGGCACGCATCCGGGATGCTGCCGGCGATCCGGACATCGTCGTCCTCAACGGCGGCGGCCCAAAACCCGGCCGCTTTACCGACGTCGCGATCGCGGATTGGGACGAGGCCTACCAAAAGATTCTGCGCGGCATGCTCGAGCTCGTAAACGCGCTGCTTCCGGCGATGCGCGCAAAGAAGTGGGGACGTATCGTAGCGCTCGCATCGACGTCGGTGAAACAGCCAATCGACAATCTCGTGTTATCCAACGCATTTCGGACGGCGCTCGTTTCGGCGCTGCGAACGCTTGCGGTCGAGGTCGCGCGCGACGGCGTGACGATCAACTCGATCGCCACCGGCCGCGTGTATACCGATCGCTTACGAGCGCTCTACGGCGGAAACGACGACGAGATGCAGCGGACGGCGGCGTCCGAGGTGCCGATCGGGCGCGTGGCGACACCGCAGGAGTTTGCGCCGTTAGTTGCATTCCTGTGCGGAGAACCCGCTGGGTACGTAACCGGGCAGACGATTTCGATCGACGGCGGATTGACGCGCGGTCTGTTCGGATGACGAGCGAGGTGCGCATCGAGGGGCGCGTGTTCGTGCGAGCGGCCCATCGCCGCGCGGTGACGCCCGAACGGGGCACGGTCGTCCGCGTGCGCCGGTACGAGGTCGCGCTCTTCGACGTCGGAGGCGACGTCGTTGCGTACGAAAACGCCTGCCCGCATCAGGGCGGTCCGATCGGTGAAGGCTTCGTGGAGAGCGGGACCGTTACGTGCCCGTGGCACGCGTGGTGTTTCGATTTGCGCACCGGCACATTGACGCTCGGCGATTTCGCGCGACTGCGGCGGTTCGACGTTCACGTCGAGGGCTCGGAGCTGTACGTCGCGGCGGAGCCGGTCGAAGGATCTGCCTGGTAATGGCCGATCCCGCGTGGGATGGACGCAGCGGAACGGCTGGAGGTGCGACGTTCGGCGCGGCGCTCGCGGAACTGGCGGCCGAACGCGAGGTCTCGCGCGAAGCGCTCGCTCGCGAGAGCGGTTTGGCGCAGGAAACGCTCTCCGGCGTGCTCGCCGGAACGCAGCGAGTGGGCGTCAGCGCGCTCGCTTGCTTTGCAATGCTGCTGCGATTGAGACCGATCGAATTCTTGCAGCGCGTGCAGATTCTGTCGCTCGAAGCGTACGCCTACGGCCTCGATCCTCTCTATTTTTTGCCCGAGGGCCCCACGCGCTACGACGCGCGAATCTACATGCGCGAGATCAATCCCCGCCATCAGGTTCCCGAGGGCGACATGACGCGGCGCAACGCAACGCTCAAGGTCCTTGCCGAAGACCCGCTGCTCGATGCTCGCGGCAAATTCGAGGTGGAGTTGGCCTACCTGCTGCGTGCGGCGGTGCAGCAAACCGGCGGCACGCTGTAGGAAGCCCTTCCAAGGGGTAGCCCCGGGAGTGCCGCGAATGACCGGCCCGGTATGCAAGGTGTTGACGGAAAACGCGTCGCCGCGCTCATCGGCGACGGCTTCGAAGAAATCGACCTCATGGAGCCGCGCCGCGCGCTGGAAGAAGCCGGTGCGGTGGTGACGATCGTCGGCCTCGACGAGCGCTCCCGGCAGCGCATTCGCGGCAAGCGCGGCCTCGACGACGGGCAGAGCGTGCGGGCCGAAGAGCTGGTAGCCGATTGCACCGCGGAAGATTTCGACGCGTTGCTGCTCCCGGGCGGAACGTCGCCCGACCGTATCCGTACCGACCGGGAAGTGCATCGCTTCGTGCGCGAATTCGACGCGGCGAAGAAACCGATGTTCGCGATCGGTCATGGCGCGCAAGTGCTCATCTCGTCGCAGCTGGTTCGCAGCCGTCAAGTGACCGGCGCGCACGCGATCGCCGACGACATCCGCAACGCCGGCGGCCTCTATCGCGATCAGCCCACCGTCGGCGACTCGAACTGGGTCTCGACGCGCGGCGGTGACGACATGGCGCAGTTCAACCGGGCTATGCTCGAAAAACTCGCCGCTTCCGCACCGCCTCAGCCGGTTTAGACTGGGTCGAAGCGCGCCAGCGCTTCGCCGTATTGCCGCAGGGCCACGAACGCAACGAGCGCGCAGAATGCTAGCTCGCCGGATAACGACGCTCCGGCGGTCGCGATGGCGTACGCGCCGGCTGCGACGGTGCATGCCAAGGCGACGTAGAGTGCGCGCGGCGCGCCCTCGCGGACGCTGGCGCTCAACGCAACCAACGCGCAAGCAGGCGCCGCAATCATTGCGATCGCGACCGTCTCGAGCGCGTGAGGTGCGCGCAGTGCGATCGACGGCGCGCAATACGCGAGCGTCGCGATTGCGGCAACGATGCACGGTGCGAGCGCCTTCGCACGCGCGAGCTCGCGGCCGAACAACGGCGCGCTCTCTTCGCAGAGGTCGAGAATTGCTTGGCGTCCCGGGCTTTGCAACAGCGCGGCCACGATAGCGGCCGCACAAGAAAAGAAAACCGGCGCGACCGGTTCGCGCGGGAGCGCGAGGCCGGCCACAGCCGCCGTCGCGGCTGCGTAGAGAACGGTCCGCCGTTCGGCGCTCAAACGCGCGGTCACGATTGCAGTGAAGGCGCGACCGGTCATCGCAGCACCACGGTGCGGTCGTCCCGCGCCGGCGCGAACGCGGCGGCTGCGTCGTCGTTGACGTGCGTCGAGAAGACCGCGCGCGGTCCGGCGGCGGCGAGGATCGCTCCGGCGTATGCGGACTGCGGCCGATCGAGGACCAGTAACTTCGGCGATGCGATGAGCGCGCCGACGATCGGATAGGCAAACGCTTCGTGCACGCCGTCGAGCCGTTCCAGCAGCAGCTTTGCGTGCGCGATCGCACGCATCGGATCGACGTCCCAAAGCGCGGCACGATAGGTGACGTATCGTTCGAACTCGGATTCGTCGATGGCGAGCGGCGAGTGCGGAACGAACCCCGCGACGCGCTTGCAGTGCGCGCCTTGCACGCGCGGATCGTATTCCTCGACGAGCACGCTGCCGGCGCCGGCCCTCACGATCCCGCACGCCATGAGGGCGGTAATCGCTGCGTCGCGAGCGCTCGGAAAGGCGCGCGCGACGCGCTCGCCGGCGGCGACGTCGACGGTCACCGGGCCGACCGGGGCACCCCTTGCGAAGAAGCGAGCGTCGCGCATGCGCAGGACCGGCATGCAGTACCATTCGCGCCGATTGGCCAAACACCACCGGCAGCCCAATGCTTTCCAACGCCGACGTCGCCGCAAAATTGCTGGAAATTCGCACGCTCATGGAGCTTGGCGGAGAGTCGTTCTATAAATACATGGCGTTCGAAAAGGCCGCGGCCTCGGTTGAGAACGCGGCGCCGCTCGCCGACGTCGTCAAGAGCGGCGAACTGCTGAAACTTCCCGGCATCGGCAAGTCGATCGGCACCGTAGTCGAGCAGCTCGTGCTTACGGGACGCGCCGATATGCTCGACGATCTCTATCGGCGCTTTCCTCCGTCGATCATGGAGGTGCTTGCCGTCAACGGTATCGGCGTAAAAACGGCCGCTATGCTGTTTACGACGTACGGCATCGCGTCGCTCGCCGATCTCGAAAAGGCCATTGCCGGCGGCGTGCTTGCCGGCGTGCCGCGGCTAGGCCCGAAAACCATCGAAAATTGGAAGCGCGGTATCCTCGCCTACAAAGGACGCAAGCACCGAACGCCGCTCGCGTTCGCCCTGATCGTCGCGCGCGAAGCGATGGATTTCGTGCTCGAGGGTCCGCCGCTCGACCGGCTGACGTTCGCGGGCAGCTTACGCCGGCAAGAAGTGACGGTCGGGGACGTCGATTTGATCTGCACGTCCGCGCGCGCCGCCGAAGTGACCGCGCACTTCTGTACCTGGGCGCGCGCCGAAGCGGTGCTGGCCGAGGGCCCGACCAAAGCCAGCATTTGGCTGCCCGGCGGACTGCAGATCGACCTGCGCGTGCTGCCCGACCACTTGTACGGCAACCTGCTGCAGCATTTCACCGGATCGCGCGAACACAATATTAAGCTGCGCGAACATGCGGTGCGTCGCGGATTGCGCGTGAGCGAAAACGGCATTCTGAATCTGGAGAGCGGCGACGTCGTGACCTGTTCGGAAGAACCGGGTGTCTACGAAGCGCTCGGCATGCAGTACGTTCCCCCGGAGCTGCGCAGCGGCTTAGACGAGATCGATCTCGCGCTCGCGAGTTCGCTTCCCGTACTCGTCGAGCCGCGCGACTTGCGCGGCGACTTTCACATGCATACGACGTGGAGCGACGGTGACGACACGCTCGAGGCGATGATTGCTGCGGCCGCGGCGCGCGGCTACGAGTATCACGCCGTGAGCGATCACTCGCACGGACGCGGCATGCGTTACGGGTTGACCCCGGAGCGGCTGCGCGAACAGCGCGCCGAGATCGATGCGATCGGAACCCGCTACGGAATCTGCACCCTGCAGGCCAGCGAAGTCGATATTCTGCCGGACGGCTCGCTCGACTTCCCCGACGACGTGCTCGCGGAGCTCGATCTCGTCGTGGCATCGGTTCACACCGCGACCCACCAGTCGCGTGAGGAGATGACGTCGCGCCTGATTCGCGCTTGCCGCAACCCGTACGTTACGATCGTGGGACACCCGACGGGACGGCGGTTCGACGGCAGTCCCGGATACGAGTTCGACTACGACGCCGTCTTCGCCGAGGCGGCGCGTACCGGAACCGCCCTGGAGATCGACGGGCAGGCGATGCGGTTGGATTTGCCGGCGCCGTTGGCGCGCAAGGCCAAAGGGTACGGGGTGACGTTTACGACCGACAGCGACGCTCACCGGACCGGCGATCTTGCGGCCGCCGAGCTGGCGGTCGGACAGGCACGCCGGGCCGGTCTCACTAAAGAAGACGTGCTCAACACTCGTCCTCTGGACGCAGTGTTGGCGTTCATCCAAGAGAAACGCGCGCGAGGTTCAGAGGTTCGCTAACGTGATCGAGACGCTGCAGTTCGAAACGCCCGACGGCGCTACGACCGGCGCGCGCGTGGCCGGCCGAAGCGGCCCGGAACTCGTGTTCGTTCACGGGGTCGGTTCGACGGCGGCGATCTGGGACGCGCAGCTGCGTGCGTTTGCGAGCGACTTTCGCTGTGCTGCGATCGAGTTGCGCGGCAACGGCGTGCTCGCGGACCCGGATCCCAAACTCATTACGCGCGCCGGTTTCGCCGTCGACGTGCTTGCCGCGACGCGCGCTCTCGGTTTCGAACGTTTTACCATCGTCGGCTGCAGCTTGGGCGGCGTCGTCGCCTTCGAGTTGTGGCAGCGGACGCCCGAGCGTATCGACGCAATGGTTATCGTTGGCAGTTTCGCGCAGTATCCCAAGGGGGAAGCGTACGCTGCGTCGATTATCGCCGCGCTGCAGGAAACTGGCGACATGCAGTCGTTTGCCAAGGCGCGCGCGACGCGCCTGAATCTTCCGCCGGACCGCCTCGAAGAAACCATCGAGCAGATGGCGTGCAAGTCGGTGCCGTGTTATCGTGCGTCGACGCAAGCCACTTGGACCGGCGATTATCGCACCGTGCTGGCATCCATCGACGTACCCGTGGCCGTCCTCTGCGGCGAACGCGATACGATCGCGCCGGTCGCGCTATCGCGCGAAATCGCGGACGGGATTGCGGGCGCTCGCTTGTCGCTCGTCGAGGGAGCGGGGCACGTGGCTAACGCCGACGCGCCGGAGCGCTTCAACGCGCTGCTGCGCGAATTTTTGACCGTCAACGCCTCGTGAGCGAGCAGTGAGCGAGCGCGAAATTCCGGCCGACGTGCTGTTGCGTGCGATCAACGCGAGCGGCGACGTCGTGCTCGTGTATCGCGTCGATCCCGACGGAAAGATGCGGTTGACGTACATGAACGACGCCTACGCGCGTCAGACCGGTTACACGCGCGAGGAAGCGCTGGGGCGCGAACTGGACGCGTTCCGTTTGGCAATGCCCGACGACGAGGGTATGCGCGCCATTCGCACTGCGTTCGCCACGGGACAGGCGGGAGCCGGCGAGCTGATCAGTTATCGTAAGGACGGATCGACGTTCTGGAACGAGATTACCGTTCAGCCCATTGTCGAAAACGGACGCGTGACTCACTGGGTTACGATCGAGCGCGACATCAGCTCGGAAGTCGAGCGCACGTCGGCGTTGGCCGAAGAGCACGACCGCCTGTTAGCGCTCGTGCGCGCCGCCCGCCGCCTCTTCACGGTGTTCGACGCGCGCGAGTTGGTCGCTCGCGTGAAGGAGGTCGTGCGCGACCTCATCGGTGCGGAAGTGCACGTGCTCGCCGCCAATCCGGCCGGCGCGTCGGTCGAAGTCGAAGATCTCGGCACGGAGGTGACCTTCTCCGCCGTGGGAGACGACCGGATCGCGCGCGCCATCGGCGGCAAAGGACGCATCGTTGACGAGGTCGGCCGTCGTGCGATCGTGTACGCCGGGCAATACGGCGACAGCCGCTACGTGCTCGACGCTTCGGTCGGCGGGGCTCGGCGCCTGCGCAACACCGATCTCTTCGTGCTCGATCTCATTGCGGAATACTTCGCGGTAGCCGCCCGCAACGTCGCCCTCTATCACGAACTCGACGAGCGGCGCAGCGCGGTCATGGAACTCAACCAAACCAAGAGCGACCTCATCGCCATGCTCGCCCACGACTTTCGCGGTCCGCTCACGTCGGTGGTCGGATTCGCCGAGCTCATCGCCGAGGTCGGCGAGCTCAACGAAGAGCAGCTCGAGTTTCTGGAATCCATTAAACGGTCCGCGCTGCAGCTTTCGGAACTGGCGAGCGATACGTTGACGCTGTCACGATTGGAGCGCAACGAAGTGGGATTACAGTTCGCCGACGTGGACGTCGCCGAGCTGGTGCGCGGTATCGCCGAGCAGTACGCCGACCGCCGCGAGGTCGACGTGACGGTCGCAGCGGACGCGCACGTCACCGGCGACGAGGAGCGCCTGCGGCAAGTGTTTTCAAATCTCATCGACAACGCGATCAAATATTCGCCTGGAAAATCGTCGCCGTCGGTCGAGATCGTGGGCGCTCCCGACGCAGTCGTGGTTTCCGTGCGAGACAAGGGCATCGGCATTCCGACCGCCGAGCTTTCGACCATCTTCGATCGTTTCTCGCGCGCCACCAACGCCCGAAAGCTGGGCATTTCCGGCACCGGCTTCGGCTTGTTCCTCACCAAACAGCTCGTGCAGCTGCACGGCGGAACGATTGCCGTGGAAAGCCGCGAGGGCGAGGGGAGCAAGTTCGTCGTAACGCTTCCGCGGCGCGTCGTTCGCGCTGCGGCGCCCCGCACGATCGTCATTTTCGACGAAAATCGCGACGGATCGTTTCTGGCTCACGGGCTGCGCGAGGGCGGCTATCGCGTGCGTACCGCGGCCGCCGTCGACGAAGTGCTGGCGATCGCCGATTCGGAATCGCTCGACGCCGTGATCGTCAACGTTGAAGAAGCCACGCTTGCGAGCGATCAAGCCGCGCGCTTGCGGGCTTTCAGCCGGGAACGATCGATTCCCATTATCGCGATCGGCGGCGAAAGCAGCCCGCGCCTCGGCGCAATCGCCGCAGTTCCTAAACCGGTGCTCGCCGGCGACCTCCTCGCCATTCTGGAGCGCATTCGCCCGCTCGCCCTGCATTTAGCGCGCTGACCGTCACGCAACGTACCGGTGCGGCGTTGTTACGGCATGCTGCTCTCACTTATGCTCGCTGCCGGTCTGATGACGCCGGCTTGGCCTCTCGACGACTACAACACGCCGGTCTACGGAATGGTGCGTGGAACCGTCAAATCGGAAAGTCATCAACCAATCTCAAACGCCAAAGTACTCGCCTATTCGAACGTGGGTTTCGCTACGGCGACCACCGACACGGGTGGAAACTTCTACTTCCTCACGCTGCTGCCCGGAGTGTACTTCGTTCGCGCTTATGCGCCCGCAGTCGACATGGCAAACGTTGGAAATATTCGGCCCTGCAAAGACGACAATCCCATACGCGTCGCCGCCGGCCTTACGTACCTCGCCGACTTCCAGTTCAGCCCCGCCTGTGCGTACGAGGCCATACCCGTCGGGACGATAGCCGAAGAATAGCTTCCTCCACGCGTGCTTCGCTCGGGGTGATGCGGCAGCTCCAACCGCGTCATCCCGAGCGACTGGGCTGCGCGATACGCTCCACCGCCGAATAAATATTTGCGCGCTCTCCACGCAGAAAGCCCGCGAGCGTGATGTTGAATTCGCGAGCGAGATCGACGGCTAAACTGCTCGGCGCGGAAACGGAACAGACGATCGGAATGCGGGCGACCGCCGATTTTTGCAGGATCTCGTAACTCGCACGTCCGCTCACCATCAAGATCGTTTCGGCAAACGGCAGCCGGCCGTTCGTCAAGCCCCAGCCGGCGAGCTTGTCGACCGCATTATGACGGCCGACGTCCTCGCGTACCGCGAGCGGCTTTCCGGAAGCGTCGAATAGTGCCGCCGCGTGCAGACCGCCCGTCGATTCGAAAACGCGCTGCGCTTCCCGCATGCGATCCGGGAGCGAGTAGAGGAGCGAGGCGGAAACCGTCGTTGCGTCTTCGATTGGAGCAATGCCGAGATCGCGTAGCGATTCGATCTGTGACCGCCCGCAGACGCCGCAGGCGCTGCTGGTCACGAAATGGCGTTCGAGCCTCTCGAGATCGGGCAGCGATCCGGCCGCGAGTTCGAGGTTGACGATATTGTAGCGCTGCTCTGCGTCGATTTCCGGGTCGAGGCAATACGTGATGCCGGCGATGTCGTCGCGTTCTCGCACGACGCCTTCGCCGAACGCGAACCCGGCCGCCAACTCGAAATCGTTTCCCGGCGTCCGCATCGTGACCGCGAGCGTACGGCTCGACCGTCCCGCGACGAGACGAATTTCCAGCGGCTCTTCGGTGACGACCGCGTCGTGCTTGGACTTTGCCGAGGCACCGTCTAGAGCGACGGCGTCGACTTCGACGCTGCGCCCGCGGCGCTCACCGGTCATGGTCCCGATTCTGAACGTAGACCGTCCCGAAGCGGCCTTTGATGCAAAGGTTCCCGTGGGTGACGCTCGTTTCCAGCGGCGACGTGACCTTCACGATGTCGTTGTCCTGCACGCTCAGTCGCAGCGTGCAGCCGACCCCGCAATACGGGCAAATGGTGTCGGTCTGCGTCTGGCGCGATTCGTCCCACGTGCCCTCCGCGCGCATCTCGTGTTCGCTGCTGAACATCAGCGCGCCGGTTGGGCAAACGCCGATGCAGTTGCCGCAATAGACGCACGCCGAGTCGGGCAGCCCGATGTCGTACTCGGTCGAAATCCGTGCGTCGAATCCGCGGCCAGCGGCGGCGATGGCAAACGTATTCTGCGCGTCCGTTCCGCATGCTTCGACGCACTTGTAGCACAGAATGCATTTGCCGTAGTCGCGAACGTAGAGGTTGTTGTCGACCTTCGGCGGCTGCGCGACCGTGGCGGCATCGGTACCGTAGCGCGAGGGGTCGGCGCCGTAGTTCGCCATGTAGCGCTGCGCTTCGGGAGCAGTCGAAAGGTCGACCGACGATCCGAGAAACTCGAGCACCATCTTGCGGCTGTGGCGCACGCGTTCCGAATCGGTGCGGACGTTCATCCCGGCCTCGACTTTGCGCGCGCAGGCCGGGACGAGGGCGCGCGCCCCTTCGAGTTCGACGACGCAGACGCGACAAGCATTCACGGGGGTGAGCGTTTGCAGGAAGCAGAGCGTCGGCGTTTCGATCCCGAGCGTCTTGCACGCGTCGAGGATCGTCGCCCCCTCGGGGACGCTCG
>JAFAHZ010000231.1 GCA_019236975.1 Vulcanimicrobiota bacterium | reverse complement strand
ATCAACACCAGGCTCAACGAAACGCTGGATAGTTCGTCGGCTAACGTCGGCGACACGTTCACGATGGCCGTCGTGCCGCCGTATCCCAGCGGCGATCCCGCGTTTCAAGGTGCCACTATCAGTGGCGTCGTGACGAAAGTGGTTCGTGCGGGGCAAGGCCGTAATCCCGAAATCGTCATCCATCCGCGCTACATTCGTATGCCCGACGGGACGATTGCAACGGTGTATGGCGACGTCACCAGCATCGCCGCCAACAAGTCGACCGGCGGTACCGCCGGCAAGGCGGCGGCGGGAGCGCTGCTCGGCATGCTGGTCGGCAACGCCATCGGCAAGACGATCTTTCATTCGAGCGCCGGCGGTGCCATCGGCTTGATCGGCGGCGCGATGCTCGGCGCCAACAACAAGACGAACTTCACGATTCCCGCCGGCGCCAACGCCACCGTGCAACTCAGTCAGCAGGTAACGATCCGCCGCCAAGCCTCCCAGCCGTAGCCCTTAGCGGGTGCTGACGAGCGTCGTCGTGTTCAGGCGGTGGGCGTAGACAACTTCGGCCGCAATGGTCTTGGGTGCGGCCATTCCGTCGTGGAAGGCGGGGATCGTCAGGGGGCCGCCGGACATCGCCAAAAATCCGGCGAGGACGACGAACGTGGCGCTGACCAAACTGATTCCGAATCTCATGAACTTCCTCCGCTTCCTCTCTTAAATCATTAGTTGATAGTAGTGTAGCGCCAGTGTCCGCGGTTGTCAACTAAGTTTTTAAGAGATAGATGAGCGCCGGGTGAAGAAGGGGATCGCGGCGAGCTGAAGGGCCGCCGAAAAGATCGCGAGGGCCAGCACCGAGCGGTCCAGCAAAACGCCCGCGACCGCGCTGCCGGCAAACCACGCCACGCCGAAAATGAGGTCGAACAGGCCGAACGTCGTCGCGCCGCGTCGCTTCGTAATGACCGACGAGATCAGCGCCAAGAGCAGCGCGTCGACGACGGCCGTCCCAAAGCCCCATAGCGCCGCGCCGGCCAGTGCGACCGGCCCGGCGCCGAGGAATGCCATCGGCGTCGCGAACGCCGAGACCAGGACGGCGATGCCGATGACCGGCGCTCCGATGCGATCGTAGAGCTTGCCCAGGAGCGGCGCGGCCAGTGCCGCTACGAGCATCGCCACCGCGAACCATACCGAGATGGCCGCCGCCCCCGCGATATGGTCGCGCTGAAAACGGAACGCGATCAGGGCAAAATCGACGAAACCGGCGGCCATCAGCGCGCCGCCGATCGCGTAGCGCCGGAAGGCGACGGGGTCGCGAAGGGGCGGTTCGTTCGCATCGGATGGCTGCGGCACGAGGTGCCGGCCGAGGGCATTGGCCGGAATCAGTGCCAGCAGCGTCAGGACGGCCGGCACGATCAGCACCGCAAATCCCATGCGGAAACCGCCGCTGCGCGCAACCGCTAGAGCGACGACGAGTGGGCCGACCGTCGCGCCGAGCTGATCGAGAAACTCGTTGAGGCCGAAGGCGAAGCCGTGGCTGCCCATGTCGCGCCCCGCCTGCGCGATAATCGCCGACATGACGGGCTTGCGGATGCCGCGGCCGACCCGTTCGCCGACGACGAGCCCCGCGGCGGCCGGCCATGCGCCCACGAGCGCAAGCGCCGGGACGCACAACATGTTGATGGCGTAGCCCGCCCAGACTTCGATCCAGTAGCGGCCGGTGCGATCGGCGAGCGCCCCGGCGAGCGACCGGATCGCATAGCCCGCCAGCTCGCCGCCACCGGCAACGACGCCGACCACGGCGCCGCCGGCTCCGAGCTGGCCGAGGAAGGCGCCGACCACGCCGCGGCCGCCTTCGTAGGTGAAGTCGGCGAAAAGGTTGACGATGCCCATCATCAGTACGAAGCGCAGTGCTGCGCGCGCCGCCGGCGTCGACTTCATCCTTGCGCCCTTCATCGGCATGGGCTACAATCCCGTAGTCCGCACGGTCCCGGTTAGCTCAGTTGGTAGAGCAGCTGACTGTTAATCAGCGGGTCGCTGGTTCGAGTCCAGCACCGGGAGAAGAAATGAAGACCACCCCACGATGGGGTGGTCTTCGTTTCTTACCCTGGACTCGAACCGTCATCCTGAGCGAGCGCTTCCGAATTGTTGTCACCCTGAGCCTGTCGAAGGGCGAACCACGAGTCCAGCACCGGGTTTTCTTTTCACAGGACGCGCCGGTTGAGGCGATGTAAGAGCCGCTGGTGCGACGCATCGTTTCTCTTTTGGCGGCGCTGAGCGTGGCGTTGTCGCTGACGGCGATCGCGAGTGCCGCGCAAATCGACACGTTTGCCGGTTCGGGAGCGGCGGGATTTGGCGACGGTCCGGCGCAGAGCGCGTCGTTCGTCATGCCCGAAGGCCTTGCCGTCGCGCCCAACGGCGACGTGTACGTCGCCGACACCGGGGCGCAGCGGATTCGCCGGGTTTCAAACGGTACCATCACGACGCTTGCCGGTTCGGGTGCGCTCGACGCGTCCCGCTTGTGGGTCGCGGGCGGATACGCGAACGGCCCGGCTGCGAGCGCGCGTTTTAACGAACCGAAAGCGGTCGCCGTATCGAGTTCGGGTGACGTCGTCGTCGCCGATACCGCCAATCATTGTTTGCGCGTCATCTCGGGCGGCAGCGTCTCCGACTACGCCGGCACGTGCGGACGCGCGGGCAACTCCGACGGCACGCGCGCCTCGGCGCTGTTTACGAATCCCGTCACCCTCGCATTCGATGCTCGCGGTACGCTCTTCGTCGGCGATTTCGGTACCGGCGTTCGCAAGATTACGTCCGACGGCACGGTCACGACGATTGCGCTGCCGGCGCCGTTTACCACATCCCTGACGTCGGTCACGGGCCTGTCGCTGTACGAAGGCGGAACGGCGCCGCTGCTCTTCGTCGCGGCCGGAACCGGCATCTATATTTTCCGCGAAGACGGTGTGGGCCCGATCCGTTTCTATCAAACCGGGCCGTGGGAGTCGTACGCGGACAACAGCCAGTTCATCGCCGGGTCGCGCGAGTTCGGGCATCCATATGCGGTGGCAGCGGTCGACGATAGCGACTGGGTGTATACCGACATCACGACCAATGCGGTGCGGTACTTCGCTTCGACGATGACCGGCATGGCGATCGGCATGCCCATCGAAAACGCCGGGTTTGAAGCGGGCGGGTATCGCGACGGCGATTCGGCCGCCGGGCGCGTCGACCAACCAATGGGCCTGGTACGACGCGCGGACGGAAGCTTCGTCGTTGCCGATACCGGTAACCGCCGCTTGCGCCTCGTATCCGGGATCGACTTTCGCAATCAATCGACGATAAGCGACATCGCGGCCGACAAAACGAACTATCGCATCGTGTATATCGGCGCGTCCGAAATCAACTCAAATCAAGTGTGGAGCGAGTCGATCGCAGGAATCGTCGAACGCAACTTGCGCGGCAACTGGCGATCGCTCGGCTTTCCACGGCCCCCCAAGGTTTATCCCTTTCAGCTCCTCGCCGATCTCAACGCGATGAAGGAGTACGTCAACACCTATCTCGCATCGGGTGTGGCCGACATGGTGATTCTGCAGCTGGGGTCGGGTCAAGTCTACATGTCGCTCAAACAACCGCCGAGCGCGAGCCTCGATCCCTACGCCGCGCAATGGCAGCCGTTAGTAGCGTCGTCGGTGCGCGACACCGCAAGTGAACTCGCGAAGGTTAACATTCCTTTGGCGGTCGTGCTGGCACCGTCGGAGCCCTACGAAGTATCGCCGGTTGAAGCGAGCTGGCTGCGTTTCAATAAAAATTTCAGTTACACGACGTTCCCGGCGCCGCCGAACGATTACCTCGCCTTCGATTCGCTGTTCCGTCAAGCGCTCGACGCAGCCGGCGTACCGTTCGCCGATGCATTCCCGGCATTTTGGAGCGCGGAAACGTCGAGGGATCATCCGGCGCTCTTTGCCGCTCGCGATCCGCACTATTCGGTTGCCGGTGCGGCTCTGGTCGCGCAGGTCATCTCCGAGTATTTGCTGCGCACGCGTCCGTGGACGAAGAAGTGATTAGGGCGGCGGGAGCGCGCCGGTAACGCTCGCCGTGACACCCGCCGGCAGTTCGTTCTTCGCAAGTTGAGCCGTCCAGGCGTCTTTGTTGTGCGCCGCCGCTTCGCGCGACGCTGACACGACGAGCAGCTTTTCGACGCCGCCGAAGGTGTTCGCGCGATAAAATTGGCTCGCCTCACCCGTCTCTTGATACACGACGCGAACCTCGACCGACGTTGCCGCCGGCACCTCACCGAGCCGAGCGAGCAGAATCTTCGCAGCCGCCACTTCGACCTCGTGCATTTTGGCATCGGTCGTCCCCGGCTCGGCCACGATCGCGGAGACGTCGTGCGTGACGTCCCAGAGGACGATGGCATTGCCTTGCGTCTTAGCGACGACCACGGTTCCGCTGGTCGGGTCGACGGCCGCGATGAATGCGAGTGCGGTAAGAGCGAAGAGGCTACGCAGCATCACGGCCGCTTCGGAGAGGTCTGGTGCGAAGCCTTTGGAGAAGGCGGCGGCGTGACGCTTTCGCACGAGGCCATTTACGATCGGCTTACCGGCATCATTCGGGAGGTCTTCGACGACGATACGCTCGTTGCGACGCCGGATCTCATTGCAGATCACGTGGACGGTTGGGATAGCTTCGCGCAGATCCGGCTGATCGTTCACGTCGAACGAGCGTTCGGCGTCGATTTTGCAGCGGCCGAGATTGCCTCTTTCGACAACGTAGGCGACCTCGCAGCGCGCATTCATTCCAAGCTGCAGTGAACGTACCGTCGCTTCAATTCCTGGCTTTCTGCGCGCTGGTCGCGGCGCTGCTTGCCGCATCGGCGTCGGGTAAGTGGCGCCGCGCGATTCTGCTCGTCGCTAACGTCGCATTTCTTGCGACCTTCGCCCAACACGTAACGTCGCTGGTCCCCTTCGCCGGCTTCTTGGCGGCCGGTTACGTTGCGATGCTGGTAGCGGACCGGCACCGTGGAAAGCGCATCGGGCTCGTAGCTATCCTCACGATCCTCGTCGTGGGATTCTGCTGGCTCAAGCGGTACGTCTTTTTTCCCGACTGGATGCTCCTGCCGAACGTCTTTGTGACGGTCGGCCTGTCGTACGCGTTCTTTCGCGTCGTGAGTTTGGTGGTCGACGCGTACGGCGGCGTGCTGCCGGGACACGTCGGCGTCGCCGCGTACCTGAATTACACGATCAACTTTACCAGCTTCGTTGCCGGTCCGATTCAAATGTACCCGCAG
>JAFAHZ010000202.1 GCA_019236975.1 Vulcanimicrobiota bacterium | reverse complement strand
GGCCATGCCGCGCGTGAAGTAGAGCCGCAGCGGTACGATCGTCAGTCCCTTTTCCGAAACGCGCCCTTGCAGTTCGGCGATTTGTTCTTTGTGCAGTAAGAGTTTGCGCGGACGGTTGGGATCGGCGTTGGAAAAACTTCCTTGCTTGTAAGGCGGTACGTGCATGCCCAATAGCCACGCTTCTCCGTCGCGAAATCGCGCGTACGCCTCGTTGAGGCTCGCGCCTCCCGCACGAATCGATTTCACTTCGGTCCCGGTCAGTACCAAGCCGGCTTCGAGCGAATCGAGAATGTGATACTCGTGACGCGCGCGCCGGTTGTCGATCGTTGGCGCGTCGTGCTTCCTGGCTTCTTCCGATGCTTTGACGCGCTGCTGCTTGGATTTCATCGCCGACCGGAGTCGTTGATTTGTGCGTTGCGGCGATCGGCGACGGCGTCGAGCGGGCCACGCGAAACGAACATTCCCTCCGCTTCGGCGAGAACCGTACCCGCTTCGTCTTCGACGCGCGCCTGCACCCCGAGCACGTTGCGGCGATGCCACGTTACCCTGCCGCGCATGACGATCGGCCGCTCCAGCGGAACCGGCTTGCGAAACCGTACGTTGACGCTTGCGGTCACGCCGCGATGGCCGGCAAAACCGGCGGCATGCGCCATCGCTTCGTCGAGCAGCGCCATGACGATGCCGCCGTGTGCGATGCCGCGCCAGCCTTGAAACTGCGAAGCCAGCACCGCACGCGCGCGCACGCCTTCGTTCTCGTCGCGATCGAAGTGGAGGTGTAAGCCGATGGGATTCTCCGGTCCGCACGCGAAGCAGTTGCCGTCGTCGAACGGTACGTCGCCCGACGTATTCATCATCGTCCGATTTTCAGCCGATCCGCTAAATAGCCCGGCAGGTGCGCTTCACGAATTTTCTCTTGAACCTCGGCGATGGGATAGGCATAACGAATCCACTGAACGCGCTTTCGTTCCGTGTCGTACATGACGAACGATGCTTCGGGATTGAGATCGCGCGGCTGCCCGACGCTGCCGACGTCTACGATGTAGCGCTTTCCGTCTTCGAGCTCCAGATCGCCGCCGTACTGCATGTGCTTGAGCCCGATGCTGCCGTCCGGCTCTTGAACCCAGTATTCGGCAATGTGCGTGTGACCGATGAAAATCAGCGGCGCGTCGGTTCGCTCGAACGCCGCAGCGGCAGTGCGCTTGTCGAGAACGTACTCGAAGTAGTTCACCGGCGCGCCGTGAACGAGCAAAAACTCCGGCAGCCGCAGTTCGTAGGGCAGCGTGTTGAGCCAGGCGCGGCTTTCGTCGTTGAGCACCGATTGGGTCCAGGAGATCGCTTCGCGCGCGGCGTCGTTGAAGTATTCGACGCCATAGTTCTCGGTCGCCGCCAAGTCGTGATTGCCGAGGACGGCGTGCGTACACAACTCGCGCAGCAGCGCGACGCACTCATTGGGGTTGGGACCGTAGCCCACCATGTCGCCCAAACAGACCACGCGGTCGCCCGGATCGAGCATCGACATCGCCCGCTTGAGCGACTCGAGATTTCCGTGAATGTCGGAGACAATCGCGTATCTCATACGCTCGCCTCAGTCAGCACAGCGCGAAATGCCCGCGCGAACTCGGCGCGCATCTCCGCCGTTCCGGCGCTCACGCGCACGTACCGGTCGAGCGGCGGCGCGCCGGGCTTTCGAATCCACACGCCGCGACGCAGCAGCTCGTTCATCACGCTGGTTGCGCGTTCGGCCGTTCCCAAATCGATGCACGCGAAGTTCGTGCACGATTCGATGCAGCCCAAGCCGAGCTCCCGCGCGAGCGCGTAGTAGTCTTCGCGAGCGCGCTTCGTCTCGTCCACGACGTGGCACCGAAACGTTTCGTCCTGCAGCGAGGCGAGTGCGCCGATTTGCGCGTTGCGATTGACGCCGTAGTGGAGCCGAATCTTCTGAAAGGTCTGGACGTTGCTCGCCGTCGCGATCGCGTACCCGATGCGGGCTCCGGCCATGCCGTACGCCTTCGAGAACGTGCGCATCCGGATCAGGCGATCGTCGAAGAAGGGCTCGAGCAGACGCTCCTCGTCGACGAAATCGGCGTATGCTTCGTCGAGCAGGAAGAGCGAATCGTGCGGCAGCTCGTCGTAGAACCGGCGAATCTCGCCGCGCGACAAAAAGGACCCGCTCGGGTTATCCGGGTTAGCGAGATAGACCAGACTGGGACGCTCGCGGCGCGCGATTTCGAGCAGCGCGTCTACGTCGATCGTTCCGTCGCTGCGGTACGACGCGTAAACGGTGCGGCCGCCGTATCCGGCAACGTGGTAGACCAGCGTCGGATACGTGCCGCGGGTCGTAAGCGCGGTGCCGCCGGGTCCTACGAACGCCCGTACCGCCAAACCCATCACGTCGTCGATGCCGGAAGCGACGACGATCTGCTCCGGCGAGCAGCGGTGCTTTGCCGCTAACGCATCGCGCAAGTCGAGCGACTCCGGATCGCCGTACCAGCTCAAGCGCTCGAGCTCTTGCGACATCGCCGCTACGGCCTTGGGCGACGGACCGAACGCGCTCTCGTTGGCACCGAGACGCAGCAATGCGGTGCGCCCGCTTTCGCGCATCAACTGTTCGGGCCCGACGAACGGCGTCATCGCCGGAATCGCCTCGATGGCTGGGATGGGTCGAATCAACGAAAGCTCCCGATGAAACGATGGACCGCGACCGTCGTACCGGCCGGCCAGTGTTCGTCGCGCTCGTCCATGATGACGTACCCGTCGGCGCGCGCCGTGAGGCTCACCGAGAACGAACGCAGAGGGAGGGGATGCGCCAGAGGGGTGCCCGCCTCATTTTCAAGCGACACCGGAACGAACCAGGTCCATCCCGGCCGGCTGCGCGCCGGCTCCGCAAGGCGGGCCGTCACGGTATCGGGGACGATTTGTGCGCCGGTCAGCGCCGCAACGATCGGCGACACGACCGCCTCGAGCATCATCAAGGCCGAGGTCGGATTGCCGGGAAGACCGAGAATCGGCTTGCCGCCGGCGTTCCCCAAGAGCGTCGGCTTCCCCGGCCGAAGACGCAAGCCGTGCACGACGACGCCCGGCTCGCCGAGTGCGGCGACGGCGCCCGGCAATCGGTCGCGTTCGCCCACCGACGAGCCGCCCGTGATTGCGAGCGCGTCGCACTCGTCGAGCGCCGCGCGCAGCCCGCGCTCGAAGGCCCCGGCGTCGTCGCGCAGCGTCGGATAGTGCATCGCGCGCGCCCCCATCGCTTCCAGCGACGCACTCACCGCGTAGCGGTTGGAGTCGCGCACTTGCCCCGGCAGCGGCCGTTCCCTCGGCGACACGATTTCGTCGCCGGACGACAGCACGGCAACGGTGGGTTGACGGTAGACCGGAACGGACGTGACGCCGAGCGTTGCCAAAACGCCTAGCTGCGGAGAGCCGATGCGCCGGCCGGCGTGCAGCATCACCTCGCCTCGCCGCATATCCTGACCTGGTTCGATGACGTTGTAGCCCGGCTCGATCGCCGCGCCGATCGAAACGACGCCGTCCCCGTCGACCGCTTCTTCAATTGGTACGACGGCGTCGGTGCCGGCCGGCAGCGCGCCGCCGGTCGGCATTCGCGCCGCCTCGCCGGGTGCGACCGGCGTACCGTCCGCACGTCCCATGCGAACCTCGGCCGAGAGCGCAAACGTA
>JAFAHZ010000188.1 GCA_019236975.1 Vulcanimicrobiota bacterium | reverse complement strand
CCAAAACGAACGCAACGAACCGCCGGGCGGCTGGTATCCCGATCAGCGTATGACGCGCGAGGAGGCGCTGAAGTCGATGACGATCTGGGCGGCGCACGCCAACTTCCAAGAGCGCGTGCTCGGTTCGATCGCTCCCGGTAAATATGCCGATTTCGTCGTAATGGATCGCGACTGGATGACGGCGCCCGCGCAAGCTATTATGGAAACGAAAATCGAGGGGACCTACGTCGGAGGCCGCATCGCGTACGACGGCAGACCCGTCGCACTACAACACCGCCCGCGCCGCCGCAGCGGCTGCTGCGCTGGGCGACGCAGCGATTCTTAAATCGCCACTTTGACGCCCAACGCCACCTCTTGGTCGGGTGGAATTTCGAGGTCGTCGACGAGCGGCCGCGAGATTTTCTGCAGCCACGCAAAGAGGCTGCGCTGCCACAGCCGCAGCCTGCTTGCATCCTTCGCAACGATCGTCGGAACCGCGAAAAAGTACGTCGTATCGGGCTCGCTCAGGCACAGGCGCGCGAGTTCCGGTACCTCCAAGATCGGCCGCAGACAGGGATGCTCCATGTAGCCGAAGCGGGCTTCGACCGCCGTAAAGCATCGGCTCACGTCGTGGTACGTCACCCGTTTGTCGTTCGCCACGTAGGGATGCGCGGCCGGCCGCAGCGTGAGCAGCACGATGCGCTTGTCGGAAAGCAACTCTGGCATCCACGCGTGATGGCGCACGAAGGGAATCCCCGACGGATCGCGCGTCAACAAAACGGCAGTAGCCACCGGCTCTTTGCCCGGATGGTGCGTGGCGACGTATTCCTCGACCGGCACCTGGTCTTCGGCAACCGCACGTGCGAGCGCGCGCCGCCCGTGCAGCCATGTCCAGGAAATCGTCGCGATGACGAAGCTGATGGCCAGCGGCACCCAAGCGCCGTCGAAGAACTTCGGCAAACCGGACAGGACGAACGTTACGTCGATCGCAAGAAAGATCGCCATCCACGGCAACACGGCGATCGCCGGTCGCTTGTAGACCGTGCGAAGCACGACGTAGAACGTGACGGACGTTGCGAGCATCGTGCAGGCTACGGCGAGCCCGTAGGCGCCGGCCAAACGATCGCTGCTTCGAAAACTGACGACGAGCAGCAAACACACGACCGCCAGAACGACGTTGATAAACGGTGCGTAAACTTGGCCGCGTTCTTTGGCCGACGTGTGCCGGACGAAGAAGCGCGGGCTCAAGTTCATGGCAATCGCCTGCTCTCCAAGGGTAAACGCGGCGGAAACCAGCGACTGCGACGCAATGATCGTGGCAAGCGTCGCCAGGGCGACCATCGGCATCAGCGTCCAGCCGCCGGTGAGCGAATAAAACGGCGAATCCAAGGCGTGCGGATCGTGCAGCACGGCCGCCCCCTGACCTAAGTAGTTCAGCAGCAGCGCCGGAAAAACAACGCCGTACCACGCCCACGTAATCGGCACGCGCCCGAAATGGGAGAGATCCGCAAAGAGCGCCTCGGCGCCGGTCAGGCAGAGAATGACGCCGCCGAAGATCAGAAACCCGTACCAGCCGTGATGCGTGACGAACCACAGCGCGTGCCCCGGATCGAGCGCCTCGAGAATTCTTGGACGACCGGCGATGCCCGCGCATCCGGCCGCCGCGATCGCCAGAAACCACAGCAGCATCACCGGCCCGAAGAGCCTGCCGATGCGCTGCGTTCCCCGAGATTGCACGAGGAACAGCGCCAGCAGCACGCCCGCCGAGATCGGCACGACAAATGGCTGCGCCGCTTTCGTCGCGACGTTCAATCCTTCAACCGCCGAGATCACCGAGATGGCGGGCGTGATCATTCCGTCGCCGAGCAACATGGCGGCGCCGACGACGACGACGAGCACGACCCAGCGCGCGTGCCGGAGGGGCCCCAGTAACCGCGGCGGCGACGCCAGCGCCAGCAACGCGAGAATGCCGCCCTCGCCTTCGTGGTCGAACCGCATCAAGATCGAAACGTACTTAATGCAGACGACGACAACCAACGCCCAAACCAAAAGCGAGACGATGCCGACGGTGTTTTCGAACGTCGGTGACGCGGACGCCGAGAGAAAGCACGTGCGAAGCGTGTAGAGCGGGCTGGTGCCGATGTCGCCGAAGACGACGCCCAGAGCCGCCAGGGCCATCGGCGCAAGGGGCCCTCTGCGTACGCTCACTTAGCCGCCGCTGGCGACGAACGACCTATAAATACGGATGAGCGCTTCTTTTTGATCGACCGACAGCCGCGGATCGAGCTTGATCGCATGCTCTACGCCGTGGTGGTTGTCGGCTTCGGCCGTGTTATCGAGCAGCCCGGCTTGCGTGTACATCGTCTCCGCCGAAATGTGGAGCGCGTTGGCGATTTGTTTGAGCACGTCGGCCGACGGCTTGTACAGGCCGCGCTCGACCTGCGACAGATACGGATTCGAAATCTTGGCGATCTCCGCCAGCTGCCGCATCGAAAGGTTGGCCAGCTCGCGTTGGCTGCGAATGAACGCGCCGAGACTCACCCAGGGGCCGTTCGTGCGTTCGTCCGTCACGATTGCACCGCCGCCTTGGCTACCCCGAAGACGGGCGCGGTTTCGTTACGAACGTACTTGCCGACGCCGCGCTCGCCTTCCGGCAGAGCGTACGGCGCGCGCATCGCACCGGCGCGCGTCTCGATCCAGCCCGCCCAATCTTCCCACCACGAGCCTTGGTGCTTGTCGGCACCTTCCAGCCACGCCTCGGCGCTCTCGCCGCGATGGGCGTGCGGCTGCGTATAGTGCCACGTTTTCTTTCCGCCCGGAGGATTGACGATGCCCGCGATGTGGCCCGAGTTGGTCAGCGTGTACTTCGCTTCGCCGCCCACGTACTGGGTCGTGAGATACGTCGCGCGCCACGGGGCGATGTGATCGTTTTCGGCGCCCAGGATGTAGAGCGGATTGCGGATGGTCCCTAAGTCGATGGGCGTATCGCCGATGGCGAACTCGTTCGGCTTGACGATCGAGTTGTGCAGGTAGCAGGCGCGCAAGTACTGCGAGTGCATCTCGACCGGCATGCGCGTCGAATCGCTGTTCCAGGCGAGGATATCGAACGCCGGCGGCTGCTTGCCCTTGAACCAGCTGTTGACGACGTAGCTCCAGATCAAGTCGTGCGAGCGCATCCAATCGAAGGTTTTCGCCATCTCGTTGGAATCGAGGTAGCCGCGCTCGCGCATGCGCGTCTCGAGCCGTGCGATCGTGTCTTCGTCGGTAAACACGCCCAGATCGCCGGGAATGCTGAAGTCGACGAGCGTATTGGTCATCGTCGCGCTGTTGACGCGATCGCCCTGACCGTGCTTGGCGAGGTAGGCTAGCGCGATCAGCGTCAGGGTGCCCCCCAAGCAGAGCGACGCGATATTGACTTTCGGCGCGCCGGTGATCTCCTGTACGGCATCCAGCGCGGCCA
>JAFAHZ010000089.1 GCA_019236975.1 Vulcanimicrobiota bacterium | reverse complement strand
GATGAGCGCCGGCCATTGGATTCCCGAGCTCGTGGAGATTGCCGGCGCGACGCCCGTACTGGCCGATGCCGGCCGCGACTCGCGCCGTCTGTCGTGGGAGGAAATTTCGGTGGCGGATCCTGACGCGATCGTCGTAGCGCCCTGCGGATTCGACATCCGGAAAACCAACCGCGCGATCGGAGAGCTCGACACGGTGGATACCTGGCGCTCGTTGCGCGCGGTGCGAGACGGACGAGTCTACGCGATGGACGGTAACGCGTACGTCAGCCGTCCCGGGCCGCGTTTGTTCGAATCGGCCGAACTTATGGCGAGGGCGCTTGGCGCGCCAGATGCGTCACGTCGCTGAGGCAGAGTAGGCGATGCACGCCTCCGGCGGCCGCGACACCGGTCACGCTTGCCGGCAGAAAGTTGACGCGACCCTCGGCCGGCGTCAAACCGAATGCGTGCAGCGTTGCGTGTAAGACGCCGGCGTGGGTAACGACCGCGACGCGCCGTAAGCCCGTTGCCGCAACGTCCTCGTAAAAGGCTCGCGCGCGCTCGCAGACCGCAGCGAAGCGTTCGCCGCCTTCGGGTTCGTAAAGATGCGCCGCGCGATGACTCATTTCGCTCAGGTGGGGGTTGTGCGCGAGGATTTCCGCCCACGTTAGGCCTTCCCACGACCCGAATCCGAACTCGCGCAAGCGAACGTCGGGCACGGGTTCGAGGCCGTGCGGGGCCGCAATCGCGCGCGCCGTCTCCATCGCGCGCCGCAGATCGCTGCTATAGACGCGCTCGAAACGGCGGTCCGATAGATGTGCCGCGAGGAGCGCCGCCTGAGCGCGCCCCTCGGCGGTTAATGGCAGGTCCGTTAGCCCTTGGAACCGCCCCTGCGCGTTCCACTCGGTGACGCCGTGGCGGACCAGCGTGAGCTCGATGGTTATTCTTTGACCTTCTCGAGCAGGTCGCGCATGTCGTTGGCGTGCTCTTCTTCCACGGCGAGAATCTCTTCCATCAGCCGGCGCGACGTGACGTCGCGATCGCCGAAGAAACGAATCATCTCGGTATAGGACTCAATCGCAACGCGTTCGGCGACGAGGTCCTCGCGAATCATGTCCGTAAGCGAGGTCCCTTCGCGATATTCCGAGTGACTGCGCGTCGCCAGCCCCTCCGGATTGAAGTCCGGCGCGCCGCCCAGCTGCGTGATGCGCTCCGCAATACTGTCGGCGTGACCTTGTTCTTCCCCGGCATGTTGGAGAAACTCCGCGGCGACCGCGTCTTTGTTGAGTCCGGTGGCCATGTAGTAGTGCCGCTTATAGCGCAGGACGCAAACGATTTCGGTTGCCAGCGCGGCGTTGAGAACATCGCACGCCTGCTTTGCGTCGAGGCCGTAGCTGTCGGTCACGGCACCGCGCCCGATATTCTCGCGCGCTCGCCGGCGCAGCTCTTGCACGTCGCTGAGGAATGGCTGCGTTTGAGTACTCACGGATCCTCCTTCTCGCTCGTTCGTTACAGTGCTTGGCGGCTGGTATCGGAAAGCATCCCTTGCACGTGTTCGTCGCAACATTCTGCATCGAGGTTCCAGCACTCGCCGGAACCGGACAACACGGCGTACGCGCCGTTTCGCACGCGCGGCTTCCAAAACTCGCGGGCCCCCCGGCCGGTTGCATCGAGAATCGCCAGCCGGATCAGCACGTCGTGCGTCACGACGACCACATCGTTATCCCCGCCAAGCGAGCCGGCAAACGCGCGCCAGCGGCCCGCGACGTCGGCCAGCGATTCCCCGCCTTCGAACGTCACCGTCTCGGGGGCGCGCCGCCAAGCCTGCATGCGTTCGGAATCGAACCGCCCGATATCGTCGCGCAGCCGGCCCTCCCAGGTTCCGTGGGCAATTTCCAACAAGCGGTCGTCCGTTTCGATGGCTACGCCGAGTGTCCGGGCCAGCGGCGCGGCGGTTTCCGTGCAGCGCGACAACGGGCTCGCGATCACGCGCTTTGCGCCGCTGCTTGCCAGCGCGGATGCCAGGGCCGCGGCTTGCCGCTCTCCCAGCGCGCTCAACTGCGACTCGAGCCGTCCTTGGTAGCGGCCTTCGTAGTTCCAGTTGGTCTCGCCGTGGCGGGCGACGTACAGGCGCGCCACTAGAGCTGAACGAGGCGAACCGACTCGATTCCGTCGACGGCGGCGATCTTCGCGAGCCATTCGCGATCGATCGTGCGATCGACGTCGAGCACCATCATCGCACCGCAGCCGCGCTGGTTGCGGGCGACTTGCATCGTCGAAATGTTGATGTTGGCGTCGCCGAGGAGGCTGCCGATGCGTCCCACCATGCCGGGAACGTCGCGATGCAGCGTTACCAGGATCGTGCCGTCGGCAACCGCATCCACTTCGTACCCGTCGATTTCCACCACGCGCGGACCGTTCGGCAGGACCGTGCCGACAAGCCGGTGATCTTGAACTGCGACCGCAATCGAGGCGCGAAAAGGATTGTGCGGACCTTCCCGCGTGACCATCGTGCGCACGCCGATGTCGCGAGCGATTGCCGCGGCGTTGACGATCGACACGCGCCGGTCGCTGACGAACGGCAGCGCACCCGCGAGCAGCGCGGCGACGAACGGGTCGGCGTCGAGTTCCGCAATATCGCCCTGCAGCACTAGCGCGATTTCTTGACGCAGCGCTTCGGCGAAAAGCTGCGGTACCATCGCACCCATGCGAAAGGCAAGGTCGACGAAACCGCCGGCGCTTTGCGAGCCGCCCTCGAGTGTCGGGGCGTTGACCGCGCCGCTGGCGGGGCGGCCGCCGAGCACGCGAACGACGTCTTCGGCCAGTTCCAATGCAATGCGCTCGAGCGCTTCGTGCGTGGAACCGCCGAGGTGCGGTGTCGCGACGACGCGCGGATGCGTAAGGATGCGCGACGAGTATGAATGGGGCGGGGGCGGCTCTTCCGGCACGACGTCGATGGCCGCGGCGCGGAGTCGTCCGGCGTCGAGTGCCTCGAGCACTGCAGCGAGATCCAGCACTGCGCCGCGCGCGCAGTTGACGAGCACGGCGCCGTCGCGCAACAGCGATAGCGCGCGCGCGTCGACGAGGTGCTGCGTTTGCGGAGTGAGCGGAACGTGAAGCGTCACGACGTCGGCAGCGCGCAAAAGGTCGTCGAGGTCGACGAGTTCGACGCCGAGTGCGCTCGCGCGCGACGCGGGGACGTACGGATCGTACGCAATGACCTTCATACCGAATGCCGTCGCTCGCGACGCGACGTTGCTGCCGATGCGTCCCAAACCGACGATGCCGAGGGTCTTGCCGAACAGCTCGTTACCGACGAACGGCTTGCGTTCCCAACGGGCCGCGTGCAGCGATGCGTGCGCCGCCGGAACGTGCCGCAGCGTCGACAGCATCATCGCAAAGGTATGTTCGGTGGCAGCAATCGTGTTGGCACTCGGCGTGTTTACGACCACGATGCCGGCGGCCGTTGCTGCATCGACATCGATTGCATCGACGCCGACCCCGGCACGGGCCACCACCTCCAATCGCGGTGCGCGCGAGAGCAGCTCGTTGTCGACGCGCGTTTCGGAGCGGACGATCAGACCGCGCGCGTCGGTCAGGGCGCGGTGCAATGCGTCGCGCGAGGATCCCACGCACGAGACGACTTCGATGCCGGCGCTCGACAGAACGGCAAGACCGCGTTCGTCGAACGGTTCGGCAATAACGACGCGTCCCAGACGCGCGGATTCGACCATGCGGCGTGCTTCGCCCGAGGGCCGCGCGCCTCTTGCGTCGTAGGCGGTCGTCGATGAGCGAAGAGTCCGCGCGTTCGGCAATGGTCGCGTACGGCGCGCGCTTGTGGCAACGCGGATTAGTGAGCGGAACCAGCGGCAACGTCAGCGTGAAATTGGACGGCGGCGACCTGCTGGTAACGCCGTCGGGTCGATCGCTCGGAACGCTCGGAGTTGATGACATCGTGCGCGTCGGCGGCGATGGAACGCCGCGCGATGCCGCGCGGCGCCCCACGAGCGAATTACCGCTGCATCTAGCGGCGTACCGCGTGCGCGCGGACGTTCGCTGCGTCGTCCACACGCATCCGACGTTTTGCGTTGTGTGGTCGGTAAGGGGAAGGTCCTTTCCGCAGGAAACCGTCGGCGCGCGCGAGACCCTCGGCCCCGTCGCGTGGACGCCGTACCGTGCAAACGGTTCGCAAGAACTGGCGGAAGCGTGCGCCGAAGCGTTTGCAAAGAATTTCGACGTGGTGCTGATGGAACGGCACGGCCTGAGCGCGATTTCTGAAGACCTCGAGCGTGCGTTCGACCTCACCGATCAGGCCGAAGACGCCGCGCGCGTTGCCTATTTTGCGTCGCTTTCGTGGTCGACGGAGTAAGGTTACGGGCGGTCGCCAGCGGGAACAACATTGGTGCCAGCGAAGCGGTTGTTCGTTGTGAGTTACCGGTTGCCCATGCATCAAAGAATGGCGAACGCGCTAAGCTACGGCGAGTTTCGCATCTTTTATCAACCGGTCGTCGATCTGCAGAGCGGCCACGTGGTCGGGTTGGAAGCGCTCTGTCGCTGGCCGCAGCGAGACGACACGTGGGCCCCGCCGGAAACCTTTATTTCGCAGGCCGAAACGTCGGGCTTCATCGTGCAGCTCGGCGATTGGGTGTTGCGTACCGCGGTCGACCAGGTGCGTCAGTGGCAACAGCGCTTCGGCCTCGATCTGCTGCTGGCAGTCAACCTTTCCGGGCGGCAATTTCTGCACTACAACCTCATCAAGTCGATCGAAGACGCGCTACGATCGGTGCAGTATCACGCCAAGACACTCGAGTTCGAAATCACCGAAAGCGTCGCGATGCACAACGCTGAAGATTCGATCGGCATCATGCGCCAGCTCAAGAACTTGGGCATAACTCTTGCGCTCGACGATTTCGGAACGGGATACTCCTCGCTCGCGTATCTCAAGCGGTTTCCGATCGACAAGCTGAAAATCGACCGCACGTTCGTACGCGATATTCCCAACGATGCCAACGATCTCGCGATCGTTTCGGCCATCATCGCGATGGCGCACGCACTCGGGCTGAAGGTGCAGGCCGAAGGCGTCGAAACCGAGGCGCAGATGGAGTTTTTGCGCGACTGCGGCTGCGAGCTGGCCCAGGGCTACCTGTTCGGCCGGGCCTTGCCGGGCGATGAGTTCGAAGAGCTGCTCATCGAACAGCGCGGCTCGGCGCGGGACCGCACCGCTTAACGGTTTCTTTACGGCCGAACCCGCTGTTCAGGCATAGGGGCGGGTGGGCGACGGCCGGGTTGCTCCTGTATACTGACGGCAGGCAAGTGTGGCCTTGGGAGCTTGAATGAAAAAGACGATACTCTTCGTCCTCTTCTGTGTTGCCGTTGGCGTTGCGTCGGGTTGCAGCGGCGGCCAAAGCGGATCTCC
>JAFAHZ010000108.1 GCA_019236975.1 Vulcanimicrobiota bacterium | reverse complement strand
TGGCTGCCGGCCGATTTATCGATTGCCACGGTGCATTGCGCGACGTGCGTCGCGGATGCGACGTCGTCGCCGCCGCCGTCATCCCGGCTGGGGAAGCCGCATGGCAACCAGCCGCCCGGCAGCGAGCTGGCCCCGTGCGCGGGACGCATCGCGACGTTCGGGGCCGTCCCCACAGGCAAGAACGGCTGCGGTCGCGCGCAGCCTGCGGCAGTGAGGGTAGCGATCAGCGCTAGGGCGCCTAGTGGTCGACCGGCCATCAGGTTACATTCTGCACCCAGCCCGAGCCGATGGCAAGAGCGACGGCGTCGCGGCGGCTGCGGCAACTCAACTTCTTACAAATCGACCGGACGTGCGCGTCGATCGTGCGCGGACTGCGCGAGGTGCGTGCCGCCAGCTCGCGCGTGCTGCCGCCGGCGACGAGTTCTTGCAGAATTTCTCGCTCGGTCGTACTCAGCGTCGCGTAGCCGCCGGCGGCGCTCTTGGGAAACGGAACCGCTTCCAGCAAGCGGGCAAAACCTCCGAACTGCTCGGCGCGTAAGCGTTCCAACGCGCCCGCAAGCGACGTACCGTCGGCGCTGCCTTCCACCGAGCGGCACAGCGTCGCCGCTGCATCGGCGAGCGCGTGCAGCCGCGACATCGACGGATCGAGATCGTCTTTTACTGCGGCAAGCAGCCGGCGCGCCGCCGCGACGCGGCCGCGCGTGAGCTCGAAGAAGGCGAGCACGAGTCGCGAACGCAATGCGCGGCGCGTCGCTTTTCCCCACCGCGTAAGAACTTCGATCGCGCCGGCGTTTGCGCGTTCGGCCGTTTCGCGCATACCGGCGGCGCACGCGTACAGGGCGAGCTCCGAAAGATGTTCCGCGCGGCGCTCGTCGTTTTGCGATTCGGCGGTGCGCTCGAGTAGCTCGACCGCACGGCGAAAATCGCCGCTCCACGCGGCGCGCAGCGCCATCGCGGGAAGCAACACTTCGCTGCGGCTCTGCGGCAGCGTGTCGGGAAAACCGGCGAGCAGCTTTTCGATCTGCGCGAGCGCGGCGTCGTTGCCGCGGTCGGCTTCGATACCGTACGAAGCCATCAGCCCGTAGAGCAGACCTTGGTTACTCGCGGCTTTGCGCGCGCAATCGAGCAGCTTATCGAGCGTCGCCAAGCAGCCGATGGGATCGTCGGCTTCTTCGTAGGCGGCAACGTACAATACGCTGTACGCACGGACGGCGACGTCGTAAAGATTACGGGCGAGCGCGAGATCGACGGCGAGCGATGCGTAGCGCCGCGCAGCACCGTGATTGGCTTCTTCGCTGTACACGTGCGCGGCTTGCTGGTAGATGCGCGCCCGGACGTCGTCGCCTGCGACCGGGTCGAGCAGCTCCAGCGCTTGCGCGATCGTCGCGCGCGCGTCGGCGGGGCGGAAGGCGTGTACGTATGCCGTCGCGAGCGTCCCGAGCAGCGGCAATCGCAGAGCTGCCGGCACGCCGTCGTCGCGGCAATGCGCTTCCAGCAACGCGATGCAGTCACCGCCGTGACGCACCAGCTCGATGGCGTACCGGTGCACCAGCAGCAGACGAAGCTCTTGACGGCGAGCGCGATCGATGGCGGCGAGAAAGCCGCGGCTGGCGGGCTCGAAATGTCCGCGCGCGGCTTCGAGCGTCGCTTGCAGTCCGAGCGCCGCGGGGCTCTCTCGCCGAAGCTCTTCCGGAACTGCATCCACGGCAATCGCGAGCGCATCGGCTCGTCCGCGCTCGAACAGTGCGAATCCATCGCGTTCGAGGATGCGCAAAATCGATGCGGGATCTTTGGCTTTAGCGTAGAGGACGAGCGCTCCGGGCAAGTCGTCGCGTTCTTCGAGCAGTTGCGCGCCGGCGGCGAGCGCGCGCTGCCGCGCATTTTCACCGCGGCGTCCCAGCTCGCTTTCGAGGTATTCGCGGAAAAGATCGTGATAGCGGTATTGACCCGGTGCAGTTTCGGTAATGAACGCCACGCCGTGCCGGAGCTCGGCGATGAACTCGACGGTCCCTCCCAATGCGTGCGCCATCGTCACGTCGAACGTGGAAAAGATCGACGTCGTCAAAAGAAATTCGCGCTGGGATTCGGTGACGCGTGCGAAGACTTGTTCCGCGAGATAGCGGTAGATGAGCTCGCGCGTCACGGCCGCTCGCAGATCTGCGGCTTGCGTGTGCGTGCGCAGGGCGATCGCCAGCGCGACGGGCCAGCCTTCGGTCGAGCGCCACAACGCTTCGACTTCCGCGGGATGCGCGCCGGCGTGCGTCGCCTGTGCGGCCGCCACCGCTTCCTCGACGGTGAAGCGCAGGTCGTCTTGCGTGATGGGAAGATCCATGCGCCCGTAGGCGATCCACGACGCGATGGGAAGCCCAGCGTCGGATCGCGTCGCCAAAATCCAGTTGATGCGGCCGGCGGTCTTGTCGACGAGCTCGGCGAGGAATGCAATCGCGTCTGGATCGGCGGCGGCGAAGTGCAGGTCGTCGACGACGATCGTCGCGATCGTTCGTTTCAAGTGTTCGGCGAACCAATCCGACACGAGCCGTGGCCGGTCCGGAGCGGAAAAAAACCGTTCCTGTAACGCCGCAAACGAGGCGGCGGCGCCCGGAACCAGCGGCCGTACGACGTCGCAGAAGCGGCGCGCGAATGCCAGCAGCGAACCGTCCTCGCGCCGGACGTCGAAGCGAAGCGCATCGACCCGCGCGTCGACGAGAAAGTCGCGTAACGCGACGCTCTTGCCGAAGCCGGCCGGCGCGACGATAGCGGTTATCGGCTGCCGGGCGGCGCGCGCCAACCGGTCGTTGAGGCGCGCGCGCATCAAGCCTGCCGTGTGCACGAGCGTTTGCTTCGTGTTACCCGGCTCCGCTCCGGCACCTTTGCGATATCGAACAAACGTTCGCAAACGTCTGACTGAGTTGAATCCAAGCGCGTGAGGTCGGCTTGCTTCGTGCTCGTGTGGGGCGTATAGTGGAGCAAAGTAGTGATTAGTGGTGCCGTCCGGAGGATTAGGTGCAGGCGGATCTGCCGCGTTTCGCTGGGTCGGAGGAGCACGCCCTCGATGGGAAGGGGCGTCTCATCGTGCCGGCGCGGTTCAGGGATCGCCTGGGCGAACGCTTCGTCCTGACCATCGGGCAGCCGGATCCATGCCTGGCGCTCTATCCGACGCAAACGTGGGTCGAGTTTTGCCGCCGCATGGAGGCGCCGCCGCGACGCGAGGATCGCGAGAAGTACCGCAAATTTTTGCGCCACGTCTTCGCCCATACAGAGGAAGTGCAGTGCGATAGCCAGGGCCGGGTCGTGATTCCCGCTCGGCTTCGGGCCTACGCCGGCATCGAGCGCAACGTCGTCTCGGTCGGCGTTCTGACGCGCATCGAAATTTGGGCGGCGGAACGCTACGGGGTCGAGAGCGTCTCGGGGAGCGAGGTGGCCGATTTCATGGCCGACCTCGGCCTCTACTGATGTGGGCTTTCCATGATGCACGTCCCGGTGCAGTTGGAACCGGTGCTGGAATACTTGGCGATCCGGCCGGATGGGATTTACGTCGATGCGACGTTCGGTGCGGGCGGCCACGCGCGAGCGATTTTGGAACGCTTGAAGACCGGGCGTCTCGTTGCGTTCGATGCCGATCCGTCGGCGCAGAGGCGCGCGGCAGCTATCTCCGATCCGCGCTTTACCTTTATTGCAGCCAACTTCCGCGCGCTTTCCGAGGAGCTCGACCGTCGCGCGATTGGGGAAATCGACGGGATCCTCTTCGACTTGGGAGTGTCGTCCATGCAGTTTGACGATCCCGAACGCGGCTTCTCGTTAGGAAAGCCGGCGCCGCTCGACATGCGGATGAACGTGTACGCGGGCCGAACCGCGTTCGATATTTTGTCCAGCGCGAGCGAGCGCGAACTGGCCGACATGTTCTTTGCCTACGGCGAAGAGCGTGCCGCGCGCCGCATCGCGCACGCGGTCGTCGAGCGGCGCTCGGCCGGAATGCTGCCGACCACGACGACGGAGTTTGCCTCGCTCGTCGCGGGTGTCGTGCACCGCAAAGGACATCGCGAGCGCATTCATCCGGCGACGCGCGTTTTTCAAGCGCTGCGTATCGCGGTCAACGACGAGCTCGGCGCGTTGCGCGACGGGCTGCGCGCGGCGGTCGCCCGGCTGCGTGCCGCCGGGCGAATCGTCGTCATCAGCTTTCACTCGCTCGAGGACCGTATCGTCAAGCACGAGTTCCGAGGCGACGAGCGCTTGGAAGTGCTCACGCGCCGTCCGCTCGTACCAACCGAACACGAGATCGCACAAAACTTTCGCGCCCGCAGCGCCAAGCTGCGCGCCGCGCGACGAAAGGCCAGCTAGTGGTTCATCCCAAGTACGTCGAACGCGCGCAGCGTATCCGCAATCCGCGGACCGCACGGGTAGCGACGCATCGGCGCATCGATAAAAAGGCGAAAGCACGTTACACCAGTTTGTTGCGCGTTTCCGGCGTGTTGACGATCGTGCTGGCGTTTCTCATGGGCTACGTCGTGCTCACGTCGAATCTGACGGGCTTGTCCTACGCAGTCGCCAACGCGAAGCACGAGCGAGCCGAGCTGCAGGCCGAAACCATGCGGCTCGACGATCGCATCTCGGCTTTGCGCTCCGACGACCGGCTCGCGGCTCTTGCAGCCAAACTCAACATGACCGAACCGGAAAGCTTCGCCGTCGTGCGCTTACCTTTGCCTTCGAATGCGCAGCCGCAGAGACTAGCGGAGTTTTCGTCGCTCGCCGGTCTCGTGGTGCCGGCGCCGTAACCTTGCATCAACGAACCTTCGCGCGCGTCGCACCGATGCGTGCCAAGTTTCTCTTTTACGCTTGCCTGGCTATCGCGCTGTTTCTGGTTTGGCGACTGGCCGACGTGCAGGTGCGCGAGGGGTCGCGCTTTGCGAGCGAGGCGCTCGCACAGCGTTCGGATACGGTCGAAGTGTTCGCGCGCCGCGGAAGCATTCTGGATCGCGACGGTAACGTGATGGTGCGATCGCTGCCGTCCGAAAGCGTCTACGCCGTTCCCAAAGACATCGCCGATCCGGATCGCACGGTACGGCGGCTGGCCACGGTCGTGGGAAAACTTTCGCCCGAAACCGTCGCCGCGCTGCACGACAAACGCTTGTGGTTTGCGTGGATCGCACGAAAGGTGCCGCACGAGCTGGCAGAGCGCGTGCGCGCGCTCGATCTCGACGGCATCGCGCTCAAAGAAGAAGACAGCGGTTTGCGCGTGGATTCCAGCGGAACGCTGGCGTCGACGATTCTAGGCTTCGTCGGCACGGACGAAAACGGACTCGACGGTGTGGAATACGCTTACGATTCGACGTTGCGCGGACGCTCCGGATCGATGATGCTCGAGGCCGACGAATTCGGGCGCCCAATTCCATTCGGTCGCGAGCGCATCGTCAAGCCGGCCGAACCGGGAGCGAACGTCGAGCTGACGATCGACGCCTATCTGCAATTTGCCGCCGAACACGCGCTTGCAAAACAAGTCAAAGCGTTTCACGCGCTCGACGGCACGGCTATCGTGATGGACCCGTGGACGGGGGAAGTGCTCGCGATGGCGAACGACCCGGACTTCGATCCGAATCGGTTTTGGAAATACGGCGACGGAGCGCGCCGCGATCGCGCGGTGATGGACGCCTACGAGCCGGGTTCCACGTTCAAGCTGGTGACGGCGGCGGCAGCGCTCGAATCGCACAAGGTGACGCTCGAAACGCGTTTTCCGGCGCGCGACGAGCTCGAGGTCGGCGGCCGCGTGATTCACAACGCCGAAGACGACATGCCGATTAGCGGAAGCACGGAAACCCTCGAGCAAATCGTTCAGTATTCGCACAACGTCGGCGCTGCCGAAGTCGGCACGTTCGTCGGTCCGCAGACCTTTTACGCGATGGAGCGCCGCGCCGGATTCGGCGATCCGACCAACGTGGGATTGCCCGGCGAAAATCCGGGCATCGTGCCGCCGCCCTCGGAGTGGAGCGCACCGTCGCTGGCGACGATGTCGTTCGGGCAAGGCGTTTCGGTCACGCCGATTGCCATGGCGCGGTACTACGCCGCCATCGCCAACGGCGGGCTGCTGATGCAGCCGCGCATCGTGCGGGCGGTCTACGATCAGCAGGGACACCTGGAATCGACCTCCGAGCCGAAAGTCGTTCGTCGCGTCTTTTCCGAGCAGACGGCGGACGAGCTCCGGCAGTTCCTGCGCTCGGTCGTGCTGCACGGAACCGGCAACCCCACTGCCCAAATAGCCGGCTATACCACCGCCGGAAAGACCGGAACGGCGCAAATGGTGGTCGGCGGCGAATACCGTTCCGGATACTATGCCGCCTCGTTTATTGGAATGGTTCCGTACGAGCACCCGCGATACGTGATTTACGTGAAGATCGAGCGCCCCATCGGTTCGTACTACGGCAGCGTCGTCGCAGCTCCGGCATTTGCCGAGATCGCGCGCGCGGCCATGCTGCACGCGGGGATTTTGCCGGCGGCGGTCGCCGTCAAGGCACATGGCTGAGCGCGCGGCGGAGCTGTCCGTCCTGTTGCGCCGTCTGCCCGCCAGCACGCAAGTCAACGGCGATACGACGCGACTCATCACGAGCGTCGACATCGATTCGCGCGCCGTCCGGCCCGGTGCGCTCTTCGTCGCGCTGCGCGGCGAGCGCGCGGACGGACACGGGTTCGTCGCCAAAGCCGTAGCCAACGGGGCGATCGCCGTGGTCGTTGAAGCGGCGCACGCGCCGCCCGTTCCCGCTCACGTGACCGTCGTTCACGTTCCGGACACGCGCCGCGTACTTTCGCCGCTGGCAGCTGCGTTTTACGGCGACCCTTCGCGGGCACTCGACGTCGCCGGCGTTACCGGAACCAACGGCAAGACGACGACGACGCGCATGATCGCCGCAATCTGCAATCGCGCGGGAACGCCGTGCGGCGTCATCGGCACGGTCGGCGCCGAGTTCGCGGATCGTACGTGGACGCTGGCCAACACGACGCCTCAGCCGCCCGAGCTGCACGCACTGCTGGCCGCAATGCGCGACGCCGGAGCCTCGGCGGTCGCGATGGAGGTCAGCTCGCACGCGTTAGCTCTCGATCGCGTCGACGACGTTCGCTTCCGCGTTGCGGTATTAACGAACGTTACGCGGGACCATCTCGATTTTCACCAGACGCTCGAATCGTACGCCGCTGCCAAGCGCCGGCTGTTTTCGCTGGCTCAAACGTGTGTGCTCAACGTCGACGACGAACACGGTGCGCGGTGGGCGGCCGAGTTGCGCGCGCGCGGCGTCGAAACCGTTACTTACGGTTCCAGCGGCGACGTCGTTCCCGAACGTATCTCCGTCGGCTCCGACGGCAGCCGGTTCGCGCTCGGCGGTCGCGAGTTTGTCGTGCGCATTCCGGGCCGCTTCAACGTGTGGAACGCCGTCGCCGCAGTCTGTACGGCTCGTACGCTGGGAATCGACGACGCTTTCAGCGCGCAAGGACTGGCGTCGCTCGAACGCGTGCCGGGCCGCATGGAACACGTCGCCGGATTCGACGTCGACGTCGTGGTCGATTACGCGCACACGCCCGACGCGTTGCAGAACGCCCTCCATTCGCTGCGCGAAACCACCACCGGCAAGCTCGTGCTGGTTTTTGGATGCGGCGGGGATCGCGATCGGGGCAAACGTCCGGAGATGGGTGCCGTTGCCGCACGCTTAGCGGATCGGGTATACGTCACCAGCGACAATCCGCGTACCGAGGATCCCGGTACGATTGCCGCCGATATCGTTTCCGGCAGCGGTCCGCAATCGTCGGTCGTGGTCGAGCTCGATCGCCGGCGCGCGATCCAACGCGCGGTCGGCGAAGCGGTTCGCGGCGACGTCGTGCTGATCGCCGGGAAAGGCCACGAAGCCTATCAGGTCGTCGGAGATCGCGTGCTGGAGTTCGACGACGTCGCGGTTGCCCGCGAGGCTTTGGAGCGCCGCACGTGAGGATTCCGATTCAACGCGCCCTCACGGCGTTGGGCGCCACGCTCTTCGATGCCGACGCCGCACCGGAAGACTTGAGAATCAGCACCGACACGCGCTCGATCCAACGCGGCGATACGTTTCTCGCCCTCAAAGGCGAACGTTTTAACGGTCACGACTACACCGCCGACGCGGTGAAGCTCGGTGCGAGGCTCCTGATCATCGACGAAGCCGACGCGCGCGTGCACGGCGTGGCTGCAATGCTCGTCGAGCGGACGAAATCGGCGTATATGACGCTGGCCGGCGTCGCGCGCGACATGTTCGCCGGACGCGTGATCGCCATCACCGGCAGTGCCGGAAAAACCACCACGAAGGCGTTCCTCACGCAGCTGCTCTCGGCGAAATACGCGGACCGCGTGATTGCCGCTCCGGCGAACGAAAACAACGAGATCGGTGTGAGCAAGCTGTTGCTGGCGGCCACGAATGAGGATCACGACGCCTTGGTGGTCGAAATGGGCGCGCGGCAATACGGCGACGTGGCGACGCTCGTCAACGTTGCGAAACCGGAAGTCGGTGTCCTCACCAACGTCGGCGAAGCGCACCTCGAAGTGATGGGCTCGCGCCAGCGGTTGAGCGATACGAAGTGGGGCCTGTTTTCCAAAGGCGCGCGAGCCGTGCTCAACGCCGCCGACGCAGTTTCGATCGCGCGAGCGGCATCGCTGGGGCAACCGCCGCACTGGTTTGCGGCCTGCGAGGGCGCCCCACCGGCGCGCAAAGGAAGAATGACGGCGCTCGTAGGGCGCACGCGCGTTATCGACCGCAGCGGTGACGCGGTGACCGAGCTCGAGGTCGACGTCGGCGTTCCAGGCGCGCACAACCGCGCAAACGCAGCGGCTGCCATCGCGGGTGCGCTCGAGCTGGACGTACCGTTGCATGCAATGCGCGACGTTCTCGCCGCGCTCAAGCTTCCAGAAGGTCGTTTCGAGTCGTTTCGCACCGAGGCCGGCTGGCGAATCATCTACGACGCGTACAATGCGAACGCGAGCGGCACGATCGCCGCGCTCGATGCGTTCGCGCTCGAAAAACCGGACCGCGCGATCGCCGTGCTGGGCAGCATGGCGGAGCTGGGGGACGAGTCCGTGAAGCTGCACGAACGCGTCGGCGCGCACGCCGCCAAACGCGTCGACGTACTGCTCGTCGGCGGCGATTATGCTGAGGCGCTCGCACGCGGCGCCGAAACGGGCGGCATGTCGTCGCAACGCATCGTACCGGTCGAGAGCAACGCCCGCGCCGTCGAATGGCTGCGGGAGCACGCGCGCAAAGGCGACGTCGTCTTGCTCAAGGGCTCGCGCAAGTACAAGCTGGAGGAAATCGTCGAGGCACTGGCCGGCGAGGTCGTGACGTGAGTGTGGCGACGCGGCCGTTCGCCGTCGTGCGGGAGGGGTTGCCGCCCGGCCTCGTCGCGATTCCCGTGCGCACGGCACTCGTGCGTCCGAACGACGATTTGGTGCAGATCGTCGCCGATGCGGTGCGCGGGATCGCGCGCGCCGGCGACGTCGTCGCCGTTTCGGAAACGGCCGTTGCGATTGCCGAGGGCGAGTTCGTACCCGCTGAGTACGTCCGTCCGTCGCGGTTGGCCTACGCGTTGTCGCGCCGTGCCGGAGCGCTGGCAACCGTCAATCAGCCGGAGTCGATGGAGCTCGTCATCGACCGCGCGGGCATTTGGCGAGTCGTACGCGCCACCGCAGCACACGTGCTCGGTCGCCTGCGCGGACGCCGCGGCGCCTTCTACGAAGTGATGGGCGATGCCATCACCGCTATCGACGGCTATACCGGAACTATGCCGCCGTACGAGCGCGCCATCGTCTTCGCGCCGCGCGATCCACACGGTTTTTCGTCGGAGTTTCGCAAACGCACGGGCATTGCGTGCGCCGTTGTCGACGCCAACGATCTTCAAAAAGCCAAAGTCTTGGGCGCGTCGAGCGGGGTCGACTGCGCCGCCGTCGAGCGTGCCCTCCTCGACAATCCGCACGGCAACGGCGACGAACAAACGCCGGTCGTGGTTTTGAAGTGGCGAGCGCGCGGCCCCAATCCCCTCGAGGAACCGGGAACGTGAGCTTGGCGCTGCCGTGGATACTCGAGGGGTTCGTCGTCTCGCTGCTGGCGGGTGCGGCGCTGCTCTGGGTGTTGCCCCGTTTGCAAGTGCGCCAAAAAGCGTACGAAGACGCGCCCGTAACGCATCAGTCGAAGACCGGTACGCCCACGATGGGCGGACTCGTCTTCGTCGTTGCCGTCGCCGCGGCAATGCTGGTGCGCGTTCCGTTGATGGCGGCGCTGGGCGGCTTCGTCGTCGCGTGCGGCGCGATCGGCTTCATCGACGATTATCTGTCGGTCCGTCAGGGGACGAATCGCGGCCTGCGCGCGCGGACGAAGTTTTTGCTCAGCGCGCTGGCAGCCGTCGTCTTTCTGCGCGCGCTCGACGGATCGTTCGCCATCTTCCCGCGCGACACGATCTTTCACGCCGGAACGTATGCGCTCGTCGCGCCGCACTGGGTGTGGCTGCTGCTCGGCATCGTCGCGGTCACCGGAACGATTCACGCGGTGAACCTGACCGATGGTCTGGACGGTCTGGCTACGGGGACGATGATTCCGCCGCTGGCGATCCTCGTGGGTATCGGGCTGCAGACGCAGGTTGCCGCCGCGACGATCGCATCGGCGAGCGGCTTGGGTTCGTGTCTCGGCTTCCTCGTCTTCAACCGGTATCCGGCGAAAATGTTCATGGGCGATACCGGCTCGCTCGCGCTCGGTGCGTTGCTGTCGGGCTGTGCGATCGTCACCGGCGAAATGCTGCTGCTAATCTTGATCGGCGGCGTCTTCGTCGCCGAGGCGCTCTCCGTGATCTTGCAAGTGACCTATTTCAAGCTCACGCAAGGGAAGCGGATCCTTCGTATGAGTCCGCTGCACCATCATTTTGAGCTGGGCGGCTGGCCAGAAACCAAAGTGACCGCGCGCTTTTGGATTGCGTCGCTGCTCTGTTCCGCGCTGGGCTGGGCCATAGTGCGATGAGGGGCGAGATGTTCGCGTTCGACGCGCGGGAGTCGGTGCTCGTCATCGGCCTCGGCAAAAGCGGTTTAGCGTCGGCCGAGGTGCTGCGCGCCCGGGGCGTGCGCGTCTTTGCGACCGACGAAAAACCGCGCGACCAGCTCGACGCGCAGATTGCAGCGGTGACGTCGCTCGGCGGCGCCTTCGTCGCACCGGATGAGGTGCACGAGGTGCTGAAAGGCTTGACGTCGGCGGTGCTGTCGCCCGGCGTTCCCCCGACGTCGCCGGTCGTGCGCGCCGTTCATGCGGCCAACGTGCCCGTCGCGAGCGAAGTCGAAGTCGCGTTCCGCTTGTGCCGCGCGCCCATGGTTGCCGTCACGGGTACCAAAGGTAAATCGACGACCACGGCGCTGATCGGACATCTGCTGCGCGGATGCGGAAAGACGGCATACGTCGGCGGCAATATCGGCAACCCGCTCGTGAAAGAAGTGCTTCCGGCGACGGAAAACGACTGGGTCGTCGCGGAGGTTTCGTCGTTTCAGCTCGAAACGATTCGCGCCTTTCGTCCACGCGTCGCCGTGCTGCTCAACGTCGCTCCCGACCACCTCGACCGCTACCCGTCGATGGACGAGTACGCCGAAGCGAAGTATCGCATCTTCGCCAACCAATCGATGAGCGACTTTTTCGTCGGAAACCTCGACGACCCGCGGATCGCGCAGCTGCATTGGCGAAACGGCGACGCGCGCGTTCAGGCCCATCAGATGTGGTTTACGCTCGGCGATCGCAGCGACGCGACGATGCACCTGCGGGAGGGAATGCTGATGTATTCGCCGGTTTCCGGCGATCCGCGACCCGTGCCGCTGATCGCTCGGGACGCGATACCGCTGGCCGGAAACCACAACGTGCTAAATGCAATGGCGGCGCTGCTGACGGCGCTGGCGATCGGCTGCAAACCGGAGGCCCTCCGTGGCGCGGTCGCATCTTTCCGCCCGATGCCGCACCGGCTGCAAGAGATCGCTCAACTCGACGGCGTCACGTACGTGGACGATTCGAAATCGACGAACCCCGGTTCGGTCGTCGCGGCGCTCGAAGCCTACGATCGCCCGATCGTCTTGATCGCCGGTGGACGTGCGAAGGGCACGAGTTTCGCGGAGATGGGCGACGCGATTCGCGCGCGTGCGAAGGCGCTCGTTGCCATCGGCGAAGCGGCGGGCGATATCGTTCGCGAAGCCGGCACCACCAAGGCCGTCCGGGCCGCTACGATGGAAGAGGCCGTGCGCGAGGCGCGCGCAATCGCCAAGCCCGGCGACGTCGTGCTGCTTTCGCCCGGATGCGCGTCGTTCGATATGTTTACGTCGGCCGAAGATCGCGGCGAGCGGTTCGTCGCCGCCGTGGCAGGGCTGCGAGAGCATGCCGGTGCGTAGCGGCGCGGCGTTGGCGCGCAACAAACGCAGCGAACGCGCACCCGTGCGGTCGTTCGTGGCGACGCCGCCCGACACGGTGCTGTTCGCCATCGTCGGCGTACTCGTGGGGATCGGTCTCGTCATGGTGTTCTCGGCGTCGAGCGCTACCGCATACGCGGAACACGGCGACATCGCGTACTATCTCAAACGCCAGCTCCTGTGGCTTGGTGCCGGCTTGTTTGCGGCGTTCTTTGCCTATCGCATCGACTTAGCCAAACTCAAACGAGCGGCGCCGTATCTGCTCGTCGGCGCGGTCGCCGGATTGATTCTGGTGTTCGTGCCGCACGTTGGATTGGGCGTCAACGGCGGCCGGCGCTGGATCGGCGTGTCGGCGTTCAGCTTGCAGCCGTCCGAGTTTGCCAAGCTGGCCGTGGTCGTTTATCTTTCCGCGATGCTGTCGTCGCGCGGCGAGCGCATTACGTCGCTGGGCGGCGGGTTGTTCCCGCTGTGCATTCCAGTCGTCATCGTCAGTCTGCTCGTGCTCAAAGAACCCGATATGGGAACCGCAAGCCTCATCGCGTTTACGGCCTTTGCCCTGTTCTTCACGGCGGGCGCGCGCGTCGGGCACCTCATCGCCGTAGCCGCGGTCACGGTGCCGATCGCGGCAATGACGGTTCTGACCAGCCCATACCGCCGGGCGCGCGTCTTCGCCTTTTTGGATCCGTGGAAGGATCCGCAGAACACCGGCTTCCACATCGTCCAATCGCTGCTGGCGTTGGGCAGCGGCGGAATGTTCGGCGTCGGGCTAGGTGCGTCGCGCGCGAAGTTTTTCTATCTACCCGAACAGTACACCGACTTCATCTTCTCCATCCTCGGCGAGGAGCTCGGCCTGGTCGGAGCGCTCACGGTGATCGCCTTATTCGTCGCGTTTACCTATCGTGCCGTGCGCATCGCGTTGGCCGCGCCCGACCGGTTCGGCTTCTTCCTGGCCGTCGGTTGCGCCACGATGATCGCGATTCAAGCCTTCATCAACATCGGCGTGGTGACGTCGTCGTGGCCGGTAACCGGCGTTCCGCTTCCGTTCATCTCGTTCGGCGGCAGCTCGCTGATCGTGAACCTCATCGCCGTCGCGCTCATTGCCAACGTCGGCCGCTCGCGCCGCGTCGGAAGAGCGTGACGGTCGTCTTCGCGGGCGGGGGTACCGGAGGGCATCTCTATCCCGCGATCGCGATAGCCGACGCTCTGCGTTCGCGCGGAGTAACGCCTGAATTTGTCGGCAGTGCCGACCGTTTGGAGACGACCATCGTGCCGAACGCGGGGTACCCGCTCCATGCGATTGCGAGCCGGCCGCTCGTGCGGCGCGTGTCGCCCGAATTCGTGCGGACGATCGTTGCCAACGCTGCGGGGATGCTGCAAAGCGTGCGACTGCTCCGGCGTCTCGCGCCGCGTGCGGTGATCGCTACCGGTGGCTACGTTTGCTTTCCCGTCGTCGCCGCGGCGCGAACGTTGCGCTGGCTGCGGCTCTACCGCGGACCGATCGCGTTGTTCGAGCCGAACGCCCAACCGGGTTTGACGAATCGGTTGCTCGCGCCGCTCGTGGACGAAGTCTGGGGCGCGTTTGCCGAGGGCGACGCGCGCTTTACCGGAAAGTACGTGGTCACCGGCGTTCCCGTGCGATCGTCGCTGCGCGTTTTGCCGGAGCGCGACGAAGCGGTGCGGCGGATCGGCCTTCTTCCGGAGCGTAAGACGCTGCTCGTGATGGGCGGAAGTCAAGGCGCACGCGCGATCAACGACGCCGTTACAGCGTTGATCGCGAGCGGCGGAATTCCGGACGGATGGCAGGTGCTGCACGTCACCGGCGAGCGCGAATACGATCGGGTCCGCGAACGGCTCGCAAAGGCCGACACGGTGGTCCGGCCGTACCTGCACGACCTTTCCGACGCATACGCGGCGGCCGACTTAGTGCTGGCCCGCGCCGGAGCGTCCACGCTCGGCGAGCTTGCCGCGCTTGGGAAAGCGGCGATCCTCGTGCCGTATCCGCACGCCGCGGAAGATCATCAGGCCGCCAACGCCGCGCGATTTGCCGCTGCCGGCGCGGCGGTCGTGTTGACCGATCGGCAGTTGGCGGCGGGTCAGTTGCGCGAAACGTTGGCTCAAACAGTCGACCGGGCGCACCTGGCCGCTCTGCAGGCAGCGGCCGCGCAGCTTCGTGGAAACGATCCGATTGCGACGATTGTCGCCCGGGTCGAAGCACTGCTATCGAGAATGAGCGGACCGTGAGCTACCACTTCGTTGGCATCGGCGGAATCGGGATGAGCGCGCTGGCGCGCATTTTGCGCGCGCGCGGCGAGCGCGTAACCGGTTCGGACGTCAACGAGACGCCGCTGATCGCACGGTTGCGCGAAGAAGGCATCGACGTGACGGCGGGCCACGACGCGCGCAACGTCGGCGCGGCGACGACGGTCGTCGTGAGCTCTGCGATCGAGCGCCGCAACCCCGAATACGCTGCGGCACGGCGATTGGGCGTGCCGGTGCTGCATCGCGGCGAGATGCTCGCTCGACTGGTTAACGATCGGCGCGGGATTGCGATTTGCGGTACTCACGGGAAGACCACGACGACGGCGATGGTGCACGCCGTGCTGCGGATGTCCGGTGTCGACGCGACCCTGGCACTGGGCGGAATCGACGGCGTACTGGGCACGAACGCCTACGACGGCGCGTCGCCGTGGTTCGTCACGGAAGCCGATGAATCCGACGGTTCGTTCGCGCTTCTCGAACCGGAGATCGCGGTGGTTACCAACATCGAGAACGACCATCTCACCAGCGACGACGAACTGCCGCAGCTCGTCCGCGCGTTCGGCGAGTTTCTCGCGAAGCTGCCCGACGCGGGGATTGCCATTATCGGTGCGGACAACGCACTGTCGGCTTCGCTGCTCGATCACGATTTGCGCGCCGCGAGCACGTCGTTCGGATTCCACCCCGACGCCCACCTGCGCGCCGTCAACGTGCGCTGCGCCGGTTTGTCGGCGTCGTTCGACGTAGCGGCGGGCGGTGTCTGTTTGGGCAACGTCGAGCTGCGCGTTCCGGGCGAGATCAACGTGCTCAACGCGCTGGCTGCGGTCGCCGTCGCGCGGCGGCTCGATATTCCATTCGCGCGAATTGCGGTGGCACTGCACGCCTTTGGCGGCGTGCGCCGGCGCTTCGATATCTTGGCGCGCAGCGAGAGGATGATCGTCGTCGACGATTACGCGCACCATCCTACCGCAGTCCGAGCGACCATCGAAGCGGCTCGGCAGTATCACGGCGGCCCCGTCGTCGTCGCGTTTCAGCCGCACCGGTACACGCGGACGGCATTTCTAGCGCGCGAATTTGCCGCCGCGCTGCGCGGCGCCGACCGCGTCTACCTTGCGCCGGTATACGCGGCGTCGGAGGCGCCCATGCCCGGCGTTTCGGAGCGCTCGATCGGCGAGCCGCTGGCGAGTGACGGCGGCGACGTGCGTTACGTGGGTGCCGTCGGCGATTTGGAGCGACGGCTTCTCGACGAAGCGCCGGAGGGCGCGGTCGTGCTCATGCTCGGTGCGGGTAATATCACCGACGTCGCGGCCCGTTTAGCCGGTCGCGTGAACACGGCGGGCGTGGTGTCGTGAGCCTAACTACGCAGCAGGCGTTACGCAGCTTACTCAACGATGCCGATCGCTCTTCGCTGCGTCGCATCTTTCGCGAGCGCGTTTCGTTTGACGAGCCGCTGGCGCCGTTTACGTCGTGGAAAATCGGTGGTCCGGCCGATGCGCTGGCTGTCGTCGAAGACGAAACGGAGCTGGCGTCGCTCATGCGTTTCTGTTTCAAGCGCAAACTGCCGTGGTTCGTCTTGGGCAGCGGCAGCAACGTCCTCGTGGGCGACGGCGGGATGCGCGGGATCGTCATTCGCCTGGGGACGGGGTTCGCGCGGGTCGACGTTTGCGAGCGCGACGGCGACGTTATCGTGGAGGCGGGCGCATCGGCTCCGATGGCGATCGTCACCGCGCGCGCGGCGTCGGCGGGCGCCGCCGACGTCGGTTCGCTGTCGGGAATTCCGGGAAGCGTCGGCGGTTCGCTGCGGATGAACGCCGGAACGGATCGCGAGATGGGCGACTTCGTGCGCGACGTGTGGGTACAATCGCCGTCGAAGCCCGATCCGCATCCGGTGACGGTGCAGTACTTCTACCGGCACTCCACGCTGGCGCGCGATGCCGTGGTCGCTCGCGTGACGCTCGGGTTCAGGAAGGCCGATCCGCACGGGGTGCGCGAGGAGATGCAGTCGCGGCTCGTGCGGCGCAAGCGCACCCAGCCCATCGCCTTACCCAACGCCGGCTCGTGCTTTCGCAATCCCGACGGCGACAAGGCCGCGCGCCTGATAGAAGCGGCCGGGGCCAAGGGATGGCGCGAAGGAGGCGCGGAAGTCTCACCGCTGCACGCCAACTTCATCAATAACGTCGATCGGGCGAGCGCCAAAGACGTTGCGAGCCTGTTGGCGCGGGTGCGCCGCGCGGTGCACGATCGATTTGGCGTCGATCTCAAACTCGAAGTTCATCTCGTCGGGGTTTTCATCGATGAAACGTAACGCCAAGGTTGCCGTCGCGATGGGCGGGAGCAGCGCCGAGCGCGAGATTTCCATTCAAAGCGGCACGATGATTTTGCGCGCGCTGCAATCGTTGGGTTACGATGCCAAGTCGATCGACTACGACGAGCGTTTCGTCGACGCAATGCGCGAGCTCAAGCCCGACATCGTCTTCAACGCCTTGCACGGCCCCGGTGGCGAAGACGGTCACGTGCAGGCGCTTCTGGAGTATTTATCGATTGCGTACACGGGAAGCGGCGTCGAAGCGGCGGCCCTCTCGATGGACAAGCACCTCACCAAGAAGTTGTTGGCCGCCGAAGGCTTGCCGACTGCCGCGTGGGATCTCTTCGAGCTGTCGGGCGGAACGCTGCCGCTGTTGCCGGGATCGCTCGACCTGCCGCTCGTCGTCAAACCGCGCTTCGAAGGATCGGCGCTGGGCGTCGTGATCGTGCGCACGCACGAGCAGTGGACGACGGCGATGCTCAACGCGTCGAAGACGTATTCCGAGGTATTGGCCGAAGAGTTCGTCGATGGACGCGAGTTTACGTGCGGCGTCCTCGGCGAAGAGGCGCTCCCGATCGTCGAAATCGTTCCGAATCGCGACGAGTTCTATACGTACGAAGCGAAGTATCAGCCGGGCGGAAGCACGCACATCGTGCCGGCGCGTATCGACGAAGACCTGGCCGCGCGCATGCAGATGCTCGCGCTTTCGGCGCACCGGTTGATCGGCTTGCGCGATTGCTCGCGAACCGATTTCATCGTCAGCCGCGACAACCGCCCGTACATTCTCGAGATCAACTCGTTGCCCGGCATGACGCCCACGAGCCTGCTCCCCGATGCGGCCGCGGCGGTGGGCATCAGCTTCGAGGCGCTGGTCGACCGTCTCGTCGGATACGCGCTGGAACGCGCCGAAACGCGCGACGCAGCGTAGCCCTTAGGTTTTCGACAGCAGCTTCATCGCGGCTTCGCGGAACTCTTCGGATGCTAGCCGCGCGGAAAAGACGCGCGCTTCCTCTTCCATTTGCGCCGTCACGTGGCCGACCGTCGTCGACCGAATGAGGCGTTTGGTTTCGCGCAGTGCGGTCAGCGGCAGCAGCGCGAGCTGGCCTGCCATCTCGATCGCGGTCGCATCGACGGTGGCGTCGTCGACGACTTTGGTGAGCAATCCCATCGACTTCGCCTCGTCGGCATAGAAGAACTCGCCCGACATCAGCAGCCAGGTTGCGCGCATGCGGCCGACCAGTTGCGGGAGCAGCAGGCTGGAACCCGCTTCGGGAACGAGACCGAGCGGGACGAACGGCAGACGGAAGCGGGCGTCTTCGGCGGCAACCACGGCGTCGCAGTGTAGCAGCATCGTCGTTCCGATCCCGATCGCATTGCCGCGTACGGCCGCAACGACGGGTTTCTTGCAGTCGCGCAGGCGGCCCAAGAAACGCAGCACCGGAAGATCTTCGAACGAGGTCGTGCTGGTCGATGCCGCCAAGAAATCCATCAGATCGTTGCCGGCGGTGAAATCCACGCCGCCGGCGATGACGACGACGCGAAACATTTCGTCGTCGTTGATCCACTCGAGTGCGTCGGCGAGATCGGCGTACATGCCGGTCGTCATCGCATTTTTCTTTTCGGGCCGGGAGATACGAACGATGGCGATACGCCCTTGCGGCTCGACCGCGACTCCTTCAGCCATCGCTTACCCTTTCGCGAAACATCTCTTGATCGTCGGCGTCGAGCATATCGATCAGCGGCGTTTCGGGCGGCAATCGCAACGCGATTGGATAGCGTGCCAGCCATTTCGCGTCGCCGAGCCGGTCGGCAATTTTTCGCTCTGCTAATTTGGCGTTGATCGCGGCGAACGCTGCTGCATCCGTTCGGCTGCGAATCCATCCAACGACGTCCGATTCGTCGCGCGCCTGCGCGATGGCGCCGCGCAACTCGGTTTCGGCAATCTCGAGTGCGCCGAGCAACTGAGAGCTGAATCCGGAAAGCTGATACGGCCCGATGTTGCCGCCGGGTAACGTTGCGCGGACTTTGTCTACCGTGCGTGCGAGCATCAGGAGTTCGAGACCGGCCAGCTGCTCGCGCGGGGCGCGCGGAGGCCGTTTCGTGAGGTCGAGCGCTTCCATGGCGCAAAGGTTGGCCCGTAGGATGACACCCCCTTCCCCCCGACGAAAACCCAAGGCCGCTTCCGCAACTCAGCGGAGCCTGCCACCCCTGGAGGACATCGTTGCCAACCGTTGTCGATCGCGGTCTCGAAGGCGTCGTCGTCGGGTCCACTCAACTCAGTAACGTCGAAGGCGTCGTCGGGCGCCTCACCTATCGCGGTTACGATATCGACGATCTCGCGCCGAACGCGACGTTCGAAGAAGTCGTCCATCTGCTGCTGTACGGTCATCTGCCGAACCGCCACGAGCTGGAAGTACTCAAGCGCGAACTCGGTGCGCGCCGCTCGCTGCCCGAGCCCCTGATCAACGCGATGCAGAACGTGCCGAAGACGGCGTGGCCGATGGACGTGCTGCGCACGATCGTCAGCGGCCTCGCGCTGTTTTCGCCCGTCAACGCCCACGGCGAGCACCTGTCGGACGTGCACTCCGCAATCGAACTGGTCGCCAAGCTGCCGACGATCGTCGCCGCCTGGGACCGCATTCGCCGCGGCCTCAATCCGGTCGATCCGCGCGCCGACCTGTCGCAGGCCGGTAACTTCCTTTATATGCGATCCGGCAAGGTGCCGCACGTCATCGAGGAAGACGCTCTCGACACCTATTTCGTGCTGCTGGCGGACCACTCGTACAATGCGTCGACCTTCGCGGCGCGCGTAACGGCCTCGACGCGCGCCGACGTGTACGCATCGATCACCGCCGCCCTGGCCGCGCTCCAAGGCGACCTTCACGGCGGCGCGGCGAGCGCAGCGTATCATACGCTGACCGAAGTGAAGTCGGCCGAGCGCGGCGAGCAATACGTACGCGACACGCTCAATCGCGGCGACCGCATCATGGGGATGGGGCACCGCGAGTACAAAGTGCGCGATCCTCGCGCCCGGCACTTGGAAGCGATGGCGAAAAAGCTGTCGGCGCACGTCGGCAACAGCAAGTGGTACGATATCGCGCGCTCGCTCGAAGATGCGAGCCGCAAAGTGCTTCAGGAAAAGAAACCCGACAACACGATCTACGCCAACGTCGATTTCTACACGGCGCCGGTTCTCGCCGATCTCGACATTCCCGGAGACGAGTTTACGTGTCTGTTCGCGTGCGGCCGCATCGCCGGCTGGACGAGCCACGTGCTCGAGCAGTTGGCCGACAACCGGCTTATCCGCCCGCAGGCGACCTACGACGGGCCGCCGGCGGGGCCGTACGTCCCCATCGACAAACGCGCTGCCAACGGTGCGAGGAGCTAGGACATGCAGGTGATTCCGGCGATCGATCTGCGCGGCGGAAAATGCGTCCGCATGGAGCAAGGCGTTCTCGCAACGTCGACGACGTACGACGGCGATCCGGCCGATCGGGCGAAGGCCTTCGTCGCGGCCGGCGCGCGCCGGCTGCACGTGGTCGATCTCGACGGCGCGCTCGGATCGGGTGAGAATCAGGCAGCGGTCGAGGCCATCTGCAATGCCGTCGACGTGCCCGTGCAGGTCGGCGGCGGCATTCGTGCCGTCAAGCAGGCCGAAGCGGCGTTTGCCGCGGGCGCAAGCGAAATCATCGTCGGCACGATCCTCGTCGAAGACGAGCGTATGGCGCGCCATATCATCGGACGCTTCCCATTAAAGGTGATCGCCGCCATCGACGCGCGCGGTCAAGAAGTCGCCACGCACGGGTGGCAAGAGCGTTCGCCGGTGAACCGCGACGCACTCGTCAAGCGGGTCGCGCAGTGGGGCGTCGCGCGCATTTTGTTTACGGAAATTCGTCGCGACGGTATGGGCGAAGGGTACGACATCGACGCGCTCAACGAAGTCGCGAATGCCGCGGAAGTGAAAATCACCGCTAACGGCGGCGCGCGTCACATCGACGATCTCGTGCTGCTCAAGCGCTCCGTTCCAATGACGGTCGACGCGTGCATCGTCGGCAGCGCACTCTATAAGGGTACGATCGACTTAAAAGCCGCAATCGCTGCGGTCAATTAATCGAGGTATTGCCGCGGAATGACCCGCGGTAAGCGCGTGACGATTTCGTAGTTGATCGTGTCGCTCCAGCGCGCCCAATCGTCGGCGGAGACGTTGACGCCGCCGTCTTGCCCGATGAGCGTCACCTTCGAACCCGGATGCGCGTTCGGCGCGGCACTCAGGTCGACGAGCGTCATATTCATCGCGACGCGGCCGATGATCGGGCAGAGCGCACCCCCCACGGCGAACGCGCCGCGATTGGACAGCAGCCGCGGAATACCGTCGGCATAACCGAGCGGAACCACGCCGATGCGCATGTCGTGCGGCGCGTGGAACGTGCCGCCGTAGCCGACCGATGCACCTTTTGGAATCGATCGCGTGGCCACCAGCTCCGATGCATACGACAGCACCGGCTGCAATTCGAGCGGCGACTCGACCGCTTCGCGGGTTTGCGGAGACGGCCACAATCCGTAAAGTGCGATGCCGCAGCGCACCATGTCGAGCCGAGTCTGCGGCCAAAGCATCGCGGCTGCCGACGCCGCGATGTGGCGAATCGGCACGATGCCACGCCGTTCGAGCAGCGGCTTCGCTCGCGCGAGCGCGCGGTCGAAGGCTTCGAGCTGATGCATCGTGTAGGGCGAGTCGATTTCTTCGGCCGATGCCAGGTGCGAATAGATGCCCGCGATTTCAATTTCGGGATGACGCAGATATTCTTCCAGGGCGTCGACCAGCTCGTGGGATTCCAGTCCTAAGCGGTTGAGATCGGTGTTGATCTTCACGTGCACGCGCACCGGTGTGTGACGCGCGCGAGCGGCCTCGGTCAGCGCGCGCACGTACCCTTTTGCATTCCACAGCGCCGGCTCGGCGCGCGCGGCGAGCGCATCCGGCAGCTGCTGCGGCGGAACCGGGCCGAGCACCAACAGCGGCGCGGTGACGCCGCCGTCGCGCAGCTCGAGCGCTTCTTCGACAGCGTAGACGCACAGATGCGAGGCAAGCGGTTCCACCGCCAGCGCCGATTCGACGAGACCGTGACCGTATGCGTTGCCTTTTACGACGAATGCGGCGCGCGCCGGAGCCACTAAGTCGCGCAGCACGCGCGCGTTGTGGCGCAGCGCGGCCAGCGAAATGCTTATCGTACCGATCATCTATGCCGCCTGCAGCCTATGCACGACGTACGCGACCGGAATGCCGAAGAACACGACGTGCGCGACCACCGCGATCACGAACGCGTTGGGAGTCGGCGGCCCTTGGAAGTGGCCGCCGGCCAGCAGAATCAGCTGCATGAGTGCGTAGACGACGATGCCGTACGAGGCGCCGGCGACGAGCCAATGCCGGTTCGTCGCCGGTCGCGTCGCCGCAAAGTACGCGTAGCCGCCGGCCCACCCGATGCTGATTGCCAGTTGCGTCGCCGCTCCGAGCGCGGCGTAAGACGGCGACGTAAACGCCGTCGGCCCCACGAGCACCGACGCGACGTACTGCCACATATGCGGCATGCTCGATCGCGCCGGCACGACCGTGCCGATCCAGAGAAAGAGATCGAGCGCGATGCAACCACAAATACCGGCTACGATCGCGCGATAGAAAACGCCGCCCCATGCAATCGAAGAGTCATGCTTCATCGAAGGCGTTGCATTCGCGCAACACCCGCCGCGTGCTTGTCGACTGCCTGCACGAGCAAGCGATGGTGTGAGAAAAATGAGAAAAGCAGCCAGCTAACAGCTCTTTAAGCAACCCTTAGGACTCGAGCGGTATCATGGGGACCTGATGCGCGATCGATCATTTTCCGAACCCTCGGAATACGTGATTTGGACGACGTCTTCGCTCTTGGCCCTCCTGGTCGGGACGGCCGCCGCGTTCTTTTTGTGGCTAGCGCTTCACGGCGTTACCCAGACCGGCCTGGCCTCGGCTTCGGTCGGCGCGCTGGGTGCCGGCACGGTGCTCATCGCCCTCTCCGTCGATAAGCCACTGCTCCGGGTGTTCCTCGTGGTCCTGGCGGCCGTTTTGGTGCTCGGCTACACGCTCGGCGGCCCGGAGTTTGCCCGCCTCGCAGCCTGAGAGTCTGCGGCAGCGCCTCGCCGGCGCACGAGGCGCCGGACGGCTTGCACTCTCACACAGAGTTTGCTAATATAGCACGGCTAGCGCTCTCGCGCTGAGAGTGCTAATCCCCTGTAGTACAGACCAGCTGTTGGAGGTTTTCTGTGAATCTCAAGCCTTTGCACGATAACGTGGTTATCGAGCACGTCGAGCAGGACGACAAGACGTCCGGCGGCGTGTTCCTGCCCGATACCGCCAAGGAGAAGCCGCAAGAGGGCATGATCCGCGCGATCGGCAGCGGACGCGTGCTCGACAACGGCACCAAGCTCGCGATGGGCGTCAAGGTTGGCGATCGCGTGCTCTACCGCAAGTATTCGGGAAGCGAAGTCAAGATCGACGGAACCGAGTACCTCATCATCCCCGAAAAAGACATCCTCGCTATTGTCGACAAAGTGCCGGCGCACGCATAAGGGAGTTTTGAACTAAATCATGGCTGCAAAGCAACTCGTATTCGATGAAAGCGCGCGTCGCGCGCTCGAGCGCGGTGCGAACGTCCTGGCCGATGCCGTCAAAGTGACGCTCGGACCCAAGGGCCGCAACGTCGTGCTCGACAAGAAATTCGGTTCGCCGACGATTACCAACGACGGCGTGACCATTGCCAAGGAGATCGAGCTCCCCGACGCCTTCGAGAACATGGGCGCGCAGCTCGTCAAGGAAGTCGCATCCAAGACCAACGACGTTGCCGGCGACGGCACGACGACCGCGACGGTGCTCGCGCAAGCGATCATTCGCGAGGGTCTGCGCAACGTGACCGCCGGCAGCAACCCGCTGCAGATCAAGCACGGCATCGAGAAGGCCGTCGAGATTGCGGTCAAAGAGATGGAGTCGTTCAAAAAGAACGTCGACACCAAAGAAAAGATCGCGCAGGTCGCGTCGATTTCGGCCAACGATAAGGAGATCGGCGACCTGATCGCCGAGGCGATGGAGAAGGTCGGCAAGGACGGCGTCATCACGGTCGAAGAGTCGAAAACGCTCAAGACCGAAGTCGAGACCAAAGACGGCATGCAGTTCGACAAGGGCTACATCTCGCCGTACATGGTGACCGACTCCGAGCGCATGGAATCCGTGCTAGATGATCCGTTCATTCTCGTGACGGAGCGCAAAATTTCGGCAATCGCCGACATCCTGCCGCTGCTCGAGAAGGTCGTCCAGATGCAGCGTCCGCTGTTGATCATCGCGGAAGACGTGGAAGGTGAAGCGCTTGCGACGCTCGTCGTCAACAAGCTGCGCGGCACGTTCACGAGCGTTGCGGTGAAAGCGCCGGGCTTCGGCGACCGCCGCAAGGAAATGCTCAAGGACATCGCCACGCTTACGGGCGCGACGGTAATCTCCGAAGAGCTCGGCCTCAAGCTCGACAAGGTCACGACCGAGCAACTCGGCCGTGCCAAGCGCGTAACCGTGACGAAGGAAGAAACCACGATCGTCGACGGCAACGGCAAGCGAGACGCGATTAAGGGCCGCATCGAGATGATCAAGAAGCAGATCGAAGAGACCGATTCGGACTTCGATCGCGAGAAGCTGCAAGAGCGCCTCGCCAAGCTCTCGGGCGGCGTTGCGGTCATCCAAGTGGGTGCCGCGACGGAGACCGAACTCAAAGAAAAGAAGCACCGCATCGAGGATGCCCTCAGCGCGACCCGCGCGGCCGTGCAGGAAGGCATGATCCCCGGCGGCGGCGCCTCGCTCGTGCATGCGGTCAAGGCGATCGACAAGTACGAACCGCCGAAGACCAACGGTCACACGACGACGTGGGCCGACGAGAAGATCGGCATCCAGATCGTGCGCAAGGCACTCGAAGAGCCGCTGCGCCAGATCGCCGAGAACGCCGGTTTCGAGGGATCGGTTCAGGTCAATAACGTCCGCTCGAAGAGCTCGCCGCTCGGCTTCAACGCGATGACCGGTGAAGTCGTGGACATGTTCGCGGCGGGCATCATCGACCCGTTCAAGGTGACGCGTGCGGCGCTGCAAAACGCGGCGTCGATCGGCGCGCTCATCCTGACGACCGAGACGCTCGTTGCCGACAAGCCCGAGCCGAAGAAAGAGCCGGCGATGGCCGGCGGCGGCATGGGCGGCTACGACATGATGTAAATCCGCTTGCGCGGAAAAGCATCGAAAAGGCGCGTCGAACGACGCGCCTTTTTCTTTTAGGCTTTTTTACCGTTTTATCCCACGGTCGTTTTCCACATTCTCGGGCACAGCAGCGTGTCGACCGGATCGGTTGCGAGCCCGTCCATCATGTCGGTCGTTACGTCGAGCAGCACGCCGCCGGGCCACCGTAACGGCGGCGTCGGATACGGAATGTTGAGCCGCACGTAGTGATGCTGGTGCGTCGGCGTCTGCAGTTTGAGCGCGATCAGCTCCGACTCGGGCGCGCGGTTGGGATCGTCGT
>JAFAHZ010000308.1 GCA_019236975.1 Vulcanimicrobiota bacterium | reverse complement strand
GCGCGGCACTGCTCAAGGCCGTGCGAGGCCTCGATCTCAAACACGAAACGCTCACGGGCGGCTTCGGCGAGTGGAGCGATGCCGAACTCGAAGGCATCGTCGCGCGCCCGACCCACGAACGTCTCTTCGCGGTCTGCGAGCTCATCGCTCGGAGTATGGGCCCCTCACTTGTCGCTCGCTCTGGTTCCGGGTCGGGTCGTTCGGCGATAATTGAAAAGATTCACGAGCTGTCGGCGATCGACCGGTTTTGGCTCAACGAGTTTGCCGATCTCGTGGAATTCGAGATCAGGCTCGGTTCTAATCCCACCCCGGACGCCTTCGCCGAAGCTTTCGAAAGCGGTTACTCTACGCGCAGCGTTTCAGTGCTTACGGAGCAGCAAAATCGCCCGGAGGCGCTCTCGCGAAGTTCGCCGCAGGGTGATTTTGCTGCGAACGATCGTACGCCGCAGGGCCGTTTTGAACAGGACTACGCGACACCAGCGTTCCGTATGGTCGATACAGCTGCCGCAGAGTTTCCCGCGAAGTCGCCCTACTACTACCTGTCGCGCGGCGAGCTCGACGAGATGCGACGCCCCCCTAACGAGGCGGTGGTCGTCGTCGGCAGCGGACCCATTCGAATCGGCCAAGGGATCGAGTTCGACTACAGTTGCGTGCACGCGGCGTGGGCACTTCGAGCCGCCGGCCACTCCGCGGTCGTCGTCAATAACAATCCCGAAACGGTTTCGACGGACTTCGATATCTCCGACGTATTGGTTTTCGAGCCGCCCGGTGCCGACGAAGTCGAAGCGGCCTATCGCGCCACCAACGCGCGCGGCGTGATGCTCGCCTTCGGCGGGCAGACCGCGATCAACTTGGCGGGAGAGTTGCAGCGCCGCGGCGTTCCGTTGGTCGGCAGCGATCGCGCCTCTTTGGATATGGCCGAGGACCGCGAGCAGTTCGACGCGGCGTTGGCGCGTCTGGGCGTAGCTCGCCCGGAAGGGAAGGCGGCGCGAAGCTTTCGCGAAGCGCGCGCAATCGCACGCGAACTCGGCTTTCCCGTTTTGGTGCGCCCGTCGTTCGTGCTGGGCGGCCGGGCGATGGAAATCGTGTACAACGAAGGACAGCTTGCGTCTTACGCGGAGTCGGCACCCCCCATTCTGCCGGATGCGCCGTTGCTCGTCGATAAATACTTGCGCGGCTTGGAGATCGAGGTGGACGCCGTCTGCGACGGCGACGACGTGATGATCCCGGGCATCTTCGAACACGTCGAACGCGCCGGCATCCACTCCGGCGATTCGATCAGCGTCTATCCCACGCAGACGATCGACGATGAGATGGAACGGCGTATCGCCGACGTGACGCTTGCCATCGCACGCGAGCTTCGCATCCGCGGATTGATCAACATTCAGTTCGTCATCCACGGTAACGATCTTTACATCATCGAAGCCAACCCGCGGGCGAGCCGGACCGTTCCTATCATACAGAAGGCGACCGGCATTAATATGGTCGCGGCTGCCACGCGCATCGCGTTGGGAGAGAAGCTTCGCGACATGGACTACGGTACCGGGCTGCATCCTCGCGTTCCGTACGTCGTCGTCAAGGTTCCCGTTTTCTCGTTTTCAAAGATGCGCGGCGTCGAAACGATCTTGGGGCCGGAAATGAAATCCACAGGCGAGGTTTTGGGAATCGACGAGACCTTCGCAGGTGCGTTGGCAAAAGGGTTTCTGGCCGCCGGCGTGCGTCTGCCCGGTGAAGGAGGACGTATTCTCGTTTCCATCGCCGACGAGGAGAAGCTCGAAGCCATTCCCGTGATGCGCCGGTACGCCGGGCTCGGCCACACGCTCGTGGCGACGCCCGGGACGCGCGCGGTCCTGATCGGTGCCGGCATTCCGTGCGACGGTATCAATAAGATCGCTCAAGGGTCGCCGCACGTGCTCGATCTCATTAGCTCGCGCGGGGTCGATTTGGTCGTCAACGACGCCAAAGGGCCGCGCGAGATCTCCGACAACTACAAGATTAGAAGGGCGGCAGTGGAGGCGGGTATTGCGTGTTTAACCAGTTTGGATACGGCTCGGGCGCTCGCGGAGGCGCTCGCAAGCACGGGGGGCCCGCCGCGGAGCTTGCAAGAATACCGCAGCGCTCGTCAGACGATCGAATCATAGAGCTCCGCGAAGAACCGCGCGTCTTCGTACTGGGCGGAAATCTGAGCACGCTGGCAGTCGTCAACAACTTTCTGCCCGAGGGCGGTGCGATCACCGCTCGCCTGGTCCCGATTGCCTGGACGCCCGCCGGGGTCGTTACCGGCGATGCGTGGCAGAACGTCGGGATCGCGCTCAACGGCCTCTTCGATTGGGTTGACCGCACCTTTCCCCCGGAGGACGACCGCGCGTTCATTGCCCCGATGCGCGACGTCGAACTGCTCGCGCGCATTGGGTGGCACGCACCGCTTCCTGAAAAAATCGACGACTCGACCGTGCTCAACATCGAAGACGTCCCGGAGGAGATTGCCGAGGGCCTCGCCCATTCGCCGGCCGCGATCGTCCAATGCGCCGCCTGCCGCCGCTTGTGCGTGCGCGACGAGTTCGTCTGGAAAGAGAAGCAGCTGTGCGCCTGGGATTACCACGGGCAAGTGTTCGGACGGCGTGGACCGTGGCGGAACGGCCCGTATGAGGAGCGCCATTTCGAGACGCTTCCCACCTGTGCGTACGTGGCGCCGCCGCTGCTTGCGGAAATCGCGGTCGAAGCCGTGCTCGTGCTGACCGGCATCGAGGAAGCAACCGCGCGTCAAGCGATCGACGTCGTTCTGGCCGCCGACGCAGAACGTCCCCACTTAGCCGTACGAACCGAGGGTGGCTTTACGGTATTGCGCGAGATGCCGGAGTAATCGCCAAGTGACCAATCGTGCGATCGCGCGTCTCTCGGCTGCGTTCGTTCTCCTGTTTAGCGCACTCGCCATACGGCAAACGTACGTCCAAGTCGTGGAAGGTCCGTCTATCGCGTCGCGTCCCAATAATCCGCGGCACGCCCTGCTCGAAGCGCATCGCGGCCGGATTTTGGCTACCGACGGAACGGTGCTTGCCGAAAGCCGCAACGCAACGCGCGTGTATCCGCTTGGCGCCGCGGCGGCGCAAGCGGTTGGATACGTCTCCGTTCGATACGGTACGTCGGGGCTGGAAGATGCCTTCGATCGCGCGCTGACACC
>JAFAHZ010000294.1 GCA_019236975.1 Vulcanimicrobiota bacterium | reverse complement strand
TTGCAATGGCCGTTGCCGGACGAGCCGGAATCGCCATCGAAAACGCGCTCGCATTCCAGCGCGAACGGCGCACCGCGCAGCGGCTGCGTTTCGTCGGCCGCGTGAACCAGCTGCTTTTCGAAAGCCCCGACGTTCCCACGACGTTCGAGCGCGTCGCGCGCACGATCGCAACCGACATCGCCGACGCGTGTGCGATCGTCCGGCTGGACGGCAGCGCCCTACGCGTGCAAGTTGCGGTGTCGCGCGACCCGATTGCTAACGCTACAGTTGGAGCGCTGCGCGGCAAGCGTATGTTTCGCCCGGAAGCCGAACTCGAGATGGCCGATGCATTGCTCAAACACGAAACGTTGGTAAAGCAGCCCGATTCGACCGAAAAACTCCGCGAACGCATTTGGCCGTACCTCGCGCCGCAGGCGGAAGCGCTCGCCCCGAAAACGACCGTCGTCGTGCCGCTGTACTCTTCCCCCGCGACCTACGGTGCACTCGTAGCCTATTACTCCGAGCGCGAGTACGACCCACAGCGCGACGTGGAGTTGCTCGAAGAGGTCGCCGCGCGCACGTCCGTTGCCCTGGCGCGCGCCGACACCTTCGAGCGCGAGCGCCGCATCGCAACGACGCTGCAGGAAGCGTCGCTCCCAACGCTCATTCCAACGCCGCACGGCGTTCGCTTGGACGCCGTCTATCTTCCGGCCGGCGACGAAGCGGACGTCGGAGGCGATTGGTACGACGCAATCGAGCTCGACGATGGATCGCTCGTCGTTAGCGTCGGGGACGTCACCGGGCGCGGCATCTCGGCGGCAGCCATCATGAGTAAAGTGCGTCACGCAATGGGTATGGCGCCCAAGCACGAGACGGATCCGGCGAGAATCCTCGACTCGGCCGAATGGTTCTTGCGTAAACGGTATCCCGAAGCCATCGTCACGGCGTTTGTCGGAATCGTCAGCCCCGACCGCAAACGGCTGCGCTATGCGAATGCAGGTCATCCGTGGCCGTACTTGCGGCGCGACGGCAGCCTCGTCGCTCTCCAAGGCTACGGTTTGCCGCTCGGCCTGCGCCACGCGAGCGAGCCCGAGTCGTCGCGAACGGTCGAGCTGTGCGACCGCGATTTGCTTCTCTTGTATACCGACGGCTTGGTCGAATGGAATCGCGACGTCCTCGAAGGTGAGCGCCAGTTGGAGCGCTTGCTGCAGACCGGCGTGCTGCCGGCCTCGACGGCTCCGGCGAAACTCGTCGCGCGTACCTGCTTGCCTGGAGGCGTTCACGACGACGTGGCAATTCTCGCCGTTTCGCTCGGTACGCCGCCGGAATGGGCGTTTGCTGCCGAAGACGCCCGTGCGGCAGCCGACGCGCGAACGCAGTTCGTCACCTATTTGCGTTCGCACGCGGACGGCGCGGATTTTCTCGCGCGCGCGGAGCTGATTTTCGGGGAACTGCTGGGGAACGTCGTGCGGCACGCTCCGGGACCCGTCGAAATCTCGCTCTTCCGTTCGCGGGACGGAGCGCTGTTACACGTGCTCGATTCGGGGACGGCGTTCGAACTTTCGGAACAGCTGCCTGCGGATCTGTTGAGCGAACGCGGCCGCGGCCTGTACATCGTCCGCTGCCTCGCCCGCAGTTTGAAGGTCGAGCACGTGTTCAACTGCGGCAATCACATCAGCGTCGAGTTATGACTACCGATTAGAAGAATAATCGATGTATCACTTCGGCAACTCCACGTAGGAACGATCCAGCGCGGCGACGTCGTGACAGCCGAGCAAACGCAGCGTGCGAACGATTCCGTCGCGAAGAATGTCGATGGCGCGGCGCACGCCCGCACCGCCCGCTGCACCCAGGCCGTATCCGTAGGCGCGACCGACGAGCACGGCACGCGCACCCAGGCACAAGGCTTTGACGACGTCGCTCCCGCGGCGAATGCCGCCGTCGAGGAGCACGTCGACGCGCCCGCCGACCGCGTCGACCACTTCGGGAAGCGCACGAATCGTCGCCGCGACCGTATCGAGCTGACGACCGCCGTGATTCGACACGACGATTGCGTCGGCACCTTCCTCCACGGCGCGGCGCGCATCTTCGGCCGTCAGCACGCCCTTTATGACGACCGGCCCTTTCCACACGTCGCGCACCCATCGCAGGTCTTCCCACGAGCCCGTCGACTGTTCCAGCGCAGCGCCGATATCTTCGTACGGCATCGGTTTGCCTGACACCACGACGTTGGGGAACGACATCATCCCGCCGTCGGCAAAGAAATCCGCAAGCCATCCCGGGCGCGACACAATCTGCCCGGCGTAGGGCAGCATCCGCCACGGGTTGCCGCCGATCAATTCTTTCGTCCCATTGCGCACGTCGCGCTCGCGCAAACCGGCTACGGGCGTGTCGATGGTCAGCACTAACGCCGAGAAGCCGGCGTCGCGCGCGCGCTCGACCGCGCGCGTCGCGACTTCGCGACCGCCGAGCATGTACAATTGGTACCACGCCGGTCCCGCGGTCGCCGCTTTGACGTCTTCGAGCCGGCACCCGGACAACGTCGAGAGCGTGTATGCCGTCCCCGCTTCTCCTGCGGCGCGAGCCGCGACGCACTCCCCGCGCGGATAAAACAGACGGCTGCTGCCGAGCGGCGCCAGCAGAAACGGCACGTCGATCGGCGTTGCTGCTACCGCCGTGCCCAGCTTGCACGCGGCACTCGCGATCGCACCGCGCGGACGAAAGACGACGGCATCGAACGCGCCGCAATTGTCGCGAAGCGTGACCTCGCCGTCGGCCCCGCCGTCGATATAGTCGAAGACGACGCGCGGTAAACGCCGGCGCGCCATCCGCCTGAGGTCCTCGACGTTGACGGCGCGAGCCGCCCTTCGCGCGAACCGATCCACGCGGGCGGAGTTACGCCTCGGCCGAGGAACGCCTTTTACGGCTATGACCTGGGACGAGCTGCTTGCGGAGTTTCGCGCGCTCGGCGGCGTTGCGGAAAACGTAACGCTCGGAAACGGACCGTTCGGGCGAGGCGTCTTCGTCGTCGACGCCGCACGGTCCGCGACGCTACACGCTCCGGAGAATTTGCTCGTTCCCACCGACGCACTCGAAATTCGCGACGGCCGGATGAAAGTGAAACCGGGAGCGCCGCTCGGCGACCGCGAGCGCGCGTTTTTTGAAGCGTATCATGCGAACTTTTGCTGGAGTGCGGGTGTTTTCGGCGAGATCCAAGCCTCACAAAAGGCGTGGAGCGAACTACCGGGCGACGTGGTGCACGCGATCAAAACCATGGGCGCGCTGTTGGATCCGGAGGTGCGCTTCCTTCCTCCGACGACCGAGGTCTGTTTTTACCAGTTCGTCCGCTCGCGCGACGCACAGTACCAGGGCCGGCTATGCATGCTGCCCGTCGTCGATCTCGTCAACCACTCCAGCCGCGCGTCGCCCTACGTTCTAACGAACGGTATCGGCGTCACCGGCCACTTCACCGGCGAGATGCTGGTGCGCTATAACGGGCGGGACTCGTGGTCGAACGCGCTGACGTACGGTTTTGCCGAGCTGGCCTCGTTCGCTTACAGCATCGGCATCGGCGTCGACCTTTTCGGGCGCTACCAGCTTTCCGTGCGGCGCGACGTCGCCGAGGTCGAATTCCGAGAGGGCGCCGGCTTCCCCATCGTCAAGCTCGACGGGAACGCGATCGATCTGTCGTTTCTGCTGCTCGGCCACTATGCCGCCACCGACGTCCCGCGCGGCATGTTCCGCAGCGTCATGGCACCGTACCTCAGCGTGGCCGAGGCCGATCAAGTCTTCGACAGCATCGCGCACTTCAATCGGCTGAAGTTCCTCAACCTCGTCCGCCTGCTTCGCGGTCACGACGGCACCATCGTTCGCATGCTGGAGTCCGCGGCGCTCGATCAGCTCGAGATTCTGTCGGGCTGCGTGGGCTCGCGGGATTTTTCCCCGGCCGCGGGAGCCCTCTTGAGAAAAATTTGATTCGGCCGTGCGCGCTCGCGCGCGGCGCTTGAAGGACACCGCTCGCTCTGGGCGGATAGGCGAGGTTATGAAGAAGATTGCGATTGCCGTTATGGCGGCGTTCATCCTGAGCATGCCGGTGGGGACCCGCGCCGCCGGTGCGTCCTCGGCATCCGAACAGCTCTACGGTAAGCTCCATTGGCGGAACATCGGCCCGTTCATCGGGGGTCGCGTGGTTGCGGTCGCCGGCGTACCGAGCAATCAGAATCTCTTCTATATAGGCGGCGTCCAGGGCGGTGTCTGGAAGAGCACCGACTACGGTCAGGATTGGACGAACATCACCGACGGTAAGATCCCGGGCATTGCGAACCCAATCGGGGCCCTGGCCGTCGCTCCGTCCAACGCCAACGTCATTTACGCGGGAACGGGCGAAGCCGACATCCGCGGCGACTTCGATACCGGCGACGGCGTGTATAAGACGACCGACGCCGGCAAAACGTGGTCGTACGCCGGTTTGCGCGAGACGCATATGACGACCAAGCTCGTCGTGGATCCCCGCGATCCCAACGTCGTCTACGCCGCTTCGATGGGTCACGTGTTCAAACCCAATACCGAGCGCGGTATCTTCAAGACGTCCGACGGCGGCAAGACGTGGCGCAAAATTCTCTTCGTCGATGCGAATACGGGCGGTGTCGACCTCGTGATGGATGCGCACGACGCGCGCACGCTCTACGCGGCAATGTGGCAAGCGCAGCGCACGCCCTGGAAACTGACCAACGGCGGGCCCGGCAGCGGCCTCTATAAGACAACCGACGCCGGCGCGCACTGGACGAAACTTTCCACCAACCGCGGATACCCCTCAGGAATTCTTGGGAAAATCGGCGTTGCGGTGGCCGCCAGCAATCCGAAGATCGTCTATTCGATCGTGCAGGCGGCGGGCGATGCGGGCGGCGTTTACCGTTCGAGCGACGCCGGAGCGAGCTGGACCCACGTGAACGCCGAGTGGAAACTGCGCCAACGCGCGTTCTACTACACGGCCATTTTCGTCGACCCGACGAATCCGCAGTTGCTGTACGCCCCCGAAGTCGACGGCGTCTACAAAAGCACCAACGGCGGCAAAACGTGGACGCTGCTCAATCCGCCGCACGGCGACTGCCACATCGTTTGGATCAATCCGCACAACCCGAAGATCTTGCTGGAGGGCGACGACGGCGGCGGAACGGTGTCGGTCGACGGCGGCGACAACTGGAGCACCGATCACAATCAGCCGACCGGGCAGTTTTACAAAGTTGCCATCGACGGCCAATTCCCGTTCCACGTTTACGGAGCGCAGCAAGACGAGGGCGCGTTTGAAACCCAGAATGCATCATGGACCGGATTGACGTTCGAGCACGTGCACACCGTAGCTCTGGGCGAAAGCACGTGGGTCGCTCCCGAGCCCGACGGTCCCTACGTGACCTACGGCAGCGGCTACTACAGTTCGTTCGTTCAGCTCGATCGCAGTACGGGGCAGTTCAAGAACGTCAGCCCGTGGCCGCGCTACATGGCCGGCAACTCTGCGTCCGAAACGAAGTATCGCTTCGGCTGGACGCACCCCATCTTCTTCAATCCCGCCAATCCCAAAGAGTTGCTGGTCGGCGCGCAAGTCGTCTTCTCCAGCCTCGACCACGGGCAGACCTGGTCGGTCATCAGCCCCGATCTGACGCGAAACGATCCGAGCACGGAACAGCCCACCGGCGGTCCCGTTTACTGGGATCAAACCGGCGCCGAAACGTTCCCCGATATCGCATCGCTTGCGGCGTCCTACGTCGATGCCAACGTGCTCTGGGCCGGCTCCGCCGATGGCTTGGTGCACGTCAGCACCGACCACGGGGCACATTGGACGGCAGTCACGCCGCCGCAGCTGCCGCAATGGGCGCAAATCAGCACGATCGAGCCTTCCCACACCGACAAGGGCACGGCATTTCTCACCGCGTCGCGCTATATGTGGGACGATTACCATCCGTACGTCTACGAAACGACCGACTACGGGGCGCACTGGACGACGATTGCCAACGGGTTACCGCCGGACCAGTATGCATTGGCCATCCGCCAGGATCCGCGCGAGCCGCGACTGCTCTTCGCCGGCACACGAAGCACCGTGTACGTCAGTCTCGACGGCGGCGGGCACTGGCAACCGCTGACCCTCAATCTGCCGGGCGTGCAGGTGCGCGACTTGGCAGTCGACGCACGCGAGGGTGCGCTCGTAGCGGCGACGCACGGCCGGGCGTTTTGGGTGCTCGACAATCTCGCGCTGCTCGAACAGCTCGCGCGCCAAACGAGCTATTCGACGGCGACGGCGCAGCTGTTCGCACCGGAGACGGCCTGGTTGACGAACGAATATGGTTCCGGTCCGTTCTCGCCGCCCAATACCGGCGAGAATCCGAAATACGGCGCGACCGTTTTTTTCAGCATCCCCTCCGGCTACAACGGTAAGACGCCGATGACGCTCGCGTTCGTCGATGCCGGCGGCGCGACGATCCGAAGCTTCACGCTGCATCTCAAGGAAAAGCATCCCAAGAAACTCACGCCCGAGCAAGAAGCCAACCTCGATACGACGCAGCAGCGGGAACGCGATCTGCGCGACCTTACCGCCGTCGAGCCGGGAAGCAACGTCTTTCAATGGGATTTGAAGAATCCGCCGGCGTTCGATCCTCCGACCTTCCGCAACGTGCCGACCGACGATTTCCCGGACACCTCGGACGGTCCCACCATTCTTCCGGGCAAGTACACCGTCGTCTTGCACTACGGATCGCAGACGCTTCAGGCGCCGCTGACCGTCCTGCTCGATCCGCGGCTGCACCCGGCCACCGGCGATCTGGAAGCTCGGCTGACGCTCGAGAAGCAGATTCTGGGAAGCATCGACTCGCTCGACCGGGCGATCGCGGCAGCCATGGCCGCCAAAGCCAAATTGCCCGCGGCGCGCCGCGCTGACGTCGAGCGCGAAATCGCGAACTTAGTCATGCTCGACGTGCATTCGAGCGAAGCCGATGTCGTCAAACCGACGAAAATTCGCGAACAGCTGGCCTTTCTGATGAACTCGCTCGAGGGCGCCTACCAAAAGCCGACGGCGGCGGAATACGCAACCTACGACGACCTCAAGGCCCTCGCCGCCGCCGGTGAGGACCGCTTGAACGCCCTGACGCACTAGCGGCGAAGGACTGTAAACTCTTTGGCAAGGAACAGGGGCGAACGGATACGTAACGCATACCACGCGCAACACGCATTGAAAAAAGGAGCGTCAACGGTGAAGAAATCTCGGTCGGGCATTGCAGCAATGGTGGGCGCCGCGTTGTTCGCGATCGCTTTGGCGGCGTGTAACGCCTCCACGGCGCACATCGGCAGCCTTCAGGTCGGCAAAGACAAAGACATCAGCACGCCGGCAACGACCTTCGGCCCGCACGACACCATCTATCTCAAGGGGACCGGCGCGAATCTGCCGGGGAAGGTGACGATGCAGTGGTCGGTGATTGCCGAAAACGTCAAAGGCGTCAAGCCGAACTTCGAGATTCCCAATCTGGATAAGTCGTACGATTTGGACTCCGACGGGACCGTGAACTACAGCCTCACGCCGACCGACAACGGCTGGCCCGAAGGTACCTATAAGGTCGTCCTGACGATGATGGACGACGGCACCCAGCGCGATCAAAAGAGTCAAGAGATCACGATTAGCGCCGAGTAACGCGAAAAACTCAACCGAAGTCAAGAAAAGAAGCCTCGCCGCCAAACGACGAGGCTTCTTTACGTCGCATGGTCGAACAATCCGAGATGCGCGGGAGCTCGGATCTCAGGCTGCCCCTGCTGGCCGCGGCCGTCTTCGCCGTTCTTGGGGCGGCGTGGTTTTTTGCGGCCGCCGCATGGGCACCCCACGAGCGCCTGCTTTACGGCGTCTCGGCCGGGTTTTTCGTCATCGTCGGCACCATTTCGATCTACGCCATCGTGCAGCGCGGCGTGGCGGAGCATCGCGTGATGGTCGAAGATTTGCTCGGGCGCGAGCAGCGCTCCGTGCAGCGCCGCAAGCGACTCGACATCCTTTGGCGCTTTGCCGGCTCCGAGTTAGCCGATTTCTCGGCACACGCGACGGCGGCGCTGGAAGTTTCGACGCGCGTACTCGGGCTCGAATACGGCGAAGCGGCACACGTGGAAGGCAACGCGCTCGTATGCGACCTGTTCCATTCCGAAACGCCAAGCGAGCGTCCGCAAACCCGCGATGTGGCAACGGCGGCGGGACGGCACCCCATCGAAGCCGGAAAGACGGTAAGCTATTCGGATTTGAACGAGAGCGGCGTGCGCGCGTACATCGCGACGCCTTTTTCGGTCGGCAACCTGCAATACGAACTGGGCTTTTGGTCGGCGTCTCCGCGGGAAGCCGGCTTCGACGACGACGACCTCGAGTACGTTCAGGTGCTGGCCGGATTTTTCGCCGGTTTGTTTCGCCAGCGCCGGCAAGAGGAGGAGCTCGCCCACCTCGCGCTCTTCGACGCGCTCACCGGTCTAGCAAACCGCCAGCATCTTCTCGATCGCCTGCGCTCGAGCATCGCCGCTCATCGCCGCCGCGACGCGCAGTGCGCGCTGCTGGTCATCGATTTGAACCGCTTCAAACAAGTCAACGACGTGCTGGGCCACGCGGCCGGCGATGCGGCGCTCATGGAGATCGCGGAACGCCTGAAGAACGTGTTGCGCGCCGAAGATTCGCTGGCTCGAATCGGAAGCGACCGCTTCGCGGTCATTACGTCGCTCATGAAATCGCCGGCCGAAGTCGTCGCGTTAGCCGAGCGCTTGCGCGATGCTTCGGTCGAACCGCTGAAAATCGAAGACCACACGTTCCACATTTCGTCGAGCGTGGGCATCTCGGTGTTTCCGACCGACGGAGTCGATCCGAAAAGCATGCTCGATCATGCCGGCGCCGCCGCCAACCGCGCTAAGGAAGAAGGCTCGGGTCGCTACAAGTTTTACAACAACGAGATTTCGCAAAGCGTTCGTTCCCGTCAAGAGCTGTTCAACGACCTGCGCAACGCGGTGAATCTGGGCGAGTTCGCGTTGCATTTCCAGCCGCAAGTCGATTTGCGCACGGGAGCGACGGTCGGCGCAGAGGCCTTATTGCGCTGGCAGCACGGCCGACGCGGCATGGTCGATCCCAGCGCCTTCGTCCCCGCCGCCGAAGAAAACGGCTTAATGGTTCCCATCGGAACCTGGGTACTGCAGCAGGCATTGCTCCAGTGGCGCCCGCTGGTCGACTTCTCGCCGTCCCTGCACTTGGGCATCAACGTGTCGGCGCGTCAGTTTAGCGATCCGGATTTCTACGAGCTTCTGAGCGACGCGATCGAAGCCGCGCGCGTCGCCCCCGATAGTATCGTCATCGAAATTACGGAAACCGTTGCCATGGCCAACCCGGCCGCGACGCGCGCGACGCTCTTGCGATGCAAGGAGCGGGGGCTGATGGTGGCACTGGACGATTTCGGAACGCTGTACTCCTCACTCGCCTATCTCAAAACGCTTCCGATCGACATCGTGAAGATCGACAAGTCGTTCGTCGACGGCTTGCCTCACGACCACTTCGACGGTGCGATCGTTCACGCCGTGATTTCGCTTGCCGATGCGTTGGGATGTTCTATCGTCGCCGAAGGAGTGGAAACGCGCGAACAAGCGCAGTGGCTCGCCGAGGCCGGATGCCAGTCGGCGCAAGGGTTTCTCTATTCGAAGGGTTTGCCGTACGACGAATTCGTGAACTGGATGCGAAGGGAACGCACCCCGGCAGTGTAACGTTATCCACGCTATGAACGCACGTCGCCGGCTTCTATCGGTGGGGGTGCTGCTCGTGCTTGCGGCCTGCTCGCACGCGCCCTCGGCGTCTCCGGTTCCCGTCGTTACAGCGCCGCAACGCGCCAAAAGCGCCGCCGGCGACAAGATCGAGCACATCGTCTTCATCGTGCAAGAAAACCGAACTTTCGACAACATTTTCGGGGGACCGAATCCGTTACCCGGAGCCGACGCGGTGTCGTTTGGTCAGACGAGTAACGGCAACGTCATTCCGCTCAAAGAGGTCGAGCTCGAAAGGCCGATCTTTTCGGGGGGCGATCCAAACAACTACCACTTCCAGTGGCTGACCGCATGCAACGCGCCGACTCCGCCGCCGTTTCCGGTCGGCCAGCCGGCGCCCTGCCGGATGAACGGCTTCGACGAGAATGCCGAGCAGCAAACCGGGTATCCCAAGCCGGTGAGCGTCGGCACGATTTATTCGTACGCCGACCGCGAAGAAGTCGAACCGTATTGGTTCATCGCGCAGCATTACGCGGTGGGGGACCATTTCTTCATGGGACATAACAGCGAATCGTACACCGCACACCAATACATCTTTTCGTCCCAATCGCACGGCACCGTCGACGCGCCGGTCTACCCTTCGAGCATATCGTGCGGGCTTTTTCACGGGTTCTGCGCCTACGAACCGTGGGGCTGCGACTCACCGCCAGGCACGATGATGTATCTGCTCAACCCGCAGACGGCGCAGTGGAACGGTCCGCCGGCCGCGCCGACCGGCGGGGAACCGTGCTTCGGGCAAAACGGCGGCTACCCGTCGATTGCCGACCTGGCTCAAGCCAAAGGAGTGAGTTGGCGCGTGTACGCGTACACGATGTGCAGCGACATCTTGGGGCTCGACGCGAACTTTACCATCCGCCACGCCTCCCCGCCGTTGTGGCCGAATCCGGCGGCGATGGCCAAATGCTATACCAACTACGGCGTCTTTACCCCGCTGAAAGCCAACACCCCGAACTTCCGCGCGCCGCAATACACCTTCCTCAACGACGAAGCCGCCGGCGGAAAACCGCTGGCGAGCATAACGTGGATCCTGCCCGGGCCGTATACTTCCGACCATCCCGGCGTACCGTTCGGCTACTGCGGTCCCACTTGGGTCGCGCAAGTCATCAACGCCATCGGTGCGAACGCCTCCGACTGGAACTCGACCGCGATCTTCGTATTGTGGGACGACTGGGGCGGCTTCTACGATCACGTACCGCCGTACGTCGTGCGCGACCAAACGGGGCCGGGCTTCCGCGTTCCGCTGCTCGTGGTTTCACCGTACGTCAACAAGGGAACCGTGGTGCACACCAACATCGAGTTCGCGACGCTCAACAAGTTCGTCGAAACGACGTTTGGATTGGGCTCGCTCAATGCGACCGATACGTCGCCCTTCTTGAACAATCTGAACGCCTTCTTTAACTTTAACCAGAGCCCGCAAAAGTTCACGCCGATTCCCTTCCCGACCAGCGGTTACTGGCGCTGTAAGTACCTGCCCGACGCGCACGTGCGGCCGGGTGACGCGGTAAAATCGCGTTGGGTACGGACCGTCGGCGGCATGAGCAGTGGCGACGGCGACGACGATTAGCGAAGCGCAGGTGGATCTTTAGGAACTATGGGGCGTCGGCTTCCGCATTGATGGTTAAATCGACGCTGTTTCCAACGATTAAGGGGCCGTACGTCATGCCCCATTGCGTGCGGTCGACGGTCGCCGTCGCCGAGTAAGCGATGACGGAACGCCCGCGCGGCGTTTTTCCGGCGGCAACGACTTGCGCGCTCAGCACGATCGGGTGCGTCTGTCCGTGCATCGTGAGATTGCCGGTGATGGTGAACCGTTTCGGGTCGCTCCCTTCGACTTTAGTACTGACGAACGAAATCGCCGGCGTGTTCGCGACGTCAAAGTAATGCGGCGATTTTAAGTCGCCGTCGCGGTCGTCGTTGTGCGTATCTACCTTTGAAGCGTCGAGCTGCGCCGCGACGGCGATGGGGATTTCGGATCCGGGCTCGAGCTGCACGGAAGCACTGGTAATCGGAATCGTCCCGACCACGGGAACGATGCCGAAGTGCCGCGCCGTGAACTGCGCCGTGGAATGGACCGGATCGATCGTCCACGTTTGCGCCGCGGATGCAGCGGCAAAAGCGCACGCGAACAATGCGGCGGTTGCGAAACATTTCTTCAACATGCGGCGACCCGTTCTACGTTATTGGGGCAACACCCACCACTCGATTTGGTTCCAGCTTTGCAGCCACGGGCGTTCGCCCGTCCGGCTGCGGTAGTACCCGCCGTTGTTGCAGCCGCCCCCGGCGCCGATGGCGCGCGTACAAAGATAGACGCGCACCTCGCCGTTGCGATAATGGACGGCTTGGTCCATACACCCCGTCATAAACGCGGGATATCTGCCTCCCCAGTCGGCTCCGAGTGCCGCTTTCCAGCCGCTGATGCGGTCGCCGTCGTATTGGGCTTTCCATAAGACGCAGTTATCGAGCCCTTCGATCAGGGGCGGCTTGCCGGGGCTCGCGACGTCGATAATCCCAGCCCGAAACCGCTCGCGGTCCTCCGCAGCGATTTCGTACGGCCGATGACTGCACGCGCACGCGAGCGATACAGCTACGACGGTCAAGGCGGCCGGAAGCCAACGGTTCACTGCGCTATTATACCTGTTGAAGCAGGAAGGGGTGCGGCCGCAGGCGGCGGAGTTACCCGGTCCGTGCTGGAGATCAAGCTCTGCGGCGAGCCTCAAGTCCGCTACGACGGCAAGCCGTGGAAGATTCGCGTAACGTCGCCCTGCTGGTCGCTGCTCGCGCTGCTGACGATGCAGCGCCAACCGTTGGCACGCGCCTCGGTTGCGCCGATGTTGTGGCCCGATGCGCTCGATTCCGAAGCCTTGGCAAATCTGCGGCGTCATCTGCACGTCTTGGTGAAAGCGCTGCCGCCGTCGGACGACCCTTGGATCGTCACGGATGCGAAGACGATGGCATGGAATAGCGCGATCCCGTCGCGGGTCGACGTCGTCGAATTCGAGAGGCTGCTCGCGCAAGGTCGCGACGACGAGGCCGTGGATCTTTATGCCGGCGATTTGCTCGAATCGTCGTTCGACGAGGCCATCGTCGAAGAGCGCGAACGCCTGCGCGCCAGTTACTTGAGGACGGTCGAGCGTTTGATGAGTGCGGCGCGCGCGTCCGGCGATCTCGACCGCGCGCTGCGCTATGCGGAACTGCTGCTGGCGGCCGACGAGTGGCGGGAAGACGCACTGCGTGCGGTGATGGCCATTCGGTACGAAAAAGGCGACCGCTCCGGGGCGCTGGCAACGTACGAACGTTTCGCGGAGGCGCTGCGGCGCGAACTGCGGGTCCAGCCGATGAACGAAACGACGGCAATGCGCGATGCGATCTTGGCCGGCGAACCGTTGACCGGCGGCGTACGCCCGCGATCGGACGATGCAAACGTCAAGCTGATCGGTCGCGCGGAAGAGTTGCGTTCGCTGCGAACTGCCTGGACGCGCGCCGCTCGGGGACGAGGCGCTACGATACTCCTCGGCGGCGAGCCGGGAATTGGGAAGTCGCGGCTCGCCGTCGAGCTGTGCGCGCTCGTCGAGGAGCAGCGAGGCAGCGCTCTGATCGGACGAACGTCGTCACCCGAAACGGCCGCGTTCCAACCGGTCATCGAGGCATTGCGCGAAGGTTTGGGGCTACTGTCGCCCGGCGACGTCGAAGACGCGTGGCTCGCACCGCTCGCCCGCGTCCTTCCCGAGATCGAGCGCCTCCGCACCGGCGAACTGCCGTCGATGGACAGCTTCGGCGCGGAAGGAGCGCGCGCGCGAATGCGCGAGGCACTGCTTCGGCTTGCCGCGGCGATGGCGCGGCGACGTCCCCTCGTCATCGTTCTCGAAGACCTGCACTGGGCCGACAGCGATACGCTGGAGTTGGTCGAGATGTTGGCTAACCGGGCGGCCGCATTGCCGTTGCTGCTCGTACTGACCTATCGCTCCGGCGAACTCGGCTCGTCGCATCGGCTTCAGACCATGCGTCGCGAGCTGCAGCACGGACGGCGCGGTCAAACCATTGCGCTGGCTCGGCTCGACGAATCCGAGCTCGGCGAGTTGGCCGAAGCGCTGGCCGTACGGCCGGACGCCGCCTTCGTGAAGCGGCTTCGCGACATCAGCGAAGGCAATCCGCTTTTCGCCGTTCAGATTTTGCGGCATTATTCCGACACGGGCAAGATGCCCGAAGGCGACGACGCACTCGCCTCGGTCGCCGGAACGGTGCTCTCGCGCCTCGACAAACTTTCAAAGCAAGCACGTGCGATTGCGGACGTCGCGGCGTCGATCGGCGGCGATTTTACCATCGAGGAAGTCGCGCGCATCGGAGGCTGGGAGGAGGCCGCCGTTCTCGATGCGTTCGCGAGCTTGTTGGACGGAAAGATTATCTGCGAGCGCGGCGGGGACCGTTTTGCCTACGGCTTCACGCACGCACTCATTGAGGCGGCCATTCGAGACGCGGTGCCCGCAGGCGACGACCGGATGCGGCATTTCCGAATCGCCGAAGTGCTGACGTCGACGCGCGAACGCGAGCCGGCAAGTGCTTCGCTCGTCGCGCTGCACTGGGAAGAGGCCGGTCAATGCGAGCGCGCGGCGGCAGCGTGGCTGCAAGCCGCGGGCGTTGCGATGCAGCGATTTGCGTGGAGCGAATCGGTTCGTCTCGCGCGTCGTGCGATCGCTCTGGGACTAGAAGGCGCACCGAGATACGAGGCCCTTGCGGCAATCATCGCGGCATCGCTGCGCCTAGCCGAGGCACCGTCGGTGGCGCAAGAAGTCGGCGAAATCGAAGCAATCGCCGCAACCCTGGGCACGGAGGAGCGGCTGCGTGCGCTCCTGCTGCGAGCGCAATTTTCAGACATGGTCGACGATCGCGAGGGACAGCGATACGCCGTCGACGCGATGCTCGAAGCCGCCGACGCAGCCGGCAGCGACCGCTGGCGTGCAGAAGCGCACTTGGAACGAGCGCGCTTGGAATACCGCCAGGGGCGAGTAGCGGTCGCTCAGGCGGAGTCGGCAATGGGCGTCGAACTCGCACGCTCGACCGGAATTGCGGAGTTGACGTGGCGCGCCCGCGAACTCCAAATCCAACATTTGCTCCGGCTCGGCAACGTCGACGAAGGCCGCGCGCAAGCCGAAGCGATCCGCGCCGAAGCCGAAGCCGGCGATCTGCGCGCTCGCGAAGCGCTCGTGATCGCGCTCGTGCGCTTGGCAACCGCAACGCAGGATTCCAAGACGTACCAACTCGCGCGCGAGTGGGGTCAGCGCGTCGACGAGGAAGTCGGCGACGTTCGGATCTCCCTGGTTTGGCGCAACGAGCTGGCGTACGAATTTCAACAGCAATGGGATACCGCCGCGGCGCGCGCCTCCTTTGAGGAAGCGAGCGCGCTAACGCAACAACACGGTTTGCACCTCTACTGGATGGTTTCGCGCATTAATCTCGGGTGCGTCGAGCGAGAGATCGGCAACTTCGATCGCGCCAGGGCTCTTTGGCTGGAGGTTCGGCCGACCGCAAAACGTTTGAACGTGTTGACGACGCTCGCGTGCGCGGCGATGAATTTAGCCGAGCTCGAACTGGCGCTCGGGCGGCCTGAGAACGCGCTCGAGGAAGCGCGCGAGAGCGCTTCCCTGGCAGCGCAATGCGGCGTCCTCGCATATCAAGCCGAGGCGGCCAACGTGCTCGGAGCGATCGAATGCGCGCTCGGGAAAACGCAAGAGGGCCTGGCGCGCATGCGCGACGGCCTGAAAATCCGCCGTACGCTCAGTTCGCCGCGTCAACTCGCCAACGAACTCAGCGCCTACGTGGAGGCTCTCGTTGCGGCCGGCCACGTCGAGGACGCAACCCTTGCGTCTGCAGAGCTGCGCGCGCTGTTCGACAAGGACCCCAACCACCAGGTGAGTCCGGCTCGCATCGCGCTCGCGCTGGCCGCAGTTGCCCGCGCCAACGGATGCGATGCCGAAGCGCAAAAGACGATCGAACGCGGACGGCGCGCCGTAGAACACGCGCTCTCGCGACTGACCGAACCGTCCGATCGGGCTGCGTTTGCCGCCATAGCGCACAATCGCACGATACTGGGCTAAACAAGTCTCATGGGCAGACGAAGCTGCCCCCGCAAGAGTACTCCACGAGCGCTACGATGACGACGGCGGCAGCAATGTCTACGAACGGAAGCAGGAACAGCCACATTCCATACGGTTTCGCGCGCAGCAGCCAAGGTACCCCGGCTCCTAGCAGGCAAAACACCGGCGACGTCAGCACGCTCCAAAATAGCGCGACCGTCAAAGGGCTTTCCATCGAACCAGGCGCGTCGAACATCATGAACGACATCGCTGCCGCCACCGCGGCCGGTACGGCCGCCAAGATCCAAAAAATCGTTGCGACCCACCACAGCGCCTTGTTCAATCAGCCTCCCGCGATCCGAGCGCCGCCACGCAGCCGCTCCGTCGCCTCGTTCGCTAAACGTTTAAAAATGTCTGCGGCACCCTAATCTTCGCTTAAGCCTACTTCCAGGCGTTCACAGAATATGCCGGCGCCGTCGCTATTACGATAGCGGCATGTCAACGATTGCCCTACCTAGTGGAAGCGCTCCCGCACGAGTTCTCAGCTGGCTCGCAGCATCGCGGGCTCGCTGGCTGCTGCTCGCCGCCCTGTTGCTCGTGGTAGCTGCGGCGGCGGCTTTCGCGGTCGCCGGCGCACGCTCGGCCGCTTCGTACGTTACGGCTCCAGTCGTGCAGCAAGCGCTCGTGCAGACCGTTACCGCGTCGGGAACGGTCAATCCGCAAAATAACGTTTCGGTCGGAACGCAGGCGTCCGGCACGATCGCATCGATCGCCGTCGACTTCAATAGTAAGGTAAAAAAGGGGCAAGTGCTGGCGAGGCTCGATGCGAGCACGCTTCAGGCGCAGCTCGATCAGGCCCGCGCGGCGCTCGCACAGGCCGAGGGACAAGCCGCGATGGCCGATGCCAACGAGAGCGGTGCCGCTTCGGGCGTCGACGTCGCGGCCGCTAACGCTCGCGCTCAAGTTGCGGCGATCGGCGCCGCGCAAGCCAACGCTCAAAAGGCGCAAGCGGTGCTGACGTTGGCGAACGAAACGTTCGCCCGCGATTCTTCGCTGCTCAAACAAGGCTACATCGCCCAATCGACGGTCGACACCGATCGGGCGAACGTGGCGCAAGACGAAGCCGACGTCGCGTCGGCGCAAGCGTCGATCGCACAAGCGCAAGCTCAGGCCCAAGCGGGCAGCGCGACCGTCGGTCAGAACGGCAGCACGGTACAGGCGCAGGCGGCCAACGCGCAATCCGCGGCGGCCAACGTCGCGGCCGCGCAAGCCGTGGTCGCGCAGGACGAGCTCAATCTCCAACACGCGGTGATTACCTCGCCGCTCGACGGAACCGTCGTCGCTCGCGACGTATCGGTCGGCCAAACCGTCGCGGCGTCGCTGCAGACGCCGACGCTTTTTGCGATCGCGCAGAACCTTTCTAAGATGCAAGTCGACATCAACGTCGGCGAACCGGATATCGGAAACGTGAA
>JAFAHZ010000248.1 GCA_019236975.1 Vulcanimicrobiota bacterium | reverse complement strand
CCACCGTTGAATCCGCCGCTTTCGTCACCGCCGGCACCGGCCGGACGCGAGCCCAGCATCTGCATGTTGTCGATGACGACTTCGGTGGCTTTGCGTTTGTTGCCGTCTTTGTCGTCGTAACTGCGGATGACGAGCCGCCCTTCGACGAGGCAGTTCGAGCCTTTCTTCAAATACGTGTTGCACGTTTCGCCGAGGCGATCCCACGCGACGATGTCGACGAAGGTCGTTTCTTCTTTATTGCGCGGATTGTTGACCGCCAGCGTAAACTTGGTCACGCCTTTGCCCGACTGCGTGTAACGAATCTCCGGGTCGCGCGTCAAGTTGCCGACCAGAATGACCCGGTTATAAGAACCTGCCATCACTCACCACTTTCGCTTCGGAAGCTCTAACGAGTATTGGATTGTTCGGGGACGTAGCCAACTGGCGGCGGCGGAGCCGCCGCGGCAAGGGCCGCCATGTGGGCCAACATCCTCTTGTCCAGCCGCACGACCAGCGCGCGCAGCACGTCCTCGTGCAGCTTGAGCTGCCGCTCGAGCTCCTTCGACGCCTCCGGCGAGCTCTTGAACTGCATGACGACGTAGTTGCCCTCGCGGACGTCGTCGATTTCGTAGGCCAGGCGTTTGCGGCCGAGCTTCTCCACGCTGACGATCTCGCCGCCCTGACCCTTGACGATTTCGGAGACGGCGTTGGCGCGGGTCTCGACCTCGGCCTCTTCCAGGCCGGGGCGCAGGATGTAGGTTACCTCGTAGTCGGTCATCGTTTCCCCATCTATGGACGCCCACGGAAGCGGGCGGCCCGCCTTAGACGCGGCGGGCAGCGGGTTTCAGAACCCCCGCATCCTATCACACGTTTCCGTCCGGCAGCAAGGTTTCTCAGGATGGGCGAAGGCGGGGAAAGATAAGATGATGGGAATCATGCCCCTTAAAAGGAAGTCGCCGGAGCCAAGGTGCCAATAGCCCGCTTCGCCGTCCATCGGCGCGTCGCCGTCTCCATGATCGCCCTGGCGATCGTGGTCCTGGGGCTCTTTGCGATCCCGCGCCTGCCGATCGCCCTTTTGCCGAATTTTACGCAGCCGGTCGTGACGGTCTCGGTAACCTATCCCAACGTCGGTCCGCAACAGATGGAGACGCTCATCACGCGGCCGATCGAAAACGCCGTCAGCCGCGTCAACGGCATTCAGCAGATCAACTCCACCAGTTCCGAAGGCAACAGCGAAGTTCAGGCGCAGTTCTATTTCGGGACGAACATCGACACGGCGGCGGTCGACGTGCAGGAGCAGGTGTCGCGCATCTGGGGCACGCTGCCGAACGATCCGAACCTGCAGCAGCCGGTCATCACGAAGTTCGATTCGAACTCGCTGCCCGTCATTCGTGCGTTCATCACCGACCCGAACATGTCGACCCGCGATCTGGGTGACATCTTCACCAACCAGCTGTCCGACGAGTTTTCCGCCATCGACGGCGTCGCAGCCGTGACGATCGCCAACGACCAGCAGCGCGCGATCATGGTGCAGCCCAATGCGAGTCAGCTTTCGGCCTACGGCATCACGCTGCAGCAGATCATGCAGCGCATCCAGCAGGAAAATCTCAATCTTCCCGCCGGCATCGTCCAGGTGGGCAGCAACGAATACCTCGTGCGCGCGAGCGCGCTGCTGCAGTCGGCGCAAGAAACCGGCAACCTCATCGTCAGCACGAAAAACGGCGCTCCGATTCGCCTGAGTCAAATCGCGAGCGTCACCGATTCGATCCTCGAACAGCGCACGTTCCAACGGCTCAACGGCACGCCGGCGGTCGGCATGATCATCAATGCGCAGCCCAACGCGAACATCGTCGCGACCGCAGCCGGCGTCTACGAAAAGGTCCACCAAATCGAACAGCGCTATCCCGGCATGCACATCGGGGTCGTGTTCGATCAGCAGAACTTCATTCGCGAGGCCATTAGCGCCCTCGAGCATACCGCGATCTACGGCGCCGTGCTGGCCATCCTCATCATCTTCCTCTTCCTGCACTCGTGGCGCTCCACCCTGATCGTCGCGATTTCACTCCCGGTTTCCGTGTTGGGGACGCTGTTTGCCGCATACGTCTTCGGCTACACGCTCAACGTGATGACGCTCGGCGGCCTGGCGCTGGCCGTCGGACTTATCGTCGACGACGCCATCGTCGTCATCGAAAACATCTATCGGCACATGGCGCGCGGTCAGACGCCACCCGAAGCGGCCGAAAGCGCCACGACCGAAATTTTTACGGCGGTGCTCGCGTCGTCGATCACCGTCATTACGGTTTTCGTGCCGCTGGTGCTCATCCCGGGTTTGCAGGGATTGCTCTTCACGCCGTTTGCCGTGATGGTGATGGTTGCGGTCGGGTTGTCGCTGATCGTTGCGGTCACGCAAGTCCCGATACTTTCGGCGATTCTGCTGCGCAGCCGCCGCACGGCTTCGGCTTCGAACGGCGCCGTCAACGGCGTGACGAACGGCGCGGCCAAATCTGCGTACGCGCGCTTTTCCGCGGCCTTCGACGATCGCTACGAACGGTTCGCGCGCTGGTACGCGCGCCTGCTAACGCGCGCGGTCGATCGTCCGAAGCTCGTGTTCGGCATCGCGATCGGCGTGCTGGTCGTCACAGCAGTTGCCATGCGCCTCGGCGCGGTGGCGACCGAGCTGTTCCCGCCGTCGAACTCGAGTTTCGCGCGATTCAACTTACAGATGCCGACCGGCACCGCGCTCAATGTGACCAACGGCGTCGCCATCGACGTGGAGAACCGTATGCGCAAGGATCCGCGCGTGCTCGACGTCGGCGCCCAGGTCGGACAAAACGGCTTCATCGGCGGCACCGCGGTGACCAATCAGGCGAACCTCTCGGTGACGCTCAAACCGGGCACCTCCAGCGCGCAAGCACAGCAGTTCGTCGTCGGCTGGACGGCAGCGCTGACCGGTTCGCGGCTCGGCGGTCGAGGGCGCTCGGCGTCGACGATCACGCCCGAACAGCTCGCGCGGTTTCGCGAGCGCTTCGGCGCGCCGATTCCCGGCCTGCAAGTCTTCGGGCGCACGATCGACATCATGCAAAACATCATCGCGCGCGGCCAAGACGCACTGCAGATTCAAATCTTCGGTCCGGACATCAACACGCTCTACAATCTGGCCGAGTTCAACGCCATTCCGAAACTGCAGGCGGGCGTGCAGGGCATTCAGGCACCGCAGCCCGGCATCACGAACTCGCAGCCCGAGATCGACGTCTCGGTCGACCGTGCAATGGCCGCGCAGCTCGGCATCGACACGCAATCCATTTCGCAGGCCGTCGATACGGCCACTGCGGGTCAAACGGCGTCGTACATGCAGATCAACGGCACGCAGTATCCGATCGAGGTGCAGCTGCCGCCGGACGAGCGCCGCAGCCTGCAGACGATCCAAAACTTGCGCATTCCGGTTTCGAACGTTCCGACCGGGCTGATCGTCAACACGCAAAGCTCCGGAGGATCCTCTTCGGCGCTTGCGAGCGTCAACGGCTCGGTGCAGGTCATCGGTAGTTCGGGCGGTGCCAACGCCACGCTGCCGACGATTCCGTTGGCCGAGCTCGCCAACATCTCGTTCGGCAACGGTCCGTCGCAAATCACGCGCCAAAACAAGCAGCGCGAAATCGACGTCAACGCCGGGCTCAACGTTCCGCTCGGACAAGCGGTGGCGCAGGCGACGACGGTCATGAATTCGATCGCGCTGCCGGCGGGCTACTACTGGGCGTTCGGTCCGCAAGTGCAGCAGCAGGGTCAGACGTTTGCCAGCCTCGGGCTCATCGTCGCCCTGGCAATTTTGCTGATCTACATGCTGCTCGCGTCGCAGTTCGAATCGGTGCTGCATCCGCTGGTCATCATGGTCGCCGTTCCGCTGGCGTCTGCCGGCGTCGTGTTCGGCATCTTCGCGCGTAACCTCATTTACGGCGGGTTGGCGGCACTCTTCCGCCAGCCGTTTACGCCGATGGCGTTCGGTCTCACGGCCTTTATCGGCGTGCTCATGCTGGTCGGCGTCGTCGTGAAGAACGCTATTTTAGTCGTCGAGTTCACCAACCAGCTGCGCGAACGCGGCATGGAGGTGCGCGAAGCCGTTTTGCACGCCGCACCGTTGCGTCTGCGGCCGATTTTAATGACGACGATTGCGACCATGGGCGGCATGCTCCCGATCGCGCTGGGTTTCGAAGCCGGCAGTCAGACGCAGGCGCCGCTCGGCACGGTTGTGATCGGCGGTTTGCTCGTGTCGACCACGCTCTCACTCATCGTCGTACCGACGCTCTATCTTTGGGTCGCGAGGCACGTCGAACCGCGCATGGGCGGTTTCCATCGCGCGATCGAGCGCAAGCGCGAACCCGAAGCGATCGAGTTCGAAGAAGTGCCGATCGGCGCGATCGAGTAGCGCTACCAGGTCAGAACGATCTGCCCATCGCCCGCGCGCACGCCGCGACGCATGGTGACGTCGGTCGATCCCGCTTTGGCAAAGGACGAACCGCCGCCGCCGCCGCCGGCATGCACGATCGTCGTACCGCACGCGCCGCCGCCGCCATAATAGCCGCCGCCGCCCGCGCCGCCGCCACCGCCGGGAATTAGCGGACCGGTTCCGTCACCGCCGGCACCGCCGGCAGAGAAACCGCCGGACGTTCCGCGATCGAAGCACGCCGGAATGCAGCGACCGGGTTTCCCGCCGGCGGTTTGCGTACCACCGCCGCCGCCGCTGCAAACCAGATCGCCCTGCCCCGCTTCGCCGGTGAGTTCACCGCCATTACCGCCGCTATGCCTTCCGAAACCGCTGCCGCCGCCACCGCCGCCGGCAACGACGCTGCGATCCGTTGCGTTTCCGGCGACCGCACGAACGTCGCTCGCACCGCCGCCGCCCCCGCCGCCGGTCGACGGGAAACAGAACCAATGATGATGTTCGCCGCGGTGTCCTCCGCCGGCGCCACCGTTAAAACCGCCGGCACCCCCTTGGCAACTGCGCGCCGCGCCGCCGGCGCCGCCCACGAACAGGGTGATGCGCGCGCCGGGGCTCACGGAAAGCGTCGCGAGCGTTTCACCGCCCAAACCACCGCGCGCACCGTTCTGGCCGTTTCCGCCGGCCGCGCCGAACGCATCCACGCGCAGGTGCGTCACGCCGGACGGAACCGTAAACGTTTGCGCGGCGCCGGTGTACGCGAAGAGCGGAGGCGCGATCACTTGCACCGGAATCGTCGCGTGCGTCCCCCCGCCCGAAACCACGACCGTTGCCTCTCCCGGACTGCGCCCCGTAATGACGAACGTCACGCTGCCGCCCGGCGCAGAGGGTTTGCACGTCGTACTCGAACAGGCGACGCTCACTTGCGTGCCGCTCGCCGTCGCCGTAAACGCTCCGTCATATCCCGCCATACTGACGGTCAACGTGCGCGTCGAACCGCCGACGACGATCGGCGCGGACGAGCTCACCGCGTAAATTAGCGGCGTGAGGTGTGCCGTACCCGGCGTCGCCCCGGCCGCACTTGCCATAATCGTGGCATCGGTCAGCGGTTTGCTCGCATCGTAGTGCACGGCGATCGACGTTGTGGATTTGGGCTGGGGTCCCGAAATTTGCGAGGGCGTGACCGATACCGCGCCGTGCGCGTCGCCCGCGACCGTGACGTCGATCGGCGATGCGTAGTTGCCGGGTGCCACGATCGTCG
>JAFAHZ010000203.1 GCA_019236975.1 Vulcanimicrobiota bacterium | reverse complement strand
AGATTCAGTTCAGTAGTCATGAACTCCAAATCTTTTGCGACGATTGACGGAAATGAGGCGGCGGCGCAGGTCGCTTATCAACTGAATGAAGTAATCGCTCTATTTCCGATTACTCCGGCATCGCCTATGGGCGAATTCGCTGACGCTTGGGCGGCTGCCGGTGAGAAGAACCTGTGGGGTACGGTACCGGCGATTATCGAAATGCAGAGCGAAGGCGGGGCTGCCGGCGCGATTCATGGAGCCCTACAAACTGGCGCACTGAGTACCACGTTCACTGCTTCCCAAGGGCTATTGCTCATGATCCCCAACCTGTACAAGATTGCGGGCGAGCTGACACCGTTTGTCTTGCACGTGGCTGCCAGATCGCTAGCCGCTCAAGCTCTCTCCATCTTCGGAGATCATAGCGATGTCATGGCGGCACGCGCCACCGGCTTCGCTTTGCTCTCTGCCCCCTCCGTTCAGGAAGCACAGGATTTCTCTTTGATTGCGCACGCCGCGACCCTCGAATCGCAAATACCGTTCCTCTTCTTTTTCGACGGCTTCCGTACGTCACACGAGGTCGCCAAGATCGAAACGCTTTCCCCCGAGATCATAAGGGCCATGATAGAGGAAGAATGGGTTCGAGCCCATCGAGCTCGCGCCCTGTCTCCCGATCATCCGGTTATCCGCGGTACTGCTCAGAACCCGGATGTTTACTTCCAGGCCAGAGAAGCTGCGAACCGATTTTATCAGGCTTGTCCGGATATCGTACAAGCAGCGATGGACCGGTTCGCGGCTCTCACCGGGCGCCAGTATCATCTGTTCGATTATCACGGCGCCGTCGATGCCGAGCGAGTGGTTGTTATCATGGGCTCCGGTGCAGACGCGGCGGAGGAGACGGTGGATTTCTTGAACGCTCACGGCGAGAAGGTCGGGGTTTTAAAGGTTCGTTTATACCGACCCTTTGACTCCCTTGCGTTCATCCGAGCGTTTCCCTCCACCATCAAAGCGTTGGCAGTGCTGGATCGCACCAAAGAACCGGGCAGCGCCGGCGAACCTCTTTACTTGGACTGCGTTAATGCTTTGCAGGAAGCGAAACGAAGCGGCGTTCAAATTGTCGGCGGTAGATACGGTTTGTCATCGAAAGAGTTCACGCCGGGGATGATTAAGGCCGCGCTCGATAATTTGAAGGAATCAACGCCGAAAAACCATTTCACCTTAGGCATCAACGACGACGTCACGAGAACAAGTCTCGAATATGATCCTTCCTTCTCGGTTGAATCCACCGATGTCGTGCGCGCGGTCTTTTACGGTCTGGGATCCGACGGCACCGTCGGCGCTAACAAGGAGTCCATCAAGATCATTGGAGAAAACACCCCCAACTATGCTCAGGGCTATTTCGTCTATGACTCCAAGAAATCAGGCGCCATGACGATCTCGCACCTGCGTTTTGGCCCGCGCCCAATTCGTTCAACCTACCTGATCAGTGAAGCGAATTTCGTCGGCTGCCATCAACCAGGCTTTCTCGAGCGCTACGACGTCATCGATAAGGTTGCACCCCACGGAACTTTTCTTTTGAACACTCCGTTCGGGCCTGAACAGGTTTGGCGTCATTTGCCGGAATCGGTGCAGAAACAGATCATTGCCAAACAGCCGCGCTTCTTTGTGATCGATGCCCATAAGGTCGCTCACGAAACCGGGATGGGTGGCAGGATCAACACGATCATGCAGACCTGCTTTTTTGCCATCTCCGGGGTACTGCCTCGCGAAGAAGCAATCACGGCAATTAAAGATTCGATCCGGAAGAGCTACGCCAAGAAAGGCGCTGACATCGTGCAGATGAACCTGAACGCTGTCGACCAGGCTTTAGCTTACCTGTTCGAGGTCAAGGTTCCCGATCAAGTTTCCTCGCGGCCTGAAATTGCACCACCTGCGGTGACGAAAGCGCCGCCGTTTATCCGCGATGTCCTGGGCAAAATGATCGCGGGTCGTGGCGATCAAATCCCGGTCAGCGCGCTTCCGGTGGATGGCACCTTTCCTACAGGAACTTCGCGTTGGGAAAAACGAAATCTGGCCCTGGAAGTGCCGGTTTGGGATCCCGATGTCTGCATCCAGTGCGGAAAATGCGTGCTGGTTTGTCCGCACGCAGTCATCCGAAGCAAAGTTTACGAACCGTCGTTTCTGCAATCCGCTCCGGCCTCTTTCAAATCACATCCGGCCAGGTTGCCCGAGTGGAAGGGACTTAACTACACTTTGCAGGTTTCCACCGAGGACTGCACCGGTTGCGCGATCTGTGTCGACGTTTGCCCCGCCCGCAACAAGAGCGAGGCCCGTTTGAAAGCGATCAATATGCGTTCTCAAGTGGACCAGCGCGAAGCGGAGCGCCAGAATTGGGATTTCTTTTGCGCTCTCCCCGACCGCGAGCGCCAGCATCTCTCGTTCGAAAACGTCCGGGGAATGCAAGTTGCCGAGCCACTCTTCGAGTTTTCCGGAGCCTGTGCCGGATGTGGTGAAACGCCTTATATCAAGTTGTTGACCCAGCTGTTCGGAGATCGGCTGCTGATTGCGAATGCGACGGGTTGTTCATCAATTTATGGCGGCAACTTACCCACGACTCCATACGCAGCCGGGGCTGACGGGTTAGGACCGGCGTGGTCCAACTCTCTGTTCGAGGACGCCGCCGAGTTCGGTATGGGATTTCGGGTCTCATTGAACAAACAAGCCGAATACGCGGCGGAGCTTCTTAAACAGCTCGACGGCCAGCTGGGGGCTAACGTGGTACGGGAAATCCTGACCGCAGATCAAAAGGACGCCGCGGGTGTATTCGCTCAACGCGAACGCGTCAGCCAACTCAAGCGAGCCCTGCAGCAAATGCCTTCGAACCTAGCGACACAGCTGCTATCGATTGCTGACACCCTGGTCCGTAAAAGTGTTTGGGTCATCGGTGGAGACGGTTGGGGGTACGACATCGGCTACGGCGGTTTGGACCATGTCCTGGCCAGCGGTTGCAATGTGAAAGTCTTGTTGTTGGATACCGAGGTTTATTCAAACACTGGCGGTCAATGTTCTAAGTCGACTCCGCTTGGAGCGGTAGCCAAATTCGCTGCCGGCGGCAAACGCATCGCCAAGAAGGACCTTGGACTGATCTCGATGTGCTACGGCAACATCTACGTCGCCAGCGTTGCCATGGGAGCGAAGGACGAACACACCTTGAAGTCATTCCTGGAAGCCGAAGCCTATGACGGGCCCGCTTTGATCATTGCCTATAGTCACTGCATCGCTCACGGGATCAACATGACCACGGCAATGCAGAACCAGAAAGCGGCGGTACAATCGGGTCAGTGGCTCCTCTATCGCTACAATCCTGAACTAGCAGCGAAAGGTGAAGTCCCGCTTCACATCGACTCTGCAGCTCCGAAACTACCGGTCAGTGAATACCTTAAACTTGAGAACCGCTTCAGAATGCTTGGTAAAAGCAAACCCGAAGAAGCCAAACGATTATTCGACCTGGCCCAAGAGAATATTCAAAGGCGCTGGCAGCTCTATCAAAGACTCGCCAAGAACGGCTCAGAAGAAAAGCGGGAGGGATCCCCCGCTCTGCAAGAGCCAACGGCTAACCCTAAATCGCAAACTGCAAACACGGTCCCGACCGAGTCGGCCTCACAAGCGAGGCAGCGCTCCACCACTGACCGCTAACCGCTAACCTCCTATGAATCTAAAGACCAACTATCTCGGTATGACGTTACGGACACCGTTAGTGCCGTCGGCTTCACCCCTCAGTGAGAATCTCGACAATATCAGACGAATGGAAGACGCCGGCGCCGCGGCGGTGGTCATGCATTCCTTATTCGAGGAGCACATCACTTTTGAACGACACGAGTTTCTTCACCATTTGACTCATGGAACCGAAAGCTATGCGGAAGCCCTGACTTACTTTCCAGAAATGCATGAGCTTGCCGTAGGACCGGAAAGTTACCTGGACGAAATTGTGGCAGCAAAGGCCGCGGTTTCTATTCCGATTATTGCTAGCTTAAACGGTTCGACTGCGGGTGGCTGGACGGACTATGCCCAGCGAATTCAAGAAGCTGGTGCAGACGCGCTTGAACTCAATATCTATTGGATTCCCACGGACTTCGAATTGACCGGAGATGAGGTTGAAAGGAGGTACCTGGATATCCTTTCTCACGTCAAGAACGTGGTAAGTATCCCAGTAGCCGTCAAGTTGAGCCCATTCTTCAGCAATTTTGCGAACATGGCTAAACAACTTGCCGAGAGAGGAGCGGACGGGCTCGTTCTGTTTAATCGATTTTACCAGCCTGATATTGATTTGGAGTTGCTTAATGTTAATCCGAACATTCTTTTGAGTACGCCGATGGCGATGCGTTTGCCGCTGCGTTGGATCGCGCTGCTTTATGGTCGCGTAAAAGTGGATCTAGCCGCCACCAGTGGGATTCATGGGGCGCGGGATGTGGTTAAAATGTTGATGGCGGGCGCCGACGTTACTCAGTTGTGCTCGATTTTATTGCGTAGAGGTATCGCCTATATGACCCTGATTGAGCACGAGTTGGAAGAATGGCTGGAAGAGCACGAGTACGAATCAGTCGAACAATTAAAGGGCAGCCTCAGCCAAAAGAATTGTCCTACCCCGGAAGCGTTCGA
>JAFAHZ010000071.1 GCA_019236975.1 Vulcanimicrobiota bacterium | reverse complement strand
GGCCCCCCGTTCGCGCTGCATATTTGGGGCCGCACGGTGGGGTCGCCGTTCTGGCCCGGAGTGCTGCTGCCGTCGATACTCTTCGGCCTTCTGCTCGTATGGCCGTGGATCGATGCGGCGATTCGGAAGGATCGCGCACCGCATCAGCTGCTTGACGTGCCGCGCGCCGTTCCCTGGCGCACCGCTGCCGGCACGGGATTGCTTGCATTCGGAGCGATTCTCACATTGGCGGCCGGCGACGACGTGCAGGCGCGCTATCTCCACCAATCGATCGGAACGCTGACGGAGTTTTACCGCGTGCTGTGCGTCGCGGGCCCGTTGTTGGCTTTTGCAATCGCTTACGCGATCGCTTCGGAACTGCGCGAACGCGGAGGAGTGTCCGCCGCGCCGCGCGTGCGCCTGCGCCGCAACGATCGCGGCGGCTTCGAAGAGGAACCGCTGGCATGAGGTGGATGCCTTTCGCCGGGGCCTTCGCTATTGCGGTACTGTCGCTCGCGCCGCCGGCCGATACTCTCGCAGATCGGTCGTTTGCGTGGCACATGGTGCAACACCTCACGCTGTTCTTCGTCGTTCCGCTTTTATTATTGCTGTCGCGACCGTTCGCGCTTTTCCGCAGCGTTGCCGGAAAAGCGACGACGGCGCGATTCGTGCGCGCGACACGCCCGCTGCACTTCGCGGCATCGGCACCGGTGGCCCTCGTCACCGCGATCGCGGTGCTGTGGGGCACGCACTACTCGCCGCTGTACGAAAGCGCGTTGGACGTGGCCTGGATACATGCGAGCGAGCACGCACTCTACCTCCTGGCCGGGACGTTGTTTTGGCTGCCGGTCCTCGACGTGCCGCCGCTGCGTCCCAATCCGTACGCGGTCCGGCTGTTCTATCTGATTGTCGCGTTGCCGCAAGGGGCGCTGCTCGCGCTCGCACTCAACGCGGCGCGGGTGCCGTTGTACCCGCACTATGCGGCAGTCGTGCCGATGGCGGCGGCCCTGCGCGATCAGCAAGATGCTGCGGCGATTATGTGGATCGCAAGCGGCCTCGTCATTTTCGTCGCACTGCTGGCGACGATGGGGGCTTGGGCCGCGCGTGAGAATCGGGCTGCCGTTGCAGGCACGGTTCTCGCGGTCTTGACCGCAAGCTTTGCCTTACGCGCGAGCGCCGATCCGCCGGCACCGTCCTACGCGGACGATCAGGCGCGTAAAGGGCAGACGTTATTCTATCGCCACTGCGCCGAGTGTCACGGCGCGACGCTTGGCGGCCATTTTGGTCCGGCGCTCGCGGGTGGCAGCGACAACGTACGGTGGGCGACCGTTTCGTACGTTTGGCAGTATATCACCGCGCACATGCCCGCGGGCAACGCCGGCGGTCTCACGCAAACCGAGTACCTCGACGTCATGGCGTTTCTGCTCGAATCGCACGGCCGGCCGGCCGGCAAAACGGCGCTGACGCCTCGGGCGGCACTCGAATCGAAGGCGTACTTCGGACCGTGAACGCGCTGCGGTTGGCCGTATGCCTAATGCTCGCCGCATGCGCGGCGCGCTCTGCGGACGCGCCCTGGCAGCCGGTCACCGACGCGCGGCTGCAACGCGCCGATGCCGACGACGGCTGGCTGATGTATTTGCGTACCTACGACGCGCGCGCACACGTACCGTTCGACCAGATCGATACCGGCAACGTTGCAAACCTCCATGTTGCCTTCACACACGCGGTTTCGATCCCCGAAGGATACGAAGCGCCGCCGATCGTGAACGGCCGCACGATGATCGTCACCACGCCGATGGATCGCGTTTACGCGCTCGATGCCGTCACCGGAAAAGAACTCTGGGAGTATCGCAAGGACGTGCCGGCGGTCGCACTGAGAACCGTGTGCTGCGATATGGTCAACCGAGGCGTTGCGCTCTACGGTAACGACGCCTACGTCGCGACGCTCGACAATCACGTCGTCGCGCTGGACGCGCGCAACGGAAAGGTCGCTTGGGACCGAACGCTCGCGCCGCCGGGCGTCGGTTACGCCATGACCGGAGCGCCTCTCGCCGTTCGGGGCAAGATCGTCGTCGGCGACGGCGGCGGCGAGTACGGCTCGCGGGGGTTTTTGGCGGCACTCGACGCGCGCACGGGCGATGAGGTGTGGCGATTCTACACCGTGGCGGCCCCCGGGGAACCCGGCGGCGACACGTGGCCGGGGAAAACGTATCTGCACGGCGGCGGCAATCCGTGGATGACGCCGAGCTACGACCCGGAAACGAACACCATATTCGCAGGCACGAGCAATCCCTCGCCGTGGTTATGGCTCGAGCGTAAAGGTCAGAACCTCTACACCGACGCGATCGTCGCAGTCGACGCCGATACCGGTAAACTCAAGTGGTATTTTCAGGAAACGCCCAACGATCCGTGGGATTACGACGCCACGGCGACGCCGGTGCTCGCCGACGTCACCATCGGCGGTCGTCTTCGCAAAGTGCTGTTTCAAGCCGCACGTGACGGATGGCTGTACGTCGTCGATCGGACCGATGGATCGCTGCTCTCTATGACGCCCTACACGATGGCTACCGCGGTCACCGGATACGATCGCGCGCGCCGCATCGGCACGGTGAATGCCGCGCTGAAACCGCAAATCGGACAAACGATCTTCGCCTGCCCCGCCTTCTTCGGCGGCGACAACTGGTGGTCGTTTAGCTACGATCCGAAAACGCATCTCACGTTCGTGCCGACGATGCACACCTGTATGAAACTCAGCGGCGAGAAGCCGCCGAAAGCGTTTCATCCGGGAGCCGCCGACCTCGACGAAGGATTCGCCGTGATGCCGATGCCGGGCGCCCACGGCTGGGGCGCTTTGCAAGCCTACGACGTGACCACCGGCAAGCGGACGTGGACGAAAGAAACGGTGTATCCGTGGACCGACGGAACGTTATCGACGGCGAGCGGCCTCGTTTTCAGCGGAACGCCCGACCAAACGTTCTACGCACTAGACGAAAAAACGGGCCGAGTGTTGTGGAGCTTTCACGCACGCTCGGGATTTATCGGACAACCCGTTAGTTACCGCGTCGACGGAAAGCAATACGTTGCCGTCCAGAGCGGTTACGGGGGCGTTACGCCGTTTTGGGGCGGAAAGAAAGTTGCGCCGATGTTCCGCCGCATCCCGCTGGGCGGCACGCTGTATGTCTTCACACTATAATGATTCGACGTATGCCGCGACGTCGCGCACTTGATCGACGGTCAGCATTTTTGGATAGAGTTGCGGCATCGGCGGTGCGGGATCTTCGATCCACGAGACGAGCGCGCCGTAATCCATGCGCGCGGACTCGTGCCGAAGCGACGGCCCCACGACACCGCCTTCGAGGCCCGTCGCGCCATGACAGACCGCGCAATTGGTTACGAATACGGTCGCACCGGCCTCGCGGTCGCCACCTTCCGCCGTCCCGGTGCCGAAGCGCACCGACGATCGCTGCGCCGTTGCCGGAGCGCACCCGCTTAATGCAATCGCCGCCGCGAGAAGGGTAGCAGACAAAGGTGACATCTCCGCTTCGTTGTACCCTCCGCATCGCCGTCGCTAGCCTGCTGCTCTGCGGCTCGGTCGCCGCCACCCCTGAGAACGGTGCCGCGTTGTACGCTCTTCACTGCTCCTCTTGTCACGGTGACGACGGGCAAGGATCGAACGTCGCGCCGTCGCTGATCGGCAAGTCCGCATCGGACATTCACTTCATGTTGGATTCCGGACGTATGCCCGCGGCGGCTCCCTACGTGAACGAGGTCCACTTGTCACCCGCTTTCACGTACGCGCAAATGGACGCGATCGTGCGCTACGTGCAAACGTTCTCGCTGCATTCCGATCCTTCGCTGCCGGTGCTTTTTCCAGGGGATGCGTCGCGCGGCCGCGCGCTCTTCGCGGAAAACTGTGCCGTGTGTCACGGGGCGACCGGAACGGGCGACTCGGTGGGGTCGAATAACGTTGCGCCGTCGCTAGGAAACGCCACCGTTTTTCAAGTTGCCGAAGCCATTCGTTCCGGACCCGGCGTCATGCCCCGGTTTGGCAACGACGAGCTGACCGATCGAGACGTGAGCGACATTGCCCGCTACGTCAACTATCTGCAGACCAACGACGGCGAGAATGCCGGCGGTTTTTCCTTGGCGCACGTCGGGCCCGTCGCCGAAGGTTTCGTCGGCTGGGCGTTCGGCCTCGGTCTGCTCGTCCTCTTCGTAAGAAAGATTGGTACCACATGAACGCCAGCTCGTTTCTGTTACAGCGTCTCGTCGATTGGGGCGTCAAGCGTATCTACGGGTACCCGGGCGACGGCATCAACGGCTTGATTTCCGCGCACGAGGATTTTGCAGGCACACTGGAATTCGTCCAAGTGCGCCACGAAGAGATGGCTGCGTTTATGGCGTGCGCTCACGCAAAATTTACCGGTGAGGCGGGCGTCTGTATGGCGACGTCGGGTCCGGGGGCGATCCATCTGCTCAACGGATTGTACGACGCAAAAATGGATCACGCACCGGTCGTGGCAATCGTTGGACAGGCCTCGACGACCGCCATGGGCGGCTCGTACCAGCAGGAAGTGGACTTACAGACGCTCTTCGGCGACGTCAGCGAGTACGTCGCGACGATTTCCAGCGTTCAAGCGACGCGGCACGTCGTCGATCGAGCGTTTCGAACGGCGCTCGGCATGCACGGGGTCGCGACCGTTATTTTTCCGAAGGATCTTCAAGAAGAGCCGTACGAAGAGCCGCCGCGCAAGCACGACACGCTCCACAGCGGAATCGGGTATTCGCGTCCGGCAATGCATCCGCGTGCGCCGGATCTGCGACGCGCCGCCGACGTGCTCAACGCCGCGACGAAAGTGGCGATGCTCGTCGGATCGGGCGCCCGCGGAGCATCGAGCGCGCTCGTTGCCGTTGCCGACCGGCTCCAGGCGTGCTGTGCAAAAGCGCTTCTTGGCAAGGACGTGCTCGGCGACGATTTGCCGTGGGTCACCGGAACCATAGGCCTCTTGGGAACGCGGCCAAGCTCGGACATCATGAAAGAGTGCGACGCCCTGTTCATGATCGGCACGAGTTTTCCGTACTCGGAATTCTTACCCGAAGACGGTTCCGTTCCGGCCGTTCAGATCGACGTCGATCCGCGCTTCATGGGTTTGCGCTATCCGGTCACCGTCGAACTGCACGGGGACGCATTCGATACGCTCGATGCGCTGCTGCCCTACCTCGACCAAAAAACCGATACATCGTGGCGGCGAACGATTGCAAAAAGCAACGAACGCTGGAAGGCGATCGAGCGCGAGCGCGCGAGCATCGAAGCCGACCCCATCAATCCGCAACTCTTGTTCGCGGTGCTCGACGAAAAGCTGCCGCCCGACAGCATCGTGACCGGCGACGCCGGAACCCCGACCAACTGGATGTCGCGTTACCTCACCGTCCGTGGCGACATGCGAATATCGGTATCCGGAAACCTTGCGACGATGGGCTCCGCCGTTCCGTACGCGATCGCCGCAAAGTTCGCGTTTCCGCATCGTTGCGTTATCGCGCTGCCCGGCGACGGCGCGATGCAGATGAACGGTATCAACGAACTGCTGACCGTGCATCGTTATTGGCGCGAGTGGAGCGATCCGCGGCTGATTTTCTTCGTGCTCAATAACGGCGATCTGAACCAGGTTTCGTGGGAGCAGCGAATTCTCGGTGGCGTTCCGCCGAACCGGCAGACGCAGCCGTTGCCGGATTTTCCTTACGCCGCCTTTGCCCGCTCCATCGGCCTTGCCGGCGTCTGCGTGGACAAGTCTGAAGACGTGGAGCGAGCCTGGGACGAGGTCCTCGCCGCCGATCGCCCGGTCGTCTTCGAAGCCCGCACGAACGCTGACGTGGCGGCGCTTCCGTCGCACATTAGCCGGGAGCAGGCCCTGCACTTTCTTCGTTCGGTGCGCAAGGATCCAAGCGGCGGCGGCGCCATCAAAGAATCGATCAAACAGGTGATCGCCGGCGTACTGCCGAGCAAACGGGAACCTTAGACGGTTCCCTTCCTCGAGCTGCGCGCGATCTCGCGGTCGCGAGCAAGCCGTTCGTGCGGCGTTAGCTGCGTCTCGTCGGCCGCAACGCGAAGTCGCCCGAGATCGTTTTCGGACGAGCCGACCAAATGGTTGTGCGCGAGCTTTCCCCCGAGCACTCCGGCCGGTACAAGCAGAAGAATTCCCGCGACCAGCGCGACGTGTCCCAATATCGAGGACGGTTCGAGATAGCGCACCGCAAACGCGACCAAGAAGACGACGAGATTCGCCGAGTTGAGCGTTGCGTGCCAATTGGCAATCGTGCGCGCTTGTGCCGTCATCGGCGCGCTCAAGTAATCGACTAAGCCGAAGAACGCGGCGATCAGCGAACCGGCGATGCCGAAACCGACGAGCCACGTGCTCATCGAGCCCCAAAACGCTGCATGGGTAAACGCGAACACGATATCGCTTACCAGTGCGGCGACGTAGCAACCGATTGGAACCGTGATTAAGATGGGGTGGATGGGGTGACCGGCGATCGTTGCCTTGCCTTGCATGAGCGTACCTCCTCTCGAGGCTGTTCAGGCTTTACCCATGTAGGTTGGGTAACAGCAATCAGTCACAGGAGATCGGAGGAAAGCATGCGCATAGCCGCTTTTGAAAACGAACCGGAAGCCGAAGCCGCCGCCATCATGCTCGAGGAGCGCGGTTACGATTCGAAGGTCGTTACGAAAGACGAATCGTCTTACGAACAAAAAGTGGGCGACTTCTTTAAGGGAAAGCAGCGGACGTTCGATCCGAACGCGTTAGTTATCTCCGGCAATGCCGAGTACGAGCCGTTCATGCGAGCGGCTCAGCGTCACTACGGTTTCGTCATCCGCGGCGAAACCGATTGACGCGATAATCCGGCAGCGTAGACGCCGATGCCGAACAAGATCATCATCGCGGTCAGAAACAGAACCTTGACCACGGCGAAGAGCTTGTTCGGCTCGTCGTTTGCCGGGAAGAGTGCGAGGATCATCGCGCCGACGGTGGTTGCCATGCCGACGGCGGCGCAGGCAACGACCGTATACCGCCCGCCCGGAATACGCACGCCCCCCGTCAACGGCGAATCGGGCTTCAGTCGCAGCGCTGAAGCGAAGAGCAACACGAACGGCACCATCGTAATCACGACGGTGGAGCTGACGAGCACGTCGTAGGCGCCGCGCACGCTGGTTCCGGCTTGACCGAGGAAGATGAAGACGGCGGCGATTGCCGATTGCGTCACCAATGCCGCTACCGGCGAACCCCAGCGCGGATGCATGCGCCCAAATACCGGCGGAAGATACCGATCGATGCCTGCAACGAACGGTATGCGCGCGACCGAACCCAGCCACGCACCGCAGCTTCCGAGACAGCTGACGGCGACGAGCACCGCCGATACCGGAACGAGCCATACCCAGCCCGCGCGCGTTGCCGCGCTCGCGATCGCCTGCATGACGCCGGACGACGGATTCACCGCGTTGGGCGCCAAGGCCCACAACACGGCGAGCGTCCCGATGATATAGATGACCGCAATCCCCGGCGCCGCGATTGCCAAGCCAAACGGAATCGCGCGCCGCGGATTTTTCACTTCGCCGGCCATGAACGGCAGCGATTCCGGCCCCGTCCACGCAAACGCAATGACGGACCAGAAAATCAAATCCTTGAGCTCGAAGCCGGGCCGAACGGTCGCCGCCGAAATATGCGTTGCGGACCCGAACTTCCAAACCGCGAACCCGCCCAAGCCGAGAAGCAGCAACGTGACGGTCCACCGGCTTGCCGCGCCGACGTTGTTGAGCCACTTCCCGACGTCGAGGCCGAGTACGTTGACGATCGTCGCGAGCGTCAAACCGGCGATCGCGGACACGATGAAATACCAGGGCGACCCCGCAAGCGTTCCACCGCTGCTGCCGCTCACGTACAGTGCGTTGCCGGCCATGAAATATAAGAGCGCAGGGAAATAGGGCAGATTGCTCGCCCAATACGTCCAACCCGTCATGAAGCCGGCAAACGGCCCAAACGCGCGCTTGGCCCAGACGTACATACCGCCTTCTTCGGGATAGCGCGACGACAGAAACACGACGACGACGGAGATCGGTAGGAACATCGTCAAGCAGCCGACGACCCAAACGAATAACGAGCTGGGGCCCGCCGCCGCAGCGGTGGCGACCCACTGTAAATTCGAACCCGCAATAACGAAAAAAAGCGCGACGTCGAGCAGTCCAAGACTGCGCTTGAGGCTGGGCTCCTCCATCGGGAGCCTGAGGTTCCCTGCCTGGGTACAAAGCGCCTATGGAAACGACGGAACGGGCGCCCAGTCGCGCCGAGCGCTCGCGACAGATCGTCGCCGTGTTGGCGAAGCACGGCCTCGCTGCCGCCGGCGCGGGCCTGCCGTTCCGTTCGGGAAATCCGCAAACGATCGGTGCCGTCGAAGCTCGCGAAGCGTGCGAAGAGCTCGGCACGACCTTCATCAAACTCGCGCAGCTACTGTCGGCGCGCGCGGATTTGCTGCCGCGCGAGTACCGCGATCAGCTAGCGATGCTGCAAGACAGCGTCCCGCCCGTACAGACCGGCCTCATCGAGGACGCGTTTGCCGGCGAGCTCGGGGCGTTACCCGAAGCGTTGTTCGCGCGGTTCGATCGCGAGCCGCTTGCATCGGCCTCGATCGGACAAGTGCACGCCGCGCAGCTGCTCGACGGACGCGAGGCGGTCGTCAAGGTACGCAAACCCGGCGTACGGGAAACCGTCGAGCGCGATTTTGAAATTCTTTCCGGGCTGGCAAACTCAGCGGAGAAGCACTTCCCGGCGCTTGCGGATTACGACGTCGACACGATGCTCGAAGAGTTTCGCGATACGCTGCACGCCGAGTTGGATTACGGCCGCGAGGCGCGCAACGTCGGAACCTTTGCCGGGTTTTTCGCATCGGAAAAAGGCTTTTGGCTTCCGGAAGTGATTCCGGAGTTATCGACGTCGTCGGTCTTGACGATGACGCGCGTCGAGGGCTTACGTGCCGACGAAGCGTCCGGTCTGACGGCGCGGCGCCGCGATGCCGCGTCGGCGCGGGTCGCGCGTTTCGTTTTGGAGCCGGCGCTCCTTCACGGCATTTTTCACGCCGATCCTCACGGCGGAAACGTGCTCGTTCGCAGCGATGGCTCGATCGCCGTTTTAGACTTCGGCATGACGGGGCGGCTCACCGACGAAATTCGTCGCGGCGTCGCCGACATGTTCTTGGCCATGCATCGCGGCGACGCGTCGCGCTTGGCGGATCGGTTGATTTCGCTCGCGCCGCCGGCTCGGCCGATCGATCGCTCCGCGCTGACCCAGAAAGTCGCGCGCCTGCTCGACCGTTACATGAGCGATTCGCTCGAGCGCATCGAAATCGGCGTCGCGCTCACCGAGATGCTCGAGATGATCCGGTCGTTCGGATTGCGTTCGCCCGCATCGCTCGCACTGCTTTTTAAAGCGGTCGCTTTGGCGGACGGCATCGTGCTGACGATCACGCCCGACAAACCGCTCACCTACTACTTGGAACCGATCGCGGATCGGGTTGCGGCGTCGCGTTTATCGCTCGACGATTGGAGCCATCGCGCGCGGATCTCGGCGATGGATGCGGCGGAACTGAGCATCGAGCTTCCGCGCCACGCAGACCGCGTGCTCTCCGATATCGAGCGCGGAAACTTGCGCGTCTGGGCGCGCCTCGAAGACTTCGAGCCGATGCTGGCACGCGCCGAACGCATGGTGGAGCGCGCGAACGCGACCATGATTGCGGCCGCGTGCGTCGTCGGCATGACGGTATTGTTCGCCGTGTACAGGCCTGCCGGATGGCAAGTCGCTGCGGGGTGGCTGTTCTGGGTCGCGTTTGCCGTGGCGGTGATCGTCGGAATTCGTACCGCCGTGGGTTACTTTAGCAGCAGGAGGGTCGATTCGTGAAAAACGTAAGCGACGCGCGCGAGGCGTTCGGCGTTTTGGAAACCGGCGGAACGGCGCAAACGGCGGCCATGCGTCTGAAGCGCGGCGAGGAAAGCGGACCGCTCGGCAACGAGCACGCGCAGAGCGTGCAGGTTCTGCTGGTCGTACGCGGCGCCGTCACGGCGACCGTCGGCGATAAAACGTTTCGGATGGGTCCGGGCGATAGCGTCGTCGTCGAAAAAGGCGTCGCGCATCGGTTCGTTGGCGCCTCCGACGAAGACGCCGTGACGTTCAACGTCTACTCGCCGCCTGCGTACTAGCGTCCTCCGATCATCACCGCGGCAAGCTCGCGGGCGAGTTTGGCTGCGACGCCCGCCGTCAGGCCGTCGACGTCGCAATCGGGATTGAGCTCGACGACGTCGGCGCCGACGATGCGTCCGGGAATGGCGGCGATGATGCGGAGAACGTCGCGCACGCTCAAGCCGCCCGGCTCGCGGTGCGACACGCCCGGAGCGAACGCGGGATCGAGTCCGTCGAGATCGATCGTCACGTACACCGTCCCGTTCGGAAGCGCCAGGCACGCCTGCTCGACGTCGCCGGGACCGTAAACGTTGACGCCGTAGCGCTGCGCGAATTCTCGCTGCGGCGGGGTCATCGTGCGAATGCCGATCTGGACGAGCGAATCGACCGTCGTGTCTTCCAGGATACGCGCAAACGGACAGGCGTGGGAGTAGCGGTTTCCGGAAAACTCGGCATAGAGATCCGGGTGCGCGTCGACGTGCACGATTTGCAAGTCGTCGTAGCGTTTGGCATACGCGCTCACGATGGGATAGGTAATCGAATGATCGCCGCCCAGCGAGAGCACGCGGCGACCGAGATCGAGCTGCGCGGCAACCGCCGATTCGATGCGCTCGCGGTCGCCGCTATCTTCGCAGAGCTCGACGTCGCCGAGATCGGCCACGTTACGCGAGGGCTGCAGCCGCGTTCCGTTTTCGGCGTACGGGTTGCCCGCTTCGCTCCACATCGCCGACCGAATCGCCGCGGGCGCCTTTGCAGGGCCGCGCCGGTACGAAGAGTTCGCGTCGGTGGGGAAACCGGCCAGTGCGACGACGCGTTCCATCACGCGCCCAGCGGTGCGGCTAGGCCGAGCGGCGAAGGGGGCTCCATCGATAAGGAGCGTTTGCGTTGCATCGTTTAAAGCTGGTTTTGGCCGTTGCGTGGGCGGTTGCGGTCGTAGCGTGTTCGTCGAAGAGTATCGCGCCGCTTCCCCCGGGACCTTCGTTCGAAAACGTTGCGCCCCGGCTCGCGCGCGGCACCATTTTCTCGCTCAAACGGGTGGCGGTCTTCACCAAAGCGCAGCTGAGCGGAAAGAACGTTCCGGGAACGCTCGGCTACGCGGAACAGGTCGTCACGCAGCTCGGCGGAGCTCCCAAGTGCGACGCGGCGCTCTATTCCATGACGTACGAAACGATCGGCATCAGCGGCGAACCGGCGCTAGCCAGCGCTGCATTCTTCGTTCCGTCGGGCTGCAAGGGCCCGTACCTGCTCATTGGCTACGGCCAAGGAACCAACGTCGTCAAGGCTCAGAAGATCACCGAGCCGACCGGACGCAACATCGAGCCGCAGCTTCAGTCCGCGATTTGGGCGTCGCACGGCTACGCGATGGCGGCGACGGACTACCTCGGATTAGGATACTCCACCTATCCGTTCGAGCCGTATCTCGTCGTAACCGCCGAAGCAAGCGCCGTGATCGACTCGATGCGCGCCGCGCGCAATGCGGCAAAAACGCTGCACGTCCGCCTCTCCGGCGACGTGTTCTTGACCGGCTATTCGCAAGGCGGTCAGACGTCGCTGGGTACGCAGAAAATCGTCGAAGCGCAGAATGCGGCGGAGTTTCACGTGATTGCCAGCAATCCGTCGAGCGGACCGTATGCGCTCAGTCGGACGCTGCTCGACGGTTTACGGCACCCGGGACAAAACGCTCCCGTGCTGGCGACGTTCGTCCTAACCGCCTATAACAAAACGTACGCCAATGTCTACACCGATCCCACGGCCGTCTTTCGCCAACCCTATGCGAAGTGGGCGACGAATCTCTTGCCCGTTGCCGATTACGCGCAAGCCGCCCAACTCGCCGGCAAACTCTTGCCCACCAGTGTGTACGAGCTGCTCCAGCCTTCGTTCCTCAAGCGTTTCGGCAGCGACGCTTCGTCGCCGGCACGCCGGGATATTGCCGCCAACGATCTGCTCGACGGCTGGACTCCCAAAGCGCCGGTGTACTTCTGCGGGGGCGATCGCGATCCGCAAGTCGAGTTTAAGAACTCCGAGTTGGCCTATGCGTATTTCAAAGCCCGCGGCGCCACCGTGAACCTGTTCGACGTGAACCCCTACGTTCCGAAAAGCATCCCGCTGTCGCAGTATCACGATGCGGTGTTAGTGCTGTGCCACACGCTCGAGCGCGCGAAGATTCTCGACGCGCGCACGGCCGCGGCCCGCACGGGGACGTGGCCCACGTCCTTACCCGGCAGTTTCGGGCCGTTGACCTATCCGTCGTCCTTACCCTAGAAAACTTCTCAGCTTTTTCTTCAAGGGCCGGTATCGTCGGGACATGGCGAGGTTCGCAATCGTCCAAGGGCACCCGGACCGCGACGAGGGTCGTCTCAATCGCGCGCTGGCCGCGCGCTACGCGGAAGCCGCGCGAAACGCCGGACACGAGGTTCGCTACATCGACGCGGGCGGGATGGAGTTGCCCGTCCTGCGACGGCCGGAAACGTCTTTCGCCACAGCTCCCCCGCGCGAAATCGCCGACGCGCAAAGCGACGTTGCGTGGGCAGATCACATCGTCTTCTTTTATCCGCTCTGGATCGGCGATATGCCGGCCGCACTCAAGATCTTCCTCGAGCATCTCTTCCGGCCGGGATTCGCGCTCGCGTACGGTGGCCGGCGAAGGTTTCCGAGGCCGCTGCTGCGCGGTAAGAGCGCTCGCATCGTCGTGACCATGGGCATGCCGGCACTGCTCTATCGCAACGTCTTTCGCGCGCATTCCGTCGAAAGTCTCAGAACGTGCCTGCGCATGGCCGGCATCGATCCGGTGCGGAGAACGTTCTTCGGTGGTGTTACCGATGCGTCCGAGTGCCGTCGCCGCAAGTGGTTGGATCGAATCGCTCGGCTGGCTCGACGCGACGGCGAACCGCAACGGCACAACCGCGCGCTGACGGTGGGCGCTACGACCGCGATCGCTTGCGCCGTCATGACGGCCGCGTACGCCTCATACGTCGCAGTCGCATTCGCACGCTTCGGGCAGAACGCGCGCCGCAGTACGCTGCTCGAGAGCATCATGCCCGACTACGACGTACGCCTCCGTCACGAAACCAGAGTATGCGCTTCCCCGAGTGCCGTGTTCGACGCACTGAGCCGCACGAACATCGACGGTTCGCCCGTCGTCGCGGCTCTGTTCCGTGCGCGCGCCATCGTCATGGGAAGCCGGCATGCAGACCGTCCGCTGCCTTCCGGCTTGCTCGCACAATTCGATTCCTTCGGCTGGCGCGCCCTCGCGGAAGATCCCGGCCGGGAGTTGGTGTTCGGCGCCGTCACCCAGCCGTGGCAACCGGATCCCGTGTTTCGCGGCTTGCCGGCAGGCGAGTTCGTCCGATTCGGCGATCCAGGCTTCGCAAAAATCGTATTCACCCTGCGCGTCGATCCGTTACCCGATGGTACGGCGATCGCGCGCACGGAGACACGCGTCCAGACGACCGATGCGGAAAGCCGTAAGCGCTTTCGCCGCTATTGGGCGTTTCTGTCGCCCGGCATGGACCTGATTCGCATCGTGCTCTTGCAGCAGATCAAGGCGGAAGCCGAAGGGCGTAACGCGCGGGCTATGCTGGGCCGCCGTCATCAGCCCAGCGCTTGAAGGTGGCGCACATCTCCTGCGTCCAGCGCGCCTCGCCGCTCGACGGCGGCGGCATGCTGCCATTCGAGACCGTCGCGTAAATCGCATCGGCGTTTTCAAAGACGGAATCGCGATCGGAGAGATCCATCATCGCGTGCATGTGGGCGACGTCCGTTTCGGTAAACAGCGGGCGGATATCTCGCGCAAAGCTGAGATTCGAAGCGTCGGGCATAGCGTTTCCCTTCGGTGCGGCAGTTGAACGTTAATCGATTTTGATGAGCGGCTCGAAGCGGCGATCCGGAACGAGCCAGATGACGGCTACCACGACGAGCAGCACGTCGCTAGCCATCGGATAATCGAAAGCGAGGCCGATCGCGATCAGGTACAGGAAAAGCGAAAGTTTCCCTTTGACGTCGGTCGCCACGGCTTTGGCGAAGGGTGCGTCGGCACTGTGGAGACGCGCGAGCGCTGTTTGCAGCCCCCAGTATGCGAGGCCGTCGAGAAAAAACACGATGCTGTAAAACGCCGTGGGTCCCGTCGCGAGCGGGTTGCGGCCCAGCCACGCCGTGGAGAACGGCACGAGCGACAGCCAAAACAGCAGGTTGAGATTCGCCCACATCGCCAGCCCGTTCACGCCGCGGCTCGCGCGCAGCATGTGGTGATGGTTGTTCCAGTAGATGCCGATGAAGACGAAGCTCAGCGCGTAGGTCGCAAGCGCCGGCAACGTTTCTACGATGGACCGCAACTCGGTTCCGGCTGGCGGACGCAGCTCGAGCACCATAATGGTGATGATCACGGCGAACACGCCGTCGCTGAACGCCTCTACGCGGTTGCTCTCGGTTGCAAATCTCTTCATACCATCGGTGGTTCCGCTACTGCGGAGATCGCTCTGTTCTTCTTTCCATGGTTGGTACATATGGCTTGGCGGGAGCGTATAGGAATCGAACCTATCAGCCGAGTTGCCCCGGCCTCAGCGGTTTTGAAGACCGTGCGGGCCACCAGACCCGTACACTCCCATGCTAGTATTTACAAGGGATTTCGCTCGTTTCATTCCTGTTCGATAACCGATTTGGTCACAGATTGGTCACAGAGCCGTTAGGCCGAGCGCACCCGGCCATAAAGGCGATCAAGTGCCTGCGCTGCGTCGGCATCCATCCCTTCCAGAACGTGACTGTAGCGGTCAAGCTTTATAGCTACGGAAGCATGTCCGAGCATTTCCGACACCACCTTGAAGTGAACTCCCGCCCGCAGCATCTGCATGGCAAAACTATGTCTCTTGACTGGCTTACGATTCGTCCTTGGGTCGGGCGGAGGGCTTAGGGCTCGCTGTCAGGGTGACGCCCGATGAGTGTCGTCGATTGGGATGGCGTGGGACCGAAAGCCTCCGCTGGCGTCGTCAACTACAACTTCAAGACGAAACTTTCGCCCGCCGCCCGTCATCTTGCAGTTAAACGTGGCCGGGGGAGTCACTACGATTACGCCGGTTCCACAGTCAATTGCGGCATCCGGTTGCAGGCCGTGTTCGGTGAGACGGTTGTTAATGTCGTTCTGAGCGAACCGCTGAACGTAGGTCTTGTCCACTAGAGCATCGAGCGGTCTGCTCCTGATCCCATTCACGTTGTCGATCCAAACCGCTTGGCGGACGTGGTATTCATCGACAGAAAGAATACAAACTGCTCTGTTCTTCCCCGACAGATCAACCATTGTCGGACAGCTGGCGCTTAAGTTGTGCTTCCTAGTCGAGGTGACGGAGTTTAGAATACGGGCGGAGGTCGTAATCCAGTGTTCTAAAGCCCGCCCGTCAACGACTGATCGTTGCCCTTGTCTATGAGCTGCAACCGGCGCTGCAAATGGTTCGTCCTTCGTGAGACCTGGGGGATCATATGTGTAGATCATTCCCTTGTCATTGAGTACCTTCACTGCAACTGAGCTTACTTTAGGCGAACCCTCGACGGCGCATTTGAATGTCGCTCCGACCTTTAGCAGAGCAACGCGACTGCCTGGGCAATGCACCTTCGCGGAGATTCGATAGTCATTGAGAAGTTGCTCTTGCTCAAGTTTCTCCACACGGTTCATTTCAACGAAAACGCCATCAAAGTTCGCCTTGAAGTTTTGTGGAGGTCCGAAATATACAACACGAATCGGCAACTCGCCGCCATCCACCTCAAGAGTGCAGCGTGCAGTTTTTCCACCAGAGACGTCGATGTGGTCGGGGCATCTGGAAGGGCCGATCTTCAGGCCGGAGTCATACGACGCGAGGTAGCCGCCTAGCTTCGTGTCGATCGTGTGCTTGACTTCGTTGACGTCAAGGTTGTCGCCGAAAGTGCCCGCCGTAATGCGCACGCACCCAGTCATTAATGCAAAGATTACAAGTAGGCCAAGTTTAGCCGTTTTTAAAGCCATACGGTGTCTTTCCGCGCTCTGGGCGACGCGCTCATCTTCGGCATCCCTGTCGCTCGAATAGGGACGAGCAAAGGACGGTTGATAACATCCTCTGACTGTTATCGTGGAGTGAGGGCCACAATCGCGATGGCGACCAAAGCCGCGAGGGCGAAGGCTCCTACAATGAATGCCACAATGGCGTTCGCCGAACCTGATCCTGAGCGGTAACGCCGCCCAGACTCTCGCGAAAGTTCGATAGGAAGCCCCAAAAGTGCCCATCCGACGAAGCGGTTATCTCGCGAGGCCTTCACGCTAAACCGCTTTCGGTCAGGCACTACGTTGCAACCTGCCCTGAATCGCTAGTACCCTGGCCCGGCTCAACCTTTACGGTGACCCGATCACCCGAACCCATCAGCCAGAATAAGGGGAAGGTCTGTTCCTCCCCGCAGTTCACACACTTGATTAGCTCGTCCATATAAAATGCGGGAGCGACTTCGTTTGACAACAATATGGACTTTTTACACGCAGCGCACTTCAATAGTTCGCCAAAGGTTTCATTTACTTCGTCGATGCAGTTCGATGATCCATCCCCAAATAGAGCCTCATACGTTCCCAGTACTACAAGAACCATCCAATTTACATACGTTGGAATTACTGATGCCATGGTTCTTAACAGAGCGATCTGCAAAAAGGCCAAGTAGCTAAAGAGGTGCGCTAGGGCAAAATAAACGTTTTCGTAAACGTCGTCATCCGCGGGGTTCTTGAAGATGAAATTTAGGTTCAGTGACTCCGTTCTCATCTGCTTACCGTAGCTCGTTACTGGGTGTGCGGCCTTATCGAAGTAAATTGCCAAGCCACGCGGGTTATTTCGGTTGAATACCATGTCATAAATCAGCTTGCCGCTATACATGGCTCTGTTGTCCATTTGCGATAACGCAGAATCGATTAGCTCCATTCGCCTTTCCCTGCTCAGGTTACCAACCTCTAAATGGTCTGCCGGCGAGGTCTTTAACCGCACGTAAAAGTCTTCTGGATCGGCAAGTAACCATGTCGCGAGCAGCAAATCGTACTTTAGCGGTTTCCGCAGCAAAGCAAACGCCACCGTGAACTTCCGCTTTTCCAGTGCCTTCATCGCCTCGTAGATAAAGTGCAGAATGTCGCTAAAGAGCGGGATCACAATTTGGTTTAGCACGATTTGCTTCGCGATGTTTTCACGACCCGTTTCGAGGCAAAAGCTTATCGGGTCGTTCGAGGCGAGATATTTTTTCCGATCCTCCTCGTCGCGAAACTCTATTCTAACGTTGGCCACCCGCCGTGACTCAGATCCAGCCAGCACTCTTACCATGAGATCATGCAAAAAGAAGCAAAAGTGATGCTGCACTACGGCTCCCGAAGGCATGAGCTTAAACCGGTCGTTTTCCTGCCCGTAGTTCATAACGCAGATTCCTTTTTGCCTTTGCTAGGTTCTCACCGCGAGTGGCCGAAATATTTGCCAATGAAGGAAATAATACATTGCTGCGATTGCCATAAGCCGATGCCGGACGGCAATGCGGGCCGATGCTTCAAGTGTTCACCTCGGGGCTATAGTGATGGCGACAAACACTGCCATGAGTGCGCGAAGACCTGCGAGGCTTTCGGCGAGTAGCTACTTGGAAGGATCAAAAACGCGGCGTCTTGTGCTGACCTGCTCCGCGGTCGCAACGCATTCGGCCCACCGGGCGGCGCGGCGTTAGCGTGCCTCGAAAACCGCCAGCAAATATCGTGCAGCCTGCGTTCCCACCAGACCGCGCTCTAGCTGCGTTCAAGCGGCAACTTGAAGCGTTGCAGAACCTCAAAGGTCGTAGCGTGGACGAGGCGACCGCCGATGAAGACGAGTGGGAGAATCTCGCGCAAAGTCTCGTCGAGCGAACGTTTGGAAACCCCAGTTCTAATCTGAACAAGTTTTATACCGCTCGAAACGCGGGTTATCACAACCTTATGGGGGTTAGCGATTACCAACGCCAGCAAAACTACAACGAGCGGATTCAAGCTTACGAGTCGGCATTTAGGAGTTTCATTGCCGAGCTGCAACTCAGCTTGCCGGAGGAAGATATTGGAGGAGCCTATGCTGCGGGTGAGGAGTACGAGCTATATCGCGATCTGAGCAAGCTAATCGAAGCCGCTGCTCGGGAAGTCTTCATAGCCGACGCATATGTAGACGAAAAGACGTTTAACCTGTACGTCAGCAAAGCACAGACGAACATAACGGTTCGCATTCTTACGAACAACGTTGGCTCTAACGTCGAGACGGTTGCACGAATGTACGCAGTTGGAAAGCCGCTAGAATTCCGAACCAGCAAGAGCTTCCATGATCGCGTGGTTTTCGTTGATGATCGTGGTTGGGTGGTTGGCCAGTCCCTGAAAGACGCTGCCACCAAGAAGCCTACCTACATGATCGAACTAGAAGAGCCGATCCTTACCGTCCTTCGCAAAGAGCATCAGGTAATCTGGCAGGCCGCTACCGTCATCATTTAGCCTCTGGGATGCAGCGCGGTCGGTCACGGTTTGGTCACAGATTAGATGCGATAGCGAGGGAAGCGAATGGTTGGGCCGTTACCGGCGCGAGAACCCTCGTAAAACTAGCCTAGACGATACGAGAGGTGATGCGGCCAGATTCGCACGGATCGTTTTGAGGACCGTGCGAGCCACCAGACCCGTACGCTCCCACGATGTTGGAAACCCTTATTCTATTGAGGTTCCGAAAGCCTACTGCTGCTGCGT
>JAFAHZ010000099.1 GCA_019236975.1 Vulcanimicrobiota bacterium | reverse complement strand
GGCGGCGGCATCTTGCCGCCTGGTGGCACTGCGAGGCTGGTATAGTTGACAAAAAGTCTTGTATACATTACTTTTAGTCGCATGAACCAGACATCCCCTAACCCTACCTCGGCTGCCTGCCGGCGATACCAGCGCCAGATGCTCGTCGTCACCGCCGCCTACGTCATCGTGCTCTTCGCCTCGGTCGAGACGCTCAAGCATCTATCCGCCGGGCCCCTGCACTACGTCGTCGCCTTGCTGCCGCTCGTTCCGGTCGCGCTGCTGGTTCCGATCGTCGTGCGCTATCTGCGCGAAACCGACGAGTTCGAACGCCGCCTTCAGACTGAGTCGCTGGCGATCGCCGGCGGCGTCACCGCGATGGTGGCCGTGACGTACGGGTTCCTCGAGGTCGGCGGCATGCCGCACCCATCGGCGTGGTGGACGTGGTGCGTTCTGACGATCTCGTGGGCGATCGCTCGACCGATCGTCGGCCGGTACTATCGATGAGGAACCGTCTCAAGGTGCTGCGCGCCGAGCGCGACTGGTCGCAAGCCCAGCTTGCCGACGCCCTCGGCATCGCGCGACAAACCGTGGTGGCGCTCGAAGCCGGTAAGTACGCCCCAAGCCTTCCGCTGGCGTTCAAAATCGGCAGAGTCTTCAGCAAGGCGGTCGAGGAGATCTTCGAGCCGGACCCCGATGCGTAGCGGCGCGCTCCGCGTGGGGGCGCTCGCTCTCGCTCTGCTCGTGGGAGGGTGCAGCGGCGCGACGCTCCGGATCGACGCACTCGGCATAAGTATCCTCCTCGTCGTGCACCCGCACGATACGATAGTGCGGTTATGAAGCCTGAAGGGGGCGTCCGGCCCCCCGGCCGGAAGACCGTACCCACGACATGAGCGTCATCGATCTCCCCTTCACGAACGACGTCGACCGCGAGACGCGCCCGATCTTCGAGCGCGTCCGTGGCGTCATTCCCGAGGTCGAGTGGCCGCTTCACGCCCCCTACGTCGCGGCCATCAACCGCCTCAAGCGCGAGCGCAACGCGGTGATTCTAGCGCATAACTACCAGGTTCCCGAGATTTTCTTCACGGTGGCCGACATCGTCGGGGATTCGCTCGCGCTGGCGATGCAAGCGGCAAAAACCGACGCCGATATCATCGTCCTATGCGGCGTGCATTTCATGGCCGAGACCGCAAAACTCGTCAACCCCTCCAAGACGGTGCTCGTGCCCGATCTCCGAGCCGGGTGTTCGCTGGCCGAATCGATTACCGGCGCCGACGTGCGGCTTTTGCGGGAGCGCTATCCGGGCGTACCGGTGGTCACCTACGTCAACACGTCGGCCGAGGTCAAAGCCGAATCCGACGTCTGCGTGACCAGCGGCAACGCGGTGCAGATCGTCGAAGCCCTGGGCGTCTCGCGCGTTATCTTTCTTCCCGACGAATATTTGGCGAAGTACGTCGCATCGAAAACGAACGTCGAAATCGTTGCGTGGAAAGGTCACTGCGAAGTCCACGAGCGCTTCACGGGGGAAGACGTGCGCCGGTTTCGCCGCGACGATCCGTCGTTGATCGTCATCGCGCATCCCGAATGCCCGCCGGACGTGCTGGCCGAGGCCGATTACGTCGGGTCGACGCAAGGCATGACGGAATACGTCGGCAAGATGGCGGACACCAAAGCGGCGCGAGTGTTGTTGATGACGGAATGTTCGATGGCGGATAACGTGTCCGGCAAATATCCGAGCGTCGAATTCGTGCGGCCGTGCAATCTTTGCCCGCACATGAAACGCAATACGCTTCCGAAAGTGCTCCACAGTCTGGAAGCGATGGAGTACGAAGTGACCGTCGCGCCGGACGTTGCCGATCGCGCGCGAGCCGCCGTAGAGCGCATGCTGGCGTACAGCGCCCCTCTCCGCGACTAAGTCGCTACGCTCGGATGACAGAGTCGCAGCACAAGTCGGAAGTGCTGGTCGTGGGCGCCGGTATCGCGGGGCTCATGGCGGCGCTCAAACTCGCTCCCATGCGCGTTGCGGTGTTGTGCAAAACGAGTTTGGGCCAAGGCGCCGCGACGGATTGGGCGCAGGGCGGCATCGCGGCGGCGATCGGCAAAGACGACTCGCCCCGGCTGCACGCGATCGACACGCAAGTCGCGGGAGCGGGGATCAACGATCGGCAGATCGTCGAAATTCTCACGCGCGACGCACCGGCACGCATCGAAGAGCTGCTCGAACTAGGCGCGGCCTTCGATCGCGACGATGCCGGCGAACTCGCCCTCGGACGCGAGGCCGCACACCAGCGCCGGCGCATCGTTAAAGCCGGAGGCGACGCGACCGGTCACGAGATTCTCAAGACGCTGATCGAAGCGGTTCGTTCGCATCCGTCGATCGAAGTCGTCGAAAACGTCACCGCACTCGACGCAATCGTCGACGGCGATCGCGCGTACGGCGTCTACGCGCGCGACAACGCGAGCGGCGACCTCATCGCATTTCGCTCCGACGCCGTCGTGCTCGCAACCGGCGGTATCGGGCGCCTCTATCGCTACACGACCAATCCGGTTCAAGCCACCGGCGACGGCATTGCCATCGCCGCGCGTGCCGGCGCGTTGCTTGCCGACATGGAGTTCGTTCAGTTTCACCCGACCGCGCTCGCGATCGGGCGCGACCCGATGCCGCTGGTCACCGAAGCCGTGCGCGGCGAGGGCGCCGTCCTCGTCAACGACCTAGGCGAGCGATTCATGCTCGGCGTCCATCCGGATGCGGAGTTGGCACCGCGTGACGTCGTCGCGCGCGCGATCTTCGAACAGTTAGGGGCCGGACGGACCGTCGGACTCGACGCGCGCGCCGCCGTCGGCGCGCGTTTTCCCGAGATGTTTCCGACGGTGTTCGGCTTCTGTATCGCTGCCGGGATCGATCCGCGCGTGCAAAACGTCCCCGTTGCGCCCGCCGCGCACTACCACATGGGCGGCATTGCCGTGGACGAGTGGGGACGCGCGTCTCTGGGACGCCTCTGGGCATGCGGCGAGACCAGCGCGACGGGGGTACACGGCGCCAATCGTCTAGCCAGCAACTCGCTGCTCGAGGCGCTCGTTTACGGTTCGCGCGTCGCAGCCGATATTGCGGGCAGCGTGACGCCGCACGGTCGCGAGCCGCGTCTTTCTGTCGAGGGTTTTGCGACCGAGAGCGTTCGGTCCGTGGATCGCGCACAAGCGCTCAGCGATTTGCGCAACGTTATGTACGCCAACGTCGGCTTGATCCGTACCGAGCGGGGGCTGCGCGAAGCCCTTCTGCGGATCGGCGAACTCGACGCCGGGGATGCTGCCGCTGCCAACGAACTGCGCAACTTGCTGGTCGTCGGCCGTCTGATAGCCGAAGCCGCACTCGCGCGGCCCGAAAGCCGCGGCAGTCACTACCGCAGCGATTATCCGCGGACGGAGGAGGCCTTTGCCAAACGCTCGTTCACCCGTCTCCGTACGCCCGCTTAACCCGCCTCCGCGCGTTCTCTTCGAACCGCTGGTTCGGGCGGCGCTGCTCGAAGACGTGACCCACGGCGGCGATTTAACGACGGGCGCGATCCTGCACGAACGCACGCCAGCGCGCGCGCGACTCGTCGCGCGCGCCGGCGGCGTCGTAGCCGGTTTGGACGCCGCACTCTTGGCGTTCTCCTTACTCGACCCGCGCACGGAGTGCACGACGATCGTGCCGGACGGCGAAGCGGCATCTGCCGGCGGTGCGATCGCCGAAGTGCATGGGGACGCGCGCGCACTGCTCACCGGCGAACGCACGGCGCTCAATCTGCTGTGCCGTTTGAGCGGCGTGGCCACGCTGACGCGCCGCTTCGTCGAGCGCGTTGCCCGAACGAAGGCGCGAATCGCCGATACGCGCAAGACGACGCCGGGACTGCGCGCGCTCGAAAAATATGCAGTGCGCTGCGGCGGTGGCGTCAATCACCGGTTCGGTCTCGACGATGCGGTGCTGATCAAAGACAACCACCTTGCGATTGCGGGCTCGATAGCGGCCGCCGTGCAAGCGGTACGGCGCAGCGTCGGCCACACCGTGAAGATCCAGGTGGAAGTCGATACGCTCGATCAACTCTCGGAAGCCCTCGTCGCGGAAGTCGATGCGGTGCTCCTCGACAACATGACGACCGAGCAACTCTCGAACGCGGTAACCGCCATAGGAGGACGCGCGATCGCCGAAGCGAGTGGCGGCGTCAACCTCGATACCGTTGCGGAAATCGCCCGCACCGGCGTCGATCTCGTTAGCGTCGGCGCGCTCACGCATAGCGCGCCCGCCCTCGACATCGGCCTCGATTTTATCGCGTGAAGCGCCTTCCGCTTTACGCGGCACTCGCTACTTTCGCGCTGCATCTCGTCGCCAATCCGCACTACGGCTTCTTTCGCGACGAGCTGTACTTCATCGTTTGCGGCCGCCATCCCGATTGGGGATATGTGGATCAACCGCCGCTGGTTCCGCTGCTCTCCGCCGGCACGCAAATGTTCGGCACCTCGCTCTTTGCGATACGCGCCCTGCCCGCGATCTTCGCGGCGGGCAGCGTCTATATGGCATGCCTCTTAGCGCTCGAAATCGGCGCCGGCAGCTACGGCGTCCTGGTCACGGCACTGTTGACGGCGTTCGTTCCGATTTTGAACGCTTTTGGAACCAAAGTATCGACCGATACGCCGGGGCTTTTCTTTTGGCCGTTTGCCGCCTTCTGCGTCGCGCGCATCATCAACGGCGGATCGCCGCGCTGGTGGCTGGCTGCGGGCGTCGCGCTCGGCATCTGTGCCGAAGCGAAGTACACGGTATTTTTTTTCGCGGCGGCAATGATTGTGGGAATCGCGCTTTCACCGGTTCGCCGAATTCTCGTGACGCCGTGGTTTCTTGCGGGCGTTGTCGCCGGATCGGCCATCTCGCTGCCGAGCCTGCTCTGGCAGATCGCCCACGGCTGGCCGTTCGTCACGATGCTCGAAGGCCAACAAGCCGGTACCGCCGTTATCTACGGCCCGCTTGCCTACGTCGTGCAGCAGATGCTGATCGTCAATCCGGCGTTCGCTCCCGTACTCGTCGCGGGTTTGGTCTACGCATTTGCGCGACCGCGTCTGCGCTGGATCGGCTGGACGTACGTGCTGCTGATCGTTGCCATGATCGGGCTGCACGGCCACAACTATTACCCGGGCGACGTTTATCCGCTCCTCGCCGCCACCGGGGCCCTCGCGATCGAACGAACGGCCGCACTGCAACGCTATCGTTCCGTCATCGTCGTTGCGATCGTCGCGATTGCCTTCCTGACCTTCCCCTTTGTGTATCCGGTGGTGGACGAAGCGCAACTGGCCGCTACGATCGAGGGCGCGCAGCGGTTCGCGCACCTCGAGATGCGATCGGCGCGCAGCGACGCCTCGCCGATTACGCAGAACTTCGCCGACATGCACGGCTGGCCGGAACTGGCTGCGACGGTCGCGCGCGTCTATCGAGGGCTCCCAGCTGCCGATCGTGCGCGCGCCGCAATCTTTGCAAACAACTTCGGCGAAGCCGGCGCGATCGACGTGTACGGTGCGGCATACGGTCTTCCCCACGCCATCTCGGGACACAACAACTACTGGCTGTGGGGCCCGCGCGGCTACGACGGCAGCGTGCTCATCGAAGTCGGCGGTACGTGCAGTCCGCAGTTCCAGCGCGCGGCAATCGCCGTCGCTCGAACCGCGAGCCGGTGGGCGCTGCCGCCCGAAATTGGCCTGCCGATTTCGGTCTGCTACGGTTTGCGCGAGCCGGTGGCGACGTTTTGGAGCGGCGTACGCCGGTTCATCTAATCGTTCGCGCGCTCAACGATACGAAAGAAGAGTCAGCGCAACGATCGCGCCGACGACCGTGACGAACAGCGAAATCAAGTAGCCGCCGCTCTCCGAGAGCGTAACGAGCACGCCGCGCCGCAGGCCGCGATCCGTCGCCGCATAGCGCCACGCGCCGAGGACCGCAACCACGATTCCGAAGATCGCCATTCCGGTGCCGAAGCCGATCGAGAACCCTTTTTCGGGAACGTCGGCGTGGACGAAGGCCGAGAACTCGCGCGCGAAGAGCGAAAAGCGCGCGATGACGAAGCCGAATGCGATAAAGGCCAGCGCGGTGCGTACGTAGGCAAGGTAGGTGCGCTCGTTCGCCAGCGTATCGGTAGCTCGGACGTCGCTACGCCCCTCGATCGTCTGCTGCACGGTTGCTTCGCCTTCGACGTGGTCCGGGTGGGACCCGCGCCGGCGGCGAAGGCGGGTTTTATGGATACGCAACAGCGACAGGCGCGCCCTCAGACCGCATACGATCCGGACACCCCCGAGGCTTTGGTCGAATTCATGTCGGGCGGCTGGTCCGAACGTCCGCTCGCCGCGCGCGCCCATCCGCAGTTGGCTCGCCTGCGCGAGCGGCGCGAGGCGCTCTCGCGCGCGTATCCCGGGGCGTATCTGCTCGTCCCATCGGGCGCGGAACGCGTGCGCGCCAACGATACGTTCTTTCGCTTCCGGACGGCAACCGAGTTTGCATACCTCATGGGCGACGGCGAACCGGGCGCGATGCTCGTTCTCGAACCGCATGCCGGCGGACACCGCTCGCTGCTGTTTGCACGCGAACACAATCGGGGCCGAGCGGAGTTTTTTACCGATCGCGTACACGGCGAGCTGTGGGTCGGGCGCCACCGCGGCGTCGACGAGAGCCAGTTGTACTACGGCGTCGATGCCTGCCGCCCGTTGTCGGCGATCCCGGCGTACCTGGAGGAGCTAGGGCGCAGCGGCGCAGCGGTTCGGCGGAGCGACGAAGACGCGGAACTGGCGGAGTACCTCTCCGAGATGCGGTTGATCAAAGACGCGTACGAACTAGCCGAGTTGCGCAAAGCGTGCGAAATTACCAAACGAGGATTCGAGGACGCGATTCGCGCGATGCGCCGTGCCAAGACGGAGCGCGAAATCGAGGCGGCTTTCTGGAGTCGCGCGCGCATCGAGGCCAATGACGTCGGATACTTGACGATAGCGGCCTCCGGAGAACACGCGTGCACGCTGCACTGGAACCGCAACGACGGCGCGATGCGCTCGGACGCGCTGTTATTGCTGGACGCCGGCGTCGAGTGCGACTCGCTGTACACCGCCGACGTCACGCGCACGCTGCCGATCGGCGGACGCTTCACGGCTGCGCAGCGCGTCGTTTACGACTTGGTCTGGGAAGCGCAGCGCGCTGGAATCGAGGCGGTCCGGCCGGGTAACGATTTCCTCGAACCGAACCGCCGCGCGATGCGCGTGCTGGCAAAAGGCCTGATCGATCTCGGCATTCTTTCGGGCTCCCTCGACGAAGCGCTCGATCCGCAACGGCAGTATTACCGGCGCTACACGCTGCACAACGTCAGTCACATGCTTGGGCTGGACGTACACGATTGCGCCAAAGCGCGCGCGCAAGAGTACCGTCACGGCCGGCTGCGCGAAGGGATGGTGCTCACCGTCGAGCCGGGATTGTATTTCCAGCCCGACGACGAAACGGTCCCCGCCGAGTTTCGCGGCATCGGCGTACGTATTGAAGACGACGTCGTCGTGGCCGCCGCCGGGGCCGAAAACCTCTCCGCGATCCTACCGTCGAAGGCCGGCGCCGTCGAAGATTGGATCGCGGAGGTGTGGTCTACCGCTTAGTTATTGCGGGTTTACGGGCAGAGGCGGCGCGTACCCCGGGCCCGGTGAATGGCCTTGCGCTGCCGCGAGCGCGTCTTCGATAGGCCAGCGACCGAAGCCGAGAATGCAGACGCAGATGAGCGGCCCGACCCCAGGGACGAGGTTGAGCAGCGCTAGCGCTCCGTTATAGCCCGCCTTGGTGAAGATGCGCCAATACACCCAGATCATGAACGCGACGATCGCGATCAAGATCACGAAGTACACGAGGAAGACTACGCCGACAATGCCGGCAGCCGCGGCATTTGAAGAATCTGCTGAATTCACGCAAAGCCTCCAACGAAAGGTGGTGAGGGGCCCATGCGTGACCTTAGCCAATACCTCCTCCCACCGTGCGCAGGATTTACGCTTATCCGTGCTCGTAGCGCAGCATCTCCGTAAGGAGTTCGGCAGCGTCGTCGCCGTGCGCGACGTGAGCTTCACAATTGACGGCGGGACGACGTTTGGCCTGATCGGACCCAACGGCGCGGGGAAGACCACGACGATGCGCATGCTGTTGGGCATCCTCACTCCCGACGCCGGTACCGTGACGTGGAATGGCGAGCGGATCGTGGGCGCGATGCGCCGGCGCTTTGGCTACCTGCCCGAAGAGCGCGGGCTTTACGGCCGAATGACGGCGCGCGATCAGATTCGCTATTTCGCACGCTTGCACGGTCTGGGCGAGCGCGATGCGGCAGCGCGCACCGGCGAGTGGATCGATCGTCTGCGAATCGGCGCATTCGCGGAGCGTCCCTGTGCGGAACTCTCAAAGGGTAACCAGCAGAAAGTGCAGGTCGCGTGCGCGGCGGTTCACGCGCCCGAGCTCCTCGTGCTCGACGAGCCGTTTTCGGGGCTCGATCCCATCAACGCACAGATGCTGCTCGGCGTGCTGAGCGAACTGCGTGCCCGGGGCACGACGCTGGTCCTCTCGAGCCATCAGATGTGGCAGCTCGAGGAACTCTGCGGCGCGTTCTGTATCGTAGCGGACGGGTCGAATCGCGTCGCGGGAAGCTTACGCGAACTGCGCGAGCAGTGGCCAACGCGCGTTGTCCGCGTCGCGCCGGTTTCGCGCGCAATACGGCGGGTGCTGGAATCCATCGACGGCGCGCGAGCGCTCGACACGCTCGTCGGCGCCCTGCAGTACGAGGTCCCGGCGGCCACACCGTTTCCGGAGGTCCTCAATCGTTTGGTTGCCGTCGACGCGGTGACGCACTTCGAGGTCGTCGAGCCGTCGCTCCACGACATCTACCTGCAGACTGTCGAAGAGTACGAACGTGCTGCTTCGTGATCTGCTCATCGTTTATCGCGCCGAGTTCGTGCGGCGCTTGCGCTCGCGCCCCTTTTTGATCGGGCTGCTCATCGGAGGCCTGGGTTTGGCGGGATTGGCGCGGCTGCCCGCATTCATGAACGAACACGTCGGCGTCGAACAGGGACGCATCGTGCTGGCCGGCGCCCCGTCGCTGCGAGCGCGCGCGGCACAGTTGCTCTCTCACGACTTCGTTATCGCGGCTCAACAGGAGTCGACGACGGCGCCGCCGCTGGATCGGCTCGATCGGCTCGGCGCGGGGCGTTTCTTAGCGTTGAGCGCCGACGGCCGCGGGCTAAAAGCGACGATGTATTCGACCGATCCGGCCAGCGTCGACGCGCGGCGTATCGCGCGATTGCTGCTCCCACTCAATTTGCAGCTCGGCGCGCATCTCGCGCCGGCAACCGCTCAGCGCTTGGCGAACTTTCGCGTCGCAATCGAAAGCGCGGGCTCGACGCAGTCGGTCGAACAAGCCCAAATATCCCGCGGCGTAACGTTTACGCTCATCTTCTTTCTGTATTTGCTCGTACTTCTGAACAGCCAGCTCACCATGGCCGGCGTGATCGAAGAGAAGACCAACCGTATCGCCGAGCTGCTCGTCTCGTCGGTCGATCCGTTGGCGCTGCTGTACGGTAAAATTCTTGCGGGCGCGTCGCTCGGCTTGATGCAGATGGTCGTTTGGATGCTGTGCGCGATTGCGGCCGGCATGACCTCGGTTCCCGGGAACCCAACCGCCGCGACGTCGGCGACGCCGTTCAATTTGGGAGGCGCGCTCGCCGGAGCGGTTACGCCTTCGATCGGTCTCGCCTTCGTTTTTTTTCTGCTGGTGGGCTTGCTGCAGTTTTCCACGCTCTTCGCGGGCATCGGCTCGCTGATCAGCCGGCCGGAAGATCTGGGCAGCATCAACGCGGCGATGATTCTGCCGATCATTTCGGCACTCATCATCGCCATTGCCGCACTCGACGCGCCCAATGCGCCAGTCGTCGTTGCGACCGGGTTCATCCCGCTGCTGGCACCTTTTACGATGTTCGCGCGCATCGCAACGGATCAGCCGCCGCTGTGGCAAATTCTTCTATCTGGCGCGATCAACGCGCTGGCGCTGGTAGCCATTGCCGTCGTCGCCGGCAGGCTCTACCGCGTCGGGATGCTGCTATACGGACGACCTCCGACGCTGCGCCAGGTTTGGACCACGCTGCGCACTCCGTAGCGGACGATTCGCGCGGACGTACGCGCGACAGCAATAATCGAGTTTCGGCTGCACCGTCCAGTCGCGCCGGTCGCGCAGGCCGCGATCGAGCGGATCCCCCGTTCGCGCGATGACCACGTCGACGCCGTAGGCATTCAGAACGTCGAGCCAGCGCGCTCGGCCGTTACGCACGAGATTGAAATCGTTCCATACTGCTAACGGATACGGATCCGCCCGCCCGTCCATGAATACGCGCAAGTTGCCGTAGGCCAGCGCGACGGAACATACCGAAAAATCGTAACAAAAAACGCGGTGCACGCCCGGCATTGCCGCGACGCGATCGAGCGTTGCGAGCGGGGGTTGCGGATCGTCCGGCCGGATGGGCGCGCGCACGTTCCAAACGAACGCCACGATCGCAATGACGATGCCTCCCGCGACGGCGAGACGGCGCGGCCCCACACGCGACGCCGTTTGCGGCAACCGCAGACGGGCGATCAACGTCGTGTAGGCGAGTGCCGCGGGGGGCGCGGCTACGAATGCCAGCAGCGCGGCGTTGCGCGCGGCGCCGACGGTCATCGCGAGCAGCAGCGCAGTCCACAGCAGATCGCGCGGACACGTTCGCCACAAGGTCCGCAAGCCGGCGACGACGAGCGCAACGAGCGGGAACGCACCGTACCAAAAGAAGGTCGCGTGCGGCGATATCGGCTGCCACTCCTCGATGGAATGGCGTATCGGGCTTTGCACGAGCATCAGCGCGTAGCGCGGCAGCTCCACGCCGAGCGGCGTAGCGAGCGTCGCCAGCGGTACGAGTGCCGCCAGCGCGAGCTTTCTCCGCGCCTGCGCGTTGGCCGCGCCGCGCTGCAGCAGCGCGACGGCCGCATCGATCCAGACTACGGGCACGGCAAGCATGACGCTGGCGTGAACGTTCGCCCACGCGACGACGATCGCAAGCGCCGCGAACGCGCCGGGGCCTTCGAGGTCGAGCGTATAGAGCAGCGAGGCGAAAAATAGCCACGCAAATGCCTGCGCGCGAATGCCGAACGAGCCTTCCACCGACAGCATCGCGAGCAGAACGCAAATCGCGATGCCGGTGCCCGATGCGCCGAAGCGCTGCGCGCGGCGCGCCGTCAAGAGCAGTGCGACGGCCAACGCGGCCGTGGCCAAAAGACCCAAGATCCATAGCGCGCCGTGCGACATCGCGAGGTACACGACGATGCCCATGAGCCATTCCTGCGGCACCCATGGCGCACCGGGTGCGGTGAACGTCTCCGCGCCCAGCGCCGTCGGAAGGTTATGGTGCTCGAAAATGTACCGGCCGAGCTGCTGCTGCCAATACAAGTCGCCCAGCGCACCCGTATACGGCAATCGTATCAAGCGACCCGCAAAGGCCGCGCAGACGATTAGGACGACGAGATATGCGGGTCCCATCGCAGCGTCAGCTTCATGCCTTTCGCTATGCCGAGCCGTTCGCAACTCCCGGCTGCCAACTCCAAGACGCTGCGCGCACCGCGTACGCCGACGAACGGTCGCCACGGCGGCACGGCGGCAGCGATGCCGGTCGCGACGGTAGCCGCGTCGAGAAAAAGGACGTCGATCGGAAACGCCATGAAAAACGTATGGATCGCCGAAGTGCGGTCGAACCACAGAGCTTCGCCTTCGTTGAGGCTTCGCCGTCCAATGAGACCGACGGTGCGTGCGACCGGACTTTCGGCGGCAACCACGTGCGGAACGAGAAGTCGTTGCGTATCGGCATCGCGCAGCTCGCCGGTCACCGCGCCTGCAGCGCCATCGAAACCGCGATGGCTCCGACGAGATACGGAGCGAACGCGACGGGCACGGCCTTGGAGCGGTACTTTATGGACGTCACGATCACCGCAGCAAGCGAGGCGATGCCGAACGACAGCGTCGCGGCGAACATACCGAGCAGCGCACCGCCGAGCGCGGCGAGCTTTGCGTCGCCCCAACCCATCCCGTGGCCGCGCGTCACCAGTGCGGCAATCGCAAAGGGCGTAAAGACGACCAGTGCCGAGATCGCCGGCATCACGAACTGGTGCAGCACCAAACTATCGCCGATCAAAATGGCCAGCGGCACCAGAGTAAAGACGTCGGGCACGATGCCGGTGCGCGAATCGCACTCGAAGATACCGACGAGCGCGACCACGACGACGCCGGCAATAGCGAACGCACCCAGCGGAACGTGTTTGAGCGCCAAGATCGCGCCGAGCAGCGCGCCGGCGCCGACGATCCAGCCGGGGTGCACGTGAAAGGGCGCCGGCCCATCTTCAAAGCGATGGAGCCGGGGAAGCAGCGCCGTCGCGGCGAGCAGCCCGCACACCGCGGCCGCGCCGAAGACGAGCGCTCCGGCTAGTGCCGTACCGATCAAAAAAAGCACGCCGAAACTCGCGCTATTTGAAATATTGGGCCGCGACCGACCCGAAGATGATCATGACGAGCGCGGGCAACATGAAGAGCGCCATCGGAAAGACCATCTTCACCGGAAGCGCCGCGGCGATCTCCTCGGCGCGCAGCGTCCGCCGTTCGCGCGCCTCGCCGCTGAGCGAATACAACACTTCCGCGACGTTTCCGCCGAGCTTCTCGGCCTGAACGATCGCGGTGACGCAGGTCGTGAGGTCGGGCTCGCGCACGCGGTGCGCCATTGCCGCCAGCGCTTCCTGACGCGAGCGGCCGAGCCGGATGTCGTCGTTGACGAGGTTGAGTTCCTCCTTCAACGGTCCCGATACGGCGTCGAGGCCAATGTTGAGCGCTTGGCTCAACGCGGTTCCGGCTTCCACGCTGGTGGAGATCATGTCGAGCAGGTTCGGAAGCTCGCGTTGAACGCTGCGCTTGCGCGCGGCGATCGCGCGGTCGATCATGGCGTTGGGGAACATGAAACCGCAGACCGTCAGCACGATGAATATCGAAATGGTCTGCACGTCGAGCTTACCGAGCGCAATACCTAACAAGATGCCCAGACCCGCACCGCAGCCCGTACCGACCAGCATGAAGCCCATCATCTTTACGGGCGTCATGGTGTACCATCCAGCTTCGTTCAGACGCCGCGCGAGCGAGCGCTGCTGCGAATCGTCGAGGAGCTTGTGGATGGCGACCGTCGTCACCGACTCGACCGGCGTGTCGAGGTTGAGCTCGGCGAGACGGCGATGAATGTCGTTTTTCTGGAACGAGAGGAAGTAGTAAACGAGGACGCCGGCAATAATGAGCGCGGCGACGCCGACGACGATAATAATCATACGTCGATTCTCGACATGGCTGTCATCACGTATTGTCCCAATCCGCAAAGTCCTAGAGCGCCGACGACCGAGAGGCGCCCGAAGTTGCTGCCGAGCAGATCATCGCGCATCTGCGGCTCGAACGCGATGATGAATAAGAGGACGACGATCGGCAGCGCGGTCATGACAAAGCCCGACGCCCGAGCTTCGGCCGTCAGCGCGCGCACTTTGCGGTCGATACGGCGCCGCTGCTTGATCGTCTCGGCCAAGGTCTCGAGCGTTTTGCCCAAGTTACCGCCGGTTTTCGAGAGAATACGGATGGCCCGCGTCAGCATTAGCATCTCTTGACTAGGCATGCGTTCGTTGAAACTGTCCAGGGCGTCGTAGATGCTGACGCCGATCGACGTTTGGTTGAGCACGCGATTGAACTCGCCGCGAATCGGATCGGGCATCTCGCTGACGACGACCACCATGGCCTGCCGCAAGCCGAGACCGGCCCGCAAGCCGCTGGTCATCAAACGCAGCGCAATCTCCAACTGGTTGTTGAATTTCTCGAGGCGCTGACCGGTGCGGATTTTGATCCACGAACCGGTCCCGTAGAACATCAGTGCAAAACACGCCGGCAGCGCGAGAAACGCAAACCACACGTTGGGACGCATGGTAAAGACGTACGCGCCCCACAAGAGGATCGACCCGGCCAAAATGCGGAAGGCGAGGTCATTGGCGTCCGTCTTGATACCGGCGCGCTCCAAACGCGCCTGGTACGGTTCGGTATAAGGCGTGATGAACTGGATGACGACGCCCCAAAAGCGCCAACCGATATATCCGACCGCGCCGGCGATGACGCCGACGATCGGATAGATGGTCCAGTTGGCTACCACTTGATCGCCGCGGTCATTTCCGACAGGCCGCGGATGTCGTACGAAATGCCGTACTCGCTGAAGCGGTCGACGCAGTTCGGCTGGACGCCGCTGTAGACGAAGTCTCCGACGACGCGGCCTTCTTTATCGAGACCGCGCTGCGCGAACGTCACGATGTCTTGCGTCGTTACCGTCTCGCCTTCCATGCCGACGACTTCGGTAATCGCGATGATCTTGCGGCTGCCGTCGCGCAGACGCGCGACCTGGACGACCAGGTCGATGGCGTTGGAGACTTGCTCGCGAATCGCTCGCGACGGTAAGTCGAAACCGGCCATCATGACCATCGTTTCGATACGCGACAGGCAGTCGCGCGGCGTGTTGGCGTGAATGGTGGTGAGCGATCCGTCGTGGCCGGTGTTCATGGCCTGGAGCATGTCGAGCGCTTCGCCGCCGCGGCACTCGCCGACGATGATACGGTCGGGACGCATACGCAGCGCGTTGCGAACCAGGTCGCGGATGCGGATCTCGCCGCGGCCTTCCAAGTTCGGCGGCCGCGCCTCGAGGCGCACCACGTGATCCTGCTCCATCTTCAACTCGGCAGCGTCTTCGATCGTGATGATGCGATCGGACTCCGGAATGAAGCTCGAGAGAATGTTGAGCAGCGTGGTCTTGCCGGAACCCGTACCGCCGCTGACCACGATGTTGAGGCGTCCTTCCACGCACGCGCGCAGGAAGTCGACCATGCCTGGGACGAGCGAGCGTTTCTCGAGGAGATTCGAGATGTGCAGCCGTTCCGTACCGAATCGCCGGATCGTTAGCGTCGCGCCGCTGATCGCCAGCGGCTCGATGATCGCGTTGATACGCGAGCCGTCGGGAAGACGGCCGTCGACCATCGGCGTCGATTCGTCGATGCGGCGGCCGATCGGCGCGATCATGCGCTCGATGACCAAGCGCAGCTGCCGTTCGTTGGTGAACCGTTTACTCGAAAGCTGCAGGCGGCCGCCGCGCTCGACGTAGATATGATCCGGACCGTTTGCCATGATTTCGGTGACGTCCGGGTCGCGCAGCAGGTCCTCGATCGGGCCGTACCCCAGCGCTTCGTCGATGACTTCTTGGCGCAGCTGAGCCACCTCTTCGGCCGATCCGACGGCCTCTTCGGTGATCAGCTCGTTGACCACCATCTGGACTTCTTTTTGCAGCTCTTCGGCTTTGAGCGGGTCGGAACGATCGCGCGACGCCGCTAGATCGAGCCGCTTCGTAAGCGCTTCGTGCGTGCTCGCCTTGATGCGCTCTATTTTTTCGTGGTCGATGCCGGAGGTTTTGCGTCCCTCCATGCCCGGTTGCAGCTGCGTGGGGGCGCGCAGTTTTGCAAGACGGCGATCGCCGAGCGGCGAGCGGATCGACGGACCCAGATCGAGCGTCTGATCCTGCGCCGAAAGAAATCCGCTCGCGTATTCGACGAGCTGCTCGACCGCACGCGCGTAGCGGCGATCGCTCTTCGGCGGAATCTCTGCGGCGAGCTTGACGCCCAGCGCGCGTTCGATGTCGTTCTTTGCAAACTCCGAGTGGGCGTCGCGCTGCACGCTCACGGCGGCGATCTGCGAAATCGAAATGCCGAACTTTTGCAGCTCGGCCATCATCGCTTTGCCGCCGGCGAGGCCGAGCAGCGTCGGTTCGACGACCAAGAAAAACTTCGCGCAGCGTACGATGAACGGGCGGATGGCCGCAGCGAACGGCTGCGGCGCGTCGACGATCGCCGACGTCCCGGTTTGCGCAAAGTTCTGGACGAGCGCCTCAACCTTTTCGGGCTTGAGCGTAAAGCCGGCGTGAATGTTGTGCGCGAGTTCGACGGCGGTGATGCCGTCACGCAGCGTGACGAACGAGAGATTGTTGGACTCGTCGCGTGCTTCGTCGAGCTCCTTGACGCAGTTCGTCAGCAGCGCGATCGTGCGGCGGCCGCCGAAGTCGCCGTCGACCAGCGCGATGCGGCCGCGTTTGGAGAGCGCCTGCGCGAGTTCGTACGAAAGCGTCGTCGAGCCGACGCCGCCCTTCGCACCAATGATGGTGATGACTGAGGCGGACATTACGGCTGCACCGATATGACCGCGTCACCGTTGACGACGGGGATACCGCGCGGCGTTCCGGTCGGCAGCGGTGCCGGAAGCGGCGTCGGGTAGACGATGATCTGGGACGCGAGCGAGCGCATCGGTTCGTGGGGCGAGCGCAGGGCCAGACGCAAGATGCTGTTGAGATCGGCGGACAGGATGGTCGCAGCTTGCGGCGGCGTCACCAGCAGGGTTGCCGTCGTTGCGGGCGGCGCCGGCGTGGCGTTAGGAGCGGGGGACCCGCTGGCCTGCGGCACCGGCGCGAGATTGGTTCCGACAGCCAGCACGATGGCGTCGCGAACGATCGCGAACGCGACCGGCTGACTCGCTCCGCGGGGCGGCGAGGCCAGCACGTCGACGTGATCGCCCGGCTGGAGCAATCCTCCGACGCCTTTGATGACGTCGATGGGAATCGTGATGGCGCGCATACCGACGGCGACTTGCGGTCCCTGCGGCGGCGGTGAGGGCCGCGCCAGCCGGGCCGGCGTCAGCGCGGCGCCGAGGGGGATGTCGGACGTCGCGATCATGCCGACCGCGTCGGATGGGTCGCTAAACGCGTCGGGTTCGACTTGGTCGGCCGGCTTCTGAACCGTATTGACCATGCTCGGGACGATGCGCGCGCTGGCGGGAATGTTCATCGACGCGATGACCACGTTGCGAGGCGGCGCCGCCGATTTGCGGGGCGCCGTGAGAACTCCGTAAACGATCAGCGCGACGCCGAAAGCTAAGACGGCGACGACGGCAATCGTTATTGTCCGCCTATTCATAAAGGTATCCGTTCGTGCAGCAAGGGCGCGTTTCTTTGCGGCAAACTAAACGATTTTCAAGTGTGGCAGCGCCGTATCGGCCAGCGAGATCCACAGCACTCCGCCCGCGATCGCGATCGCGTACGGTAATCTGACTCGCTCCTTCGTCCCCGAAATACGGCGCAGCACCAGGAACACAAGCGCAACTGCACCGCCTATTAGGGCGGTGTAAACAACGAGTGGGAGCAGCTCGCTCAGACCGAACACGCACCCGCAGGCGGCCAGCAACTTAACGTCGCCGCCTCCGAGCGCGCCCAGTGAAAACGGCAGCGTGCCCACGACGAGCACCAGGATCCCGGCCGCAACGGCGGACAGCGCCGGACGCCATCCGCCGAATACGTTAAACGTTACGCCAAAAAGCGCAAGCGCTAACGGGATCGTATTGGGGATCCTACGCGTCCGAAGGTCGGAGACGGCCGCAGCCGCACAAGCGATCAGCGAACAGACGTAGGGTAAGAGCGCCGAGATACTGGGAGTACTAGACGCTGGTTGCTGCCGTTCCGAGTACCGAGCTTGCGTTGTTGCCGAGCGTCTTGAGAACGATGATCGCGACGACGGCGATGAGCGCGACGATCAGCGCGTATTCGACCAGCGAAGCTCCGTCTTCGTTAGCGAGCATGGCTTTGAGGGTCTGGATCATTGGTAACCGCGTGCCTCCAGGAGAGTTATCCGGCCGGTTAATGACTCGGCACGTCGTCGGCCGGTAGGACGACGCCCGGGTTGGGAAGGGTCACGATGGTTTGTGCGTTCGCCGAGGCCGTGGCCGACGACGAGCTTACTGAAACGGTGAGGATGCTCCCGCGCCAAAAATCCGGCCCGATCGGCACGACGGTCGAGAAATGGCCGTCGGCGTCGGCGAAGACGTCGCGGCGATTCACGAACACGTTGGGCAGATCGCGGGAAATCGTCGCGTGCAACAGCACGACGACGGGTGCCATAGCCGGCGCCGTTCCCGAGACGGTAATCGCCTCGGAGCCGGTGGCCGGCGCGACCGTTACGCTCATTGCGCCGTTGACGGAGACGGGTGCGGGGACGTTGTTGGCGGCCCTTGCAGCGGCTCCGGAGAACGGCGAGACCGCGACGGTCAGTACCGCCGCTGCCACAAATTTGTTTAGCACCTGGCCCTCAAAATATACTCTCGGCTCCTTTTAAGCAAGGGGGGCCGCGAAAAATTGTCTTTACCCGTGCGCTCCTGATTCTCACACGAGGGGCGACAAACCCTCTACCATACGCAGGAAACAAAGCAACCGCGCGGAAGCGCGATTTCCTATGAGGAGCTTTAATGCGCGCGTTCTCGCAGCGCTGCTTTTTGGCGTAGCACTTTGCTTTGGCTCGACGCTGGCCGCGAGAGCCGATTCCGACGTGATCGTCCTCGAGACCGGCTCGTCCACGATCGTGGATGCGCCCGGCCTCACGCGCGTGGCCACCGGCGACGCCACGATCGCCGGCGTCGTTCCGCTGGGGACGGGCCAGGTGGTCATCAACGCTAAGGCTCCGGGCCGCACGACGGTCTACGTTTGGGCTAGCTACGGCGGCGTGACGAAGTACCAGGTCTACGTTTCGGGGCAAGTCCCCAACGATCTGGCCAAGATGATCCGCGCGGCGCTTAACGTGCCCAACGTGCAGGTCGTCAGCTTCCGCAACGCGGTCGTCGTCCGCGGCACGGTCAAGGATCAGGCGGTTTCGGACTACGTCGACTCGGTGCTGAGCCGCTTTACCGCCCTGGCGAAGGCCCAGAATCAGACCCTCGTCAACGCGCTCTACGTTCCTCATCCGCTGGGCGCCATCGAAGAAGAGCTGGCGCATATCCCGGGCGCTTCGAACATCCACCTCGACTACGACCAGTCCACGGCCGGGGCCGGCAACATCATCGTCAGCGGTGAAGTGCGCGACCGCCAGCAGGCCGAGATGGTCATGGATAAGGCGCGGGGCCTGGCCGGACGCTTCCTGGCGACCAACGCCAAAGTCATCGACCGGCTCGCCGTCGACCTCACGAGCCAGGTGGACGTGAAAGTCTACGTCCTCGAGATGGACAACTCGGGCCTCTCCCAGCTTGGCGTGAACTTCCAGGGCGGCCAGCCCAACCCGAGTAATCCCGCCGAGATCCTGCCGGTTCCGCCGTCGTTCCCAATCATCGAAAACGGGAACGCCGGCCATCCCGGCAAGGCGTTCACGATCGGCGCGTTCTTCCGCAACGTCTTCCTGATGCCAACGCTCGATCTCGTACTGCAGAGCGGGCACGGGCGCATTCTGTCGTCCCCTGACCTGGTTACTCTGCCCGGCGAAGAGGCCAAGTTCTTGGTCGGCGGACAAATCCCGTACACGTATTCGTCAGGTTTTGGTTCGGTCAGCGTCCAGTTCCAGCAGTACGGCGTTCAATTGGACGTGACGCCGACGATTCTAGGCAACGGCAAGATCGAAACGAAGATCGCGCCGACCGTCTCCGACCTGGACTATACCAATGCGGTCAGCCTGAACGGAACGACCGTGCCGGGTCTCAAGATTAGCCAGCTTTCGACCGACGTTATTACGAGCGAAGGCGAGGGGATCGTCATGGGCGGTCTGCTGCGGCATCTACAGCAGAAAGAGATCTTCAAGGTCCCCGGACTGAGCGCGATTCCGATCCTCGGAGCGCTGTTCCAGTCCGTGCACTATACCAACAACGAAACCAACGTCGTCTTCGTTATGTTACCGACGGTGATCAATCAGTGACGAAAGGGCTGCTGACGCGGCTCCTGCGCGATACGTCCGGCGGCGCGATCATGGAGTACGCGCTGGTGCTGGCGCTCTTCGCGTTAGCCTGTTCGGCAGCGTTTCTGAACATCGCGCAAAATGCCAACACCGCTTATAACGCGGGGACGACCGGAATGACTGGGGTTCAACAGAGTCCACCGCCGACCGTCGTGCCGTGAAGCCCGACCGCCGGCACGCCTGTCGTGGCGCCGCGCTCGCCGAGACCGCAGCGGTGCTCGCCTTTACGCTCGTCTCGCTCTTCGGCATGCTGCAGATCGTGCTCATCGGCTACTTGCAAGTTGCCGGCGACGCAGCCGTCTTCTTTGCCGCGCACTGGTACACGCTCGGCGTCACCCAAGCCAACATCTCGGCCAACATCAGCAATCTCGTGCCGCCGATGATCACCAACGCGCTCACGTATTCGCCGGCACCGCCGCCCAGCGTCGACCCGAGTCCGTTCAACGTCATGTACGGTTCGAACATGCAGGCCGGCGGCCAAAACTCGCGCAACGGCGGCTTCACCCTCGTTCGTCCGCAGAACTACTCCGTGTCGCTCAATCAAAACGCCGGCAACGGCGCGACCGCGCAGTGGAACATGTCGGGCATCTACGGCTACGCTAACGTTCCGATTTCTTCGGGCAGCGTCGAGGGCTACTACCTGATGACGCAAAATCAGATGGATCAGCTCGGCGGCGGCCCGAACTCGTTCGAGGGCTCGAACGTTCTCAACCCCACGTACGCGAGCCCGTTCTTACCGCAGAGCGATGCCGTCATCGCCAACATGAACACGCCACCGTATTACGTTCCCGCCACCTTTACGAAGGTGTGCGCCGACACGTGGTCGGGCGGCGGTAACGGGGGAACGGGGAATTTTGGCGCCGGCGCTTTCGGGCAGACGTGCAACAACGACGTGAACTGGTACTACGGCGTCGCGTCCTATCTCTCGAACTATAACTACGCGGCTCCGAACGGTATGGGCGTCAACAACGGGCAAGTCTTCGGCGTGATGGCGGCGCATCAGCGCATTTTCGCGGACCTGATTCCCGCATTTCCGTTCGTCACGAATAGCCAAGCCGGCGACGTGATCCTTTTTAACGTTGCGACGGCGATCCAAGGCAATGCGTCGGCGCAAGCATCCACGGTGCTGGGATTCCTCAACGGCGGCGATTGCGGCGGCGTGCCGCAATCGCTCCCGATGTACTACTACGACGAGATGGCTTGGTGGGAAAAGAGCGGCAACATCGCCGCCAAGGCGTACGGTGGGCACCTGCCGTTCGGCATTAACCGTTTTGGCGGCAACACGAGCGTAGCGGTGGGCGCACCCTCGTACGCCTACCCGTCCGACGCCGGCAACGACGGCCCGGAAGGCCCGAACTGCGGCTCGCCCACCGGTAACAATGGCAGCTGGAACGGCGCGTCGTTCGCACTCGTCTACTGGTGGGATCAGCCGGGCATTCCGAACGGCCTCGGCGCCGGCTTCGCGCCCACCAACCCGCTCGCCGGCGCGACCACCGCCGGGGATCCGGCCTACTAACGATGCGTACGTTGCACGCACAGCGCGGTCAAACGTTCCCCGTTTGGATTTTCGGCATCCTCACGCTGTTGTGGCTGATGATGGCGGTCTTTAACTATGCCAACGCGGTGCGCTGGCAAATTCGCGCGCAGAACGCCGCGGACTCGGTCGCGCAAGGCATCGTCAGCGTCCAGGCGGCGCACTTCAACTCGATCACCGCAAACGTGCACGCGGCCGGCATCGAAGAATATCGCATCCGGCGCACCATGCAGGCGATGCTGAATCTTCTCAAGGGAAGCGGCGGATGTAAATACGGCACGCTGACGGCGACGGGCTGGATCGATTGCGCGGCCGCGTACAACAGCCTGCGCAACAACTACATCCAGCAGGTGGCGCGTTACGGGCAGCTCGTGCAGCAGATGGCGGCGCTTTCCGAATATTCGCAGACGCAGCAGCTCGCCGACATGCAGACGATCGCCGATCAGTACGCGAGCCACTGCGCCGGCGGCAACAGCCCCACCGCCGGCGACTGCGCGTTCAAGTACACGATCGCGGCGCCGACGGCGCGGCCATCGCTTTCGGGCGCGCTCTCCGACGCCGGCGGCGAAGACAACGGCGACGGGGTACCGCTTCCCAACGGCGGCGCGATCGTTTCCGATCTCAATCCGTTGCAAATCGAAGTCGACACGTGCGCGCAAGTCAGCTCGCCCTTCGCCGCGCTGTGGAAGCTCGGCGGCACGCAGGTCTTCGGTCTCGCGGCGCCGTTTACGGCGGTAGGCCGAGCCGGCGCGACGACGACGCTGGTGACGCAAGAGTGGTTCAATCCGGGGCTGCAAAACAACCCGCAGTCGCCCTCGCAAGGCGCGTACAACGGACCCGAGTTCGTCGAAAGCGCGACCGACTCACAGCCGTCGTTCTACAATGCCGGTACGTTCTGCAACTCGGATAACGCGGCCTACGACTGGTATGCCGTACACTGGTGCGCCAACAACTGGCGCAGCATCACGAACAATCCGGGCAACAACCTGCCTCCGGTCTTCGGCGGCTACATCGCCGGCATCACAACCGAAGAATTTTCGACGTGGACCGGCTGGTGGAGCGCGATTCCCGTCTCGCCGTATTCCGGCACGTTCACCCCCGCCGCCGGAAACTGTAACTCGAACACGCCGTGGAACTCATGACGGCACGCTCGCGCGGACAAGCACTCACCGAGACGGCGCTCTTCATGCCGCTCATCCTGTTGACGCTGTGGGGCATCATCTGGGCGGCGCAATACGGCGTGCTCAGCGAGCGCGTGCAGGGCGCGATTCGCTATAGCGGTCTGATCGCCAACCAAATCAATCCGTTCACGCAATACAGCATGTACGTGCTCTACAACAGCTTGGGCACGACGACGACCAACTCGCCGATTCCGGTGCAGACCTGCAACGCCCCCTCGACCGACGCGATGAGCAACAGCGGCTCGTATCCGGGTCCAACCAGCGGACCGTTCTGGCAAGCAACGGCGGCTCCGCCGACGCTCTCCTGCGCGAACGGAACGAACTCGCAAACGGCGGTGTACACGACTGGTTTGAATCAGCCGGCGATCGCGCTCAGCAACACGCCCGTCGTTTCCGCGCAAGTGCTCGTCCCCAACTACTTACAGTCGATCTTCGGCGGCCTCACGCAGCTCCCGGCAAGCGGTCAGCTCAACTTCATCCGGCCGGCAGATATGTCGACGATGCTGAACTGCCATACCGGTATGCAGAACGTGCTCGGGCCGTCGCTGCAGCCGACGCCCGCCGCACAGCCCGCACTCGATACGCTGGCCAAACCGACGCCCATCGCCGAGCCGATGCCGTCGCCTTCGACCGTCCCCTCGAACTGTTAGCGTAAGCGAGCTACGGAATATCGATCGTTTTGACGGTCGACTCTTGACCCTGCCCTAAATCGTACGTCGCGATCAATACGATCCTCCCATGCGTTCCGGGCGGAGCGTCGACGCTCGCCGTCGTGGCGCCGTCCTGTACGTACTCCGAAGCAATCGTTTGACCGTCCGCGGTTTCGAGTGCCAATCGCACGTTCGTTGCTCCCGGAACGATCGACGTCCGCACCGTGTAGCCCGCGACGTTGGTTCCAACGACGTTGACGTGTTGTTGCTCTACCGGAGGCGGCGTCTGCGCGGGCGGATCGTCGCGCGGTGGTGCCGCAGCCTGCGGTGCGACTGCCACCGGTGCGGCGGCTGCCGCAAGCACCGCGGCGGGTGCGGGCGCCGGCTTCGGCGCCGCGACGACCTGTACGCCCAGCGACGACGCCGCGTGCACGTCGCCGCGCGCGACCGCCAGCGCAACGCGCAGCTCCTTGTCGTGGCCGAAATGCGGGATCCGCAGTTGCGTCACGCCGTCGGGCGAGATTTTATCCGATGCCCAGACCGTGTTCTGCGCGTCCTTGATCGAAACGACGCCGCTGCGCGCGCTCGTGCGGTAGCGCACGGTTACGACGCCGCCGTCGGGAATTTGCCACGAATCGATCGCGAGCGAATCGATGAGCGCCGATGCCGCACCGGTCATCGGCGGCGCCGGTTCGGGCAGCGCGGTCACGGGCTCCGCTCGTTCCGCTTCGCCCAGCGGCCCGGTCTCGCGCATCTGTAAGATGTAGCTCTGCGTGCGTTGCGCGGAAGGCAGCGTAAAGGCGAGAGTTCCAGCCCGCTTGCGTACGTCGCCAGAGCGAACCGTCACACCGCGATCGTCGATCAGCGCGTACGCGCTCGAGCCCAAACCGGCGGTCCGATACGGTACGCGCAGCAGCGAGTTCGAAACGCCGATGGGCGGCACGGCGAAGACGTCGATGCGGGGCGTCGCAAACACGAAACCCGCCGCAACCGCGGCGACCGCGAAACCGCCGAGCAGCGCGCCGAAGATCCCGGCCGGCCCGGGCAGCGGTGCCACCATCTCGTGAATCTGCGCGTTGACCAATCGCACGACCAGCGAACCGCCCGCATAAGCGACGTGCGTCGGAACGTCGATCGTGAGATCGGCGTGCGATTGCGGATCGATCCAAAACTCGCCGGGCGGTAAGCGCCGCTCGATATCGCCGCGCCGCGCGCGCAGCGTCACCATCACGTGCAGCGGCGAGTCGTTGGCGAGCGCGAGACTGTAGCGCGCGCGCCAGCCGCGCAAACGGCGCAGCTCGCCGCCCAGGCGATTGCCGTCGGATTCGACCAGCAAACTCGACGCCGGAAGCTCGCGCATGACCAGCGCTGCGGCGTGCATCGGTACGGGAAGGTTGCTATTCGAAACGCTCACGGCGTCCGTTCAATGCACCGTTCAACCGCGGGGCGGTTTGCCCCAACCGGATTGAACGTAACGACCGTCGACGATGATGGCGGGGACGGTAGGGTCACCGCCGGTGTAAGAAAACATGCGCTCGCGCAGCACCCTGTCGTTCTGCGCGTCGTACGCGCTATAGCGAACGCCGGCCCGGTCGTAATGCGACATGGCCTGCGCGCAATAGGGACAGGTCGGCGAGATATACAGCTCGACCGCTGCTCCCGCCGGCACGTGCTCGACGTCGATGGTTCGCGCCATTGGCCCCTACGCTTCGGGTCGGGCCGGGACAAGCCCCCTTAGGGATTCGTGCGAATGCTGCCGGTCGTGGTGCCGCGCTCGCGCCCGTCCGGCCCCCGGTCGGGCAGTGGAACGTCGACCGTGAACGAGACGCCGCAACCCTGGACGTCGATCGCATCGGCGACACCGCTCTGCGGGATTGGAATCGCCATCGTACGCTCGTACACGCAGAACGACCCTACCGTCGCGCCGGCCGAACGATCGCCGCGTACCGTCGCGCGCAGCAGAAGCTCGCTGCCGTTGACGATGCGGACGAGGTAGGTAGCCATCCACCGTTTCCAGTCGGCGTCGAGCAGCGCAATCGCCGCCGAAATATCGCCGTATGGCGTTGCGACGCGAGCGTGCGAAGACGGCTCCCCCGTCGAAGGCTCAATAGAACCTCGATCGAATTGGCGGCTCACTCGCTTAGTTATAGCAGCAGCGGTGCAAACGAAAAACCGTTAACGCGTCAACGCGCAATCCACGCAGCGTAAATTATCGGTAAGAAGTGACGCCGGTGTCTTGTATGCGCGCGCGAACTCTGAGACGATGCGAAGGCGCAGGAAAGCGATAAGTTGCCACGGCGAGGTTCCCTCTCTCGCCGTGGCTTATTCTTACGCGTGACTCTGATCTTCGTTCCGACGCCGTTGGGCAACTTGGGCGACGTGACGCTGCGCGCGCTCGAGGCGCTGCGCGGCGCGACCCTGATCGTCGCGGAAGACACGCGCGTTGCCCGTAAGCTGCTGCACGCGCTCGATATTCCGGCACCGGAGCTGTGGAGCTATCGCGAGCAGAACGCGGCCGCCGTCACCGCGCGCATTCTCGAACGCGCTCGCTCCGAGCGCGTCGCGGTAACGACCGATGCGGGGATGCCGGGAATCTCGGATCCGGGTGCGGAGCTCGTGGCGGCGGCACGTGCCGGCGGCATCGAGATCGTCGTCCTTCCGGGCCCGAGCGCCGCATTCGGCGTGGCGGCGTTATCGGGCTTTCCGCTGCGGCGCTTCAGCTTCGAAGGTTTTCCCGCGCGAACGTCCGGCGCGCGGCGGCGGCAATTTCTCGACGCACTGCGCGGCGGCCGCACGACCGTTTGGTTCGAGTCGCCGCGCCGCATCCGTGCCGCGCTCGCCGATCTGACGGCGGTCGCACCCGAAGCCGCAGTCTTCTTGGTTCGCGAATATACCAAGCTGCACGAACAGCAGCTCGCCGGAACGCCGCAATCGGTCGGCGCCGCACTCGGACCCTCGGTAAAAGGAGAGATCGCCTTCGCGATCGCACCGCTCGCGCTGCAACCGGAGCCGGACGCCGCGAGCGACGCCGACATCGGGGCGCTGCTCGCGCGCGGCCTTCGCGTTGCCGACGTCGCCAAGACGCTTGCTAAGGAAGGCCGAGGTGACCGTAACGAGCTCTACGCTCGCGCCGGCGCGCTCAAACGAGCCAGGGACGCCAAGGGCGAGGGCGCACCGTCCCCCGAACCTCTCGCGGAACGATGACCCGCCCGTACTACGTCACGACGCCGATCTATTACATCAGCGGCAATCCGCATATCGGTCACGCCTACACCACCGTGGTTGCCGACGTGCTCGCGCGCAGCGCGCGCACGCGCGGACCGGCGTTTATGCTGACCGGTACCGACGAACACGGCCAAAAAGTTGCGAACGCGGCGGCCGAGCACGGAAAGACGCCGCAAGAGTGGACCGACGAGCTCGTGCCGCGCTGGCAGGCGTTGTTCGCGGCCTACCACGTCGAGTACGACGATTTCATTCGCACGACGCAGGCGCGTCACGAAACCGCGGTACAGGCGATCTTCGAGCGGATGCGCCAAAACGGCGACGTGTATCTGGGGACGTACGAGGGCTGGTACTGCGTTTCGGACGAGACGTTCTGGCTCGAATCGAAACTCGCCGAGGGACGCTGCCCGACGTGCGGTCGCGAAGTGCAATGGATCTCGGAAGAAGATTGGTTTTTCCGCCTTTCGAAGTATCGCGATCGTCTGCTCGCGCACTATCGCGCCAATCCACAGTGGGTGCGCCCCCGCAGCGTTTACAACGAGATGATGGCGATCCTCGAAGAAGGCCTCGAAGATCTGTCGATCTCGCGCACCAATCTCGAATGGGGGATTCCGATACCAGGTCCTTCGGCCGGCTCGGGGCGCGGCGTCATCTACGTGTGGTTCGACGCGCTGCTCAACTACGTTACCGCATTGGGATGGCCCGACGGCGAACGCTTTCGCACGTTCTGGCCGGCTTCGGTGCAGCTCATCGGCAAGGAAATCGCGCGCTTTCACACGCTGATTTGGCCGTCGCTGTTATGGTCGATCGGCGAAGCGGCGCCGGAACTCGTCTTCGCGCACGGTTGGATCACGGTCGAAGGTCAAAAGATCGGCAAGAGCCTCGGCAACGCCGTCGATCCGTTTGCATTGGCCGAACGCTTCGGCGCCGACTCGATGCGCTATTTCTTGCTGCGGGAAGCGCCGTTCGGCAGCGACTTCTCGTATTCGGAAGAAAAAATCGCACAACGTCACAATAACGACCTCGGCAACGATTTGGGCAACCTGCTCAGGCGAACGTTGACCATGGTTCAAAAATACCACTCCGGCATCGTTCCGGAGCCGGGAGAGCGAACGTCCCTCTCTATGAGGTTCGCCGATCCTTCGACGCATCTCGGCGAGCGCGTTGCCGGGCTCGTCACGCAGCTGCAGTTCCGCGAGGCGCTCGAGGCCATCTGGGAGCTCGTCACCGCTTTGAACCGGGCCATCGACGAGCGCAAGCCGTGGAATCTACATAAGGAAGGGCGGCAGCACGAACTGGCGGCACTGCTGTACGATCTCTGCCAGGGCCTGCGCTGGCTGGCGATTCTGCTTCACCCGTTCATGCCCGAACGCGCCGCCGAAATGTGGCGGCAGCTCGGTGCGCGCGGCCGAATCGAGGGCGATTGGCGGCAATCGTTAGCTGCCTGGGGGGACGACGGGTCGCTGCCTCCGGGCACCGCCGTCGTTCCGGGCGACGCGCTCTTCCCGCGAATCGACCTCGTGTCGGCATGACGCTCGAACGACGTCAGCGGCTCCACGCCTTCGCCAGCATCGCGGTTTTCGTGGTGGCCGCGCTGCTGGTCGTCGCCTTACCGCTTGTTTCGCGCCAGCGAGTGAGCTGGCCGGCGGCGTTACTCTCCATCGTGGGCGCCCTCGTGATTACGCTGATTGCCATCAACGGCTTGCCGGTGCGCGGTCTGCGTATTCGGCGGGGAGATTTCTCGGCCGAAGCGCTGTTCCAAGACGCGCCTGTGGAAATTCCGCTTTTTGCCCTCATGAGTCCGGAGTCGGCCGCCATTGCAGCACTCGGGGGGTTTACGCTGGCTGCCGCACTCCGCACCGGACCCGGGCGGCTCGATTTACTGCGTCACGGCGCGGTACGCGCACTGCTCGTCTTGCTGCTGGCGCCGCTGCGTCCCGACCTCCTCGCTTTGGCGCTGGCTCCCACGGTGGGCGGCGCGATCTGGTTCATGATCCTGGGAACGGCGGCCGCGCTCTGTATCGTCTTCGTTTGCTCGCTCCCGTTCGTCGCACTCCATACCAGTCTTTCGCTGGGCGTCGCGATGCAGCGCCTGGGCCGTGACAAGCGCTTGTGGTCCGGCGTCTTCGTTACCGTATTTTGGAGTTACGTGATCGCGCGCCTCGCGCCGAGCGGCGTTCCGGCGGCGATCATCAGCTTGTGGCTGCCGGTGGTCGCGTATTCGCTGTTGCTGCGGCGCATCGACGATCAAGCGGTCGAGCTGCACCGCTTGCGACTCGTGCGCGACGCCGTGCAGGCGATGCTCGGCGCGCGCGATCCGCTGCCGCAGATCAACGCTATTCTGTCGTCGATTCACGGAACGCTCATCGACGAGACGATCTCCATCATCACGGCGAGCAGCCCGGCGGTCGACGATTGGAAGGTCGTCGCATCGCTCGGGCAGCAGCCTACGACGGCCGACGTCGAGCTGCGCCGCCGAACGCTATCGCGGTTGAAGTTCGCCGGAATGCCCAGCGTCGTGCTGCAAGGCGATTACGCATCGATGCACGCGTTCGGAATCCGGCTCAGCGACGACGAGGATTTGCTCGGGGCGCTGCTGGTTCGGCGCAAAGGCGCACCCGTTCCCGACAACGCGCAGAAGCAGTACGTCGCCGCCGCGCGCGAGATCGCGCCGCTGCTGCGGGACATCCGTTCGATCGCCGCGCAGCAGAGCGCCGCAACGACGGACGCGCTCACCGGCCTGAAAAATCGTGCGGCCATCTTCGATCGGCTCCGTGCGATGCTCGGCGACGTCGTTCGCAACGGCGCGATCCTGCTGTTCGATCTCGATCACTTCAAGCGTATCAACGACGAGCTCGGGCACGCCGCCGGCGATCAGGTGCTGCGGCGCGTTTCGGAAATCGCGCTCGACTCCGTGCGCGCGGGCGACGCCGTCGGCCGAATCGGCGGCGAAGAGTTTCTCGTCGTGATGCCCGGAGCGACGTCGGATTCGGCGATGATGGTCGGCGAACGGTTGCGGCTGTCGATTTCACTCAGCGGGCTGCGCCACGCCACCGGCGACCCGGTCACGGCGAGCTTAGGCGTCGCAGCGGCGACCATCGGCGACACGGCCGAGACGCTGGTCGCGCGCGCCGATGCCGCACTTTACGAAGCCAAGCGCGCCGGACGCAATCGCATCATCGAAGGCGTCGCGGAATCGGCTTAAATTTTTAGAGCCGCCGGCACGTGATCGACACCCACTGCCATCTGCAGGACAAACAGTACGACGGCGACCGCGAGCAGACGATCGCGCGCGCGTACGACGCCGGCCTCACGGCGATGGTTCTCGTCGGCTGCGATCTCGAGGATAGCCGGCGCGCGATCGAGATCGCGAAACACTTTTCGTTGAGCGCGTCGGCCGGCATCCATCCGCACGAGGCCAAAAATGCGCCCGAGAACTTGACGCCCGATTTCGGTCCGTTACTGATCGAGCGGTGCGTGGTCGCCATCGGGGAGACGGGCCTCGACTACTACTACGATCACAGCCCGCGCGAGGCGCAAGCGCGCGTGCTGCGCGCTCAGCTGCGGCTCGCGCGCGAACGGGGCTTACCCGTTATTTTCCATCAGCGCGACGCGTTCGACGATTTCGTCGCGATCCTGCGCGAAGAGTTCGTACCCGGTGAGATGCGCGGCGTCGTGCACTGCTTCACCGGCAACGCCGAGCAGGCGCGCACGCTCGTCGGCGACTTCGATCTGCGCCTCGGAATCGGCGGCGTCGTGACGTTTTCCAAAGCGGACGCGCTGCGAGCGGCAGTGCGAGCCGTCGGCATCGAAAACGTGGTGCTCGAAACCGATTGTCCGTATCTCGCGCCGATGCCGATGCGCGGACGGCGCAACGAACCCGCCTACCTGCGCCACACGGCGGACAAACTCGCCGAAGTCTTGGCCATCGGATTCGAGGAGATCGTCGCAACGACGGATCGCAACGCCTACACGCTGTTCGGCGTCTAACGCCCGCCTAGAACACCGGACACTTGAGCGCGTCGATAAAGCCTTCGCTCGTGCTGGTTTTGATATCGAACCGGTTGCCGGCGACCCAGAAGCCGCTCTTTCCGGGGAGCGGCACGGCCGATGCGAACGCGCCGGAAATCTTCGGAAACGTAATATTGGACCACTCTTTGCCGTCGTAGGCAAGCCCTAGCGCGTACTCGGCCACCGACGTGAACTTCGGGTAATACGAGCCGTATGCAAACGCGTGCGCCTTGCCGTACGCGACCCCTGCCAGCGACGCGGCGACTCCCACTTTCGGCAGCGTCTGAACGTCGAACGACGTGCCGTTCCAAATTTGCGCCATCGGCTGCGGAAGCGACTGTCCCAAAACGCCGTAGCTTCCAACGGTAATGATGGTCCCGCCCCAAGGCGAGATGCCGTTGACGTTCGTGTTGATCGCGCCTTTCGGCAGCACCATTTGGTGGATGGTCCATAGCGACGTCTCGCTCGGCCGAAACACGAGACCGGCGAGCTGCTCCTTCTTGACGTCGAAAATAATGGGCGCGATCTGCAGATCTTTGAGCCCCGAATCCAGGATAGGAGCTCCCGTCAAAAGGTAGTCGTGATGCGGCTTCGGATGAAAGACGTCGTCGATTTTGATCCATTTGTTGCCGTCCCAATGCTCGACGAGCGGTACGAACGTGCCCTTGGAACTCGTGACCAACGCTCCGTCGGCCCAGACGTCGTTAGCCTTGAACGCGTTCACGCCGCTCAAGTAGCCGCCGTACGGAAGCACCGATGGATTCGGAGAAATCCCCCAGTGGTGACCGTCAAAGTGTTCGATGAGCGGCACGAGGACGTTCGAACTCGTCAAATACTGGCCTACTGCCCAAACGTCGTTCTTCGAAACGACGTCGACGCCGAAAAACGCGTTGATTTTCGGACTGGGATTGACTGCCGGCGACTGCTTCCAGTCCGCACCGTCCCAGTTCAGCACCAGCGCGTAGCGGGAGCTGTCGTACTCTCCAACGGCGTACGCCCACGCCTCGTACGACGAAGAAGACGAGGACGACGAACTCGAGTAGTCGGCGGCGTTCGATATACGGACGAGGTCCCAAGCGGTCCCGAGATTTGGAAGCGTTTGCTCCTTCACCGTACAGGTATCGTGGGCGCGAGCGATCGATGCCCATGCGGTTTGGGGAAGCGGGGCGACGGCGCTGCCGCGAGCGCAAGACGCAGCCAAAACCAGCGCGAGCATTGGAGCGTACTTCATGCCGCCATCATACTGCAAATCGGTCACAACGGGCGGGCGTGCGCCCACAATTTTTCCAACCGGTCGCGCACGGCCCCGACGATGGCCGCGTCGCCGGTGCGCGCGCCCCAATCGGTCATGTCGTACCGTCCCCATGCGGACGTGGCGTTCGCAGAGCCGGCCCATGCGGCGTTGCCCGCAACGGCGAGCTTGGAGCTGTCGTTACATCTGCGGATTCGAACGCCCGCAGCCGCGAGACTCGCAAGTTCCTCGCGCTCGTTCGCGTTTTCTTTTAGCGAACGGCCGGCGATTATCAGCCGCGCGGCGACGCCCGCCGCCGCCAGTTCGCGCAGCGCGCGCGAAACGCTCGTCGCGCCGAACGTTTCGCTTTCCACGATCACGTCGTCCGGCGCACGCGCGGATCTCAGCAGTGCCGTCTCGGCGGCGAGCGCGTCGCTCTTGCGCGTCGCAACCGCCGGATCGGCCGGGTCGTCGTCGGCCAACACCAAGTCGCTATCGCCGGCGAAGTTTTTTTCGTCGAGGTAGCGCGTGCCGTCGACGTCGATCGATTTTGCGTGAACGTGCGACTCGAGCGCGGCGTCGACGCCCGCGGCGCGCATCTCGCCGACGAGCCGGCGATTGTACTTCGCGAGGGCGCCCTTGCGATCGGACACGGGGTCGGCTTCCAGACGAACCGCAACGCTGGCCCCGCGTCGCGCAGCCGCTTCGAGCGCTTGCAGGACCTTCCGGCTGAGCGTGTACGCCTGCGCTTCGACCGTGCGGCCGCACCGCAGCGCGCCGAACAGCGCGGAAAGCGAACTCAGCTGAAGCATCGCGGCGCAATCCCACAAAGATCGCCCGCAGCAAGGGTCGAAGGCAACACCGATGACCATGGCAACGGCTGGCGGAAAGGGAGCGTTCGTCCGCGAGATGTTCGGGCGAATCGCGCCGCGCTACGATCTGGCGAACCGCCTGCTCACTGCCGGTCTCGACGAAGTGTGGCGTAAGAAAGCGATCGCCATTCTCGCACCGCCGCGTGGGGGCACGATTCTCGATCTCTGCTGCGGTACCGGCGATCTCGTGTTTCATTTGCTGCGCGTCGATCCGACCCTCAACGTCACCGGCGCGGATTTCTGCGAGCCGATGCTGGCGCGCGCGCGCGAACGCGCTTCTTCGCGCGTCCGGGCATCGTTCGTGGAAGCCGACGTCATGGAGCTTCCGTTTGCCGACAGCGCGTTCGACGGGGCGACCATGGGATTTTCGCTGCGCAACGTGGTCGACGTCGATGCCGTGCTGCGCGAGACGCTGCGCGTGCTGCGGCCCGGCGCGCGTTTCGTGAATCTCGACGTGAGCAAAGCGCCTAACCGCCTGTGGAAGCGCTGTTTCGACGCCTACTTCTACGGCGTCGTGCCGCTGATCGGGGGCCTGGTAGGAGGCTCGCGTGAGGCCTACACGTACCTTCCCAACTCGCTCACGCATCATCCCAACGCGCGCGAGCTGAAAGAGCGCTTCGCGCGCGCTGGCTTCGACGCGCCGGGTTACCTGCCGCTCGTGGGCGGCTCCATCGCCATCCACTACGGAACCAAACCGTGATCGCCAAGTCACGCCTCGAGAGCGAAGCCGACCTGTACGAGCAGGTCGAGACGTTCTTTCGTTCCACGTTTTCGACCGACAACCGCATCATCACCGAGGCGATCAAACGCATGCTGTCGGCCGGCGGCAAACGGCTGCGGCCGCGTATAACGCTGCTGTCGTCGGCGGCGTGCGGCGGCAATCCGGTAGAGCACCTGCATCTCGCCGCGTATATGGAGCTCATTCACGTCGCGACGCTCGTCCACGACGACGTCGTGGACAACGCGCAAACGCGCCGCGGCGTCAACGCAACTGCGGTCGACTACGGCAATCGCGTCAGCGTCCTGGCGGGCGACTATCTCTTCGCGTGGATCTTCAAGAACGTGACGTCGACGTACGCGCCGCCGATTCCCAATATCCTGTCGGCGACGCTGGCCGATATCTGCGACGGCGAAGTGCTTCAGCTGCGCGCGACCGGCGACTTGGATTTGGGGGTCGACGCATACGTGGAAGTCGCGCGCAAGAAAACGGCTTCGCTGTTTGCGGCTTCCGCGCAGTGCGGCGCGATCGTCGGCGGCGGGACCCCGGCCGACGTTTTGGCGCTGCAAGCGTACGGCGACGCATTCGGAGTCGCGTTCCAAATGAAGGACGATCTGTTGGACGTGACGGCCGACGAACGCTCGCTCGGCAAACCGGTCGGCAACGATCTCACCGAGCGCAAGGTCACCATTCCGCTGATCGAAGCGATGGCGCGAGGCGACCGCAATTTTCAGTCGGACGTCCGTCGCTTCTATGGCGGGAACGATAACGCGGCACTGCCGGCGATCGTCGACGGAATCGCCCGGCAAGGCGGCCTGGCCGGTACGCGCGAGAGGATCGCGGCATTCGTCCGGCAGGCCAAGCAGGCGTTGGAGCCTATCGCTGCGGGTACGGCGAAGACCAGCCTCGCGAACCTTGCCGACGCGCTGCTCGTAGAATAGGTAGAAACCAAGGAGATCAGTATGGCGATTCACCCCCTTCTCGCGATCATCGACGCGCCGATTATTATCGGCATCCTCGTGGTCGGTGCGCTCTTGTTCGGCGCCGAGAAGCTGCCGAAGCTCGCGCGCAGCGCCGGAGCGGCCAAGAAAGAGTTCATGATGGGGCAAATTGAGGCCGACGAGGCGGCCATTAAAGCCCGCGAAGAGGCGCGTCAGCGCGCGTCGGCCGCTCATGCCGACGTCATGAACAACGTGGAGATCGGCAACGCCGCCGGTGAAGCGGTTCCCCCGCCGACACCCGGCAAAGGGACCCCGAGCGCATAAACTCGCTGCAGCCGGTCCCCGACGAAGCGTGGGATCAGAAAGAGATGCCGTTTACGGAGCACCTGCGGGAGCTCCGTACGCGTCTATTGATCTCGATTGCCACCGTCGGCGCGATCGCCGTGCTCCTCTTCTGGCCGTCGCACGCGGTCATCGTTTGGATGGCGCAGGAGTACTTCAAGGGAACGGAGCTGCATGCGTTCGGCCCCGCAGACGTCATCTTCACCGAGTTCAAGTTTTCGATCGTGGGCGGCATCGTGCTCGGACTGCCGATTCTGCTGCAGCAGCTCTGGCTGTTCGTCGTGCCCGCGATCCATCCGCGCACGCGCCGAATGGTGTACGCCTTCGTCGCACCGTCGCTGCTCCTGGCATTAGCGGGATTGGCGTTCGCGCATTTCGTCGTCATCCCGCGCGTCGTTGCCGCGCTGCTGGCGATCACGAACGCGGTTGCGACGCCGACGTTCGGCGTCGCCTCGACGCTGAGTTTCATTATCATCCTCTTCGCGCTGTTTGCCATTATCTTTCAGACGCCCGTGGTGCTCGTCGGGCTGGCACGGCTGGGCATCGTAAGCGCGCGCTCGCTCATGCGCTATCGGCGCCACGCCATTTTCGGTATGTTCGTGGCCGGGGGAATCGCCGCACCGGACGGTAACCCGCTCACGATGGCGCTGCTCGCGCTGCCGATGTACGTGCTGTACGAACTGTCGATTTGGGTGATCGTGCTTCTCGAACGAACGTGGCGGCACGCGTAAAAGACCTATACGGCGATTTCGTCCGCACGTTCGGCAACGTGCTGTTCGCCGTGTGCCTGTTCGTCGTTTGGGGTTTGCTCACGCTCGTCGGCGTCGTCGTAGACCAGGGCAAAGACGCACCGGCATATTTTGCTTCCTACGCCGCTCCGATCGCGCGCGCGATCCTGCGACTGCAGTTCGACAACGTTTACCACTCGCCGTGGTACGTCGGCACTATCGGGCTCATTCTTCTGTCGCTAACGGTCTGCACGTTCAAGCGCGTCATTCCCGCGCGGCTGCCGCCGCTGCATCCCGTCAAGGTCGACAAGATTCCGCTGCACGCCGTTTACGACGTTGCCGGCGACGCCGCAGGCGTGCGCCGGAAGGTTGCGGCATGGTTTGCCGAGCGCGGCTGGCAAGTGCGCGACCGCGTTTTCGACGGCGTCGAATGGACGTTTGCCGATAAGCACAACTGGGCCAGACGAGGCGTACTCATCGCTCACCTCGGCTTCGTCATAATTGCCGCCGGAACCACGATCTATTGGGCGCGCGGATTCTCCGGAGAAACCGCCGTATTCAGCGGCCAGGCCGTCGACGTCCCCGAAACGCACGCGGTGATTCGCCTCGACGATTTTCACTACACGATTCAACCGATCATGACGAAAAGCGGGATCGTGTATCAGCCAATCGATTACGTCTCGCACGTGACGGTGACCGGAAAGGACGCGGTTCCGCGTAAGGAGGTAGTACGCGTCAACCACCCGATCGACGTCGACGGTACGCTCTACTATCAGTCGAGCTACGGGTTCGGCATGCGCTTTGTGGTCACGCACGACGGAAGAACCGTTCCAGGTTTACCCGGACGCGTGCTGTTCGAAGGCGAATCGTTCGACATTCCCGCAACCGCGCGCAGCGTAACGTACGAACGTTTCGTACCGACCGTCGATAAACAATCGGGGCTACCGTCCGCCGATCCGCGCGTCAACGATCCGGCGGTCGCGCTGGGCGCGACCGAAAACGGCCGGTCGCTGGGCGACGCCCTTTTTGCGCTGGGCAGCAGCGTCGACCTCGGCGAAGGGTGGCGGGTCGTTCCCGAGCGATACGTGCTGTACAGCGGCTTCCAGTACCGCTACGACCCCGGCATCCCGCTCGTGGGCATCGGCGCGTTCGTGCTGCTCGGCGGCCTCATCGTTTCCTTTTACTTTCTTCCCGCACGGCTGTACGTTCGAGTCGACGAAGACGGACCCGGCCGCAGCCGCGTCGGCATGGCCGCAACCACCGTCAAAGGGTACGACGTTTTCTCCAACGAGTTCGAGCGTTTGGTGGTACGCTTGAAAGAGGTAACGGAACCGTGAAAATGTCGCTCGACGAAGTCCTAATGGTTACCGCGCTCGGCTCCTACGTGCTTGCCGCACTCGCGCTGCTCGTCTACTTCTTCTCGCGCGAAGAGTGGCTGCAGCACGTCGGCGCCCCACTGGCGATCCTGGGCTGCGTCGCCCAATTCGCCCAGCTTGTCGCACGCTACGAGTTGACCGGCGTATGGCCGCTGCTCAATCTCTACGGTTCGCTTTCGCTCTTTGCCGCAATGGCCGTCGCCATCTACATCGGCTTCGCTTTTCGCTACAAAGCGTGGTGGGCGGGCGGCTTCGTCGTCGGGTTGGCCGCGATTTTTCTCGCCTACGGCGTGACGTGGAACGAAGGGACGATGCCGCCGGTGCCGTCGTTGCAATCGTATTGGGCGAAAATTCACGTACCGCTGGTCGTTTCCTCGTACGCTGCGTTTCTCGTATCGTTCGTCTTCTCGTGCGCGTACCTCATGAAATATTACGCGGAGCGCGCGTTCGCGCGGGAGGTGGCCTTTGCAGCCGAAGGCGGCGCAACCGTCGCCGCGGCGGCCGCCGGAAATCCTCTCGCCCAGTGGATGCAGACACTTCCGACGCTCGCGCAGCTCGATACGATCGTCTATCGTGCGGTGGCGATCGGACTGCCGTTGATTTCGATTGGGATTATTACCGGCGCGATGTGGGCGAAAGAATCGTGGGGCGCGTATTGGCAATGGGATCCGAAAGAGACGGCGGCGCTATTTTCGTGGATAGTCTATCTCGCGTACATGCACCTTCACACACGCCACTCGTGGCGCGGATTACGGACGAACTGGGTCAGCGTGCTGGGCTTTCTCTCGATCTTGTTCTGCTACTTCGGCGTCAACATTTGGATCTCGGGATTGCACAGCTACAAATTGTAACCGCGCTTCGAGGGTCAGGGTGAAGCCGACGTGGAGAGATTGGTAAAAACGCGGTTCGGAGGCTGAGCGGATTCGTCGGCGTGCGGCGACGGCGCGGCGGCAACCGGTTCCCGCACCACAACGCGGACCACGCCCGGTTTCCGCTCGGCAGCGTGCAAGCGCGCGAGCGCCGCGTCGCGCTCCGCCCGCATCTCCGCCAGTCCCGATCGTAACCGCAGGATCTCCGGGTCGACGGAGGGCGCCGGCGAGGCCGCCGGCTGCGGCGCCCGGCCGCATGCCGCGAGCAGGACGGCGCCGAGGGCGACCGATGCAAACCGCTTCATACCTTTGTTATCGCCTCCGCGACAGGGCAGGCTTATTATGCTTGGGAAAAGGGACCGCAACGGCCCCTGCTTCCCCGGAGAGAGCAACCTTGTCGAACCATTCGCCGGCCGACGCTTCTCAAGGCGTTCAGCGTAAGATTTTGACGGCATACGACATGCCGGAAACCTCCGAAGACATCTCGCGGCGCAGCTTCATGGCCGGCGCGACCCTGACCATCGGCGGCATCGTCGGAGTCATTTTGGCGATCCCCATCGTCGGCTCGCTGATCCCGAGCGGCGCGGGCGCCAAGGGGACCTGGTCGCCGCTGACGACCGCGGAGTGGAACGATTTACAGAAGGCGACCGACAAACCGGTCAAGCTCGAGTTTTCGATGAAAACGAAGGACGCGTATCTGCCCGAGCAGACGTTCGGCGACTACGTTTGGGGCGTCAAGGTGGATCCCGCGAAGTTCAAAGCCGCACGCCCGGATCTGCCCGCAAAGCTTCCGTTCTCCGACGGCAGCTACGACGTCGTAAACATGAGCTTCGTCATCTTGAGCCCGATCTGTCCGCATCTCGGCTGCCGGCCGATTTGGAGCGCGGACGCCAACCGCTTCCAGTGTCCGTGCCACGGTTCCCAGTTCGACCTCGACGGCGCGCACCTCGCGGGACCCGCGCCGCGCGGAATGGATCCGCTGCCGCTGCGCGAGCAGAGCGGCGTCGCCGACGTGATGTGGATCCGCTATCGGTCGTCGGTTCCCGACCGCGTCATCCTCTCGTATCAGTCGTAAAGAAGGACGTTAGCAGCGCATGTTGTCTGCCGTGTTGAATTGGGTCGAGAAGCGCACCGGCTTCGTATCGATGACGCAGGAGTTCCTCACCGAGGACGTTCCCGGCGGCGCCAGCTACTGGTACGTGTTCGGCAGCGCGACGCTCTTCGCAATGATCGTGCAGATCGTTACCGGCATCTTCCTGACCTTTTTCTACGCGCCGTCGGCGGCGACGGCCTGGGAATCCACCCGCGCGATCTACCTCAATCCGTGGACGCATTTTCTGCTGTCGGTGCACTATTGGGGCGCGTCCGCAATGATCGCGCTCGTCTTCCTGCACTTGCTGCAAGTTCTTATCTTCGGCGCGTATAAGTCGCCGCGCGAAATTCAGTGGGTCGTCGGCGTCTTGCTGCTGCTGATTACGCTCGTGCTCGGACTCACCGGTTATCTGCTGCCGTGGGACATGGACGCGTATTTTGCGTCGCAAGTCTCGCTCAATATTACCGGCCTGCCGCCGGGCGGCGCGATCCTGCAAAACATCGCGCAAGGCGGCACGGTGATGGGAACCAACACGATCAACCGTTTCTTCGGGTTGCACGTCTGGCTCATGCCGGCGGCGCTGGTCGCACTGGTCGGCGCGCATCTCGCCATCTTCCGGCACAACGGTTCGGCGGGCCCGGTCACCGACGATCCGCGTAAGCTCAAGGTCGGACGCTTCTGGCCGGACCAGATGTTCATGGACGGCGCGTTTTCGATGATCGTCTTCATCATCATCGTTTTTCTCGCGTTGGTATTTCCGCCGTTCCTCGATGCTAAAGCGGATCCCACGAACGGCGCGTTCGTGCCGTACCCGGCCTGGTATTTCCTCTCGCTTTTCGGCCTGCTGAATTTGGTTCCGATCCTCTTGGGCAACGGGCCGTTCGCCGAGCTGCTCGCGGCGATTATCGTTCCGACGATCGGTTTGATCGTCGTGCTGATTCTGCCGTGGCTCGACCGCAGCACGACGCGGGCGTTCGGCTCGCGCAAAGCGATCTTGTGGCCGACGGCGCTCGTCGTCGCGGCGATCGTCGGACTTTCGATTTACGCGCAGATCGGGATTATGGCCAAGCAAGCCGCGGGGCCGCCCTCGCCGCCGGAGACGGAAGTGCTCGCGGCGCCTGCAGAAGCCGCGTCCACCTCGGGCGGGACGGCCGCCGGACCCGGCGTCAGCGGCGCTGCCGGAGCACCCGCAAACGCCAACGGCGCGAAAGTTTTCTCGACGAACTGCGCGTCCTGCCACGGCGCGCAGGGTCAGGGCAGCCCCGGCGCCTTCCCGCCGTTAGCCGATAATCCGGTCGTCACGGGCGATCCGAACAAACTCATCGGTATCGTGCTCGACGGCTTGCACGGATCGATCGTCGTCGGCGGCTCGACGTACAACGGCCAGATGCCGCCCTGGAAGGGGACGCTCTCGAACGGCGACGTCGCGGACGTCATCACGTATATCCGCGGCTCTCTCGGCAGCAACAAAGCGTCGGCGGTCACCGAGAAGCAAGTAGCGGGATACAAACCGTAAGACACTTCGTGTCACACTAAGCTTTCCGACGTGTGACGCGCGATGATTTTCTTCGTCTACTATCTGGGTGCCCTGGCGTTGGCGGGCGCAGAGCTGTTTCGCCCGGCGCGCGCGCCCGCGATTCCCACGCCGCGCTGCCCGCCCGCGCTCTGGGTGAGCGCCCTCGTTTGCACGTACGCGCTCCAGGTTACGATCTGCGCGTCGATAGCGACCGCCGGCCCCTGGCCGTTGGCGGTAGTACGCTGGCAAGAAGACGCGACCGGCGCGGTCGCCGCGCTTCTCGCGATCGGTTTGCTGCAAGCATACGCCCTGCTGGGATTATACCGTTCGGGCGCACGAACGCCGCTCGTCGTCGGTGCCGCGCTCGCTATGGCGGCAATGTCGTTTGCGCCGGTGGTCACGAATGCCGACCTCTACGCCTACGCGGGAAACGGCCTGCTGGGACGTTTTGCCTACACCCCGCCGAGCGTTCCGTTCGCCGGAGATCTCGCCGCCATCAACGTCTGGTGGCACGCCCCGATGCCGCCGACGACGTACGGACCGCTGTGGTTAGCCGTCGCGCGCACGGTCACCGAACCATTTACGACGCTCGCGATGAAGCTCGTCGCGCTTCGCACGCTGGGCGCGGCGTCGCTCGCCGGGCTGGTGCTGCTCCTGCGCGCGTACGGCGTGCCGGCTCGGATTCTCGCGATCGTCGCGCTCAATCCAGCGCTGTATTTCGAGTTCGTGCTCAACGCGCATAACGACGCACTTCCCACGTGTATCGCCGTTGCGGCAGCAATCGTCGCACCGGCACTCCCCTGGCTTGCCGCGCTCTTGATCGCGACCGCAGCGCTCGTCAAAGCGCCGTACGCGCTCGCAGGGCTGCCGGTGCTGGCGGGCGTCCGATCGCCGGTAACTCGCGTTGCCGCAACCGCACTCGCGGTCGCTTCGGCATTAGCCGCTTCGTGGTTCGCCGGCGGCGCACCGTACCTGCACGCGCTGTCGCTGCACGCTACGTCGTCCGGGCTGGAAAACGGATTGCACGTTGCTGCAGGACTCGCCGCCGCCGGCACCGTCGTCGCGGCGTTAGCGGGACGGCGGCGTCTGCGCGGTGCGGTGTGGCTTTTTCCGATGCTCGGCGCCTATACCGCGCCGTGGTACGCGCTGTGGAGCGTTCCGTACGCCCTCGGTGCGCGTCGCGTCCTCACGTATCTTGCGCTGACGTTTCCATTCGTCGCGATGCTTGCGGAGCCGTCCCTGACGCGGCTTTGGACGCTGGGAATCGTGCTGCCCGCCGCCGTCGTCCTTTCGCTGCGCCGCTTCGAGGGTTCCGCTCAACCTTTGCAGAGCGGACCGTCGTAGAGATACAGCGCCGCTTTCGCATCGGTGGCGACGACGGTGCGATGACGTCCGTAGGGCGGATCGTCGGGCGGACGATCGCGCGGAGCGACTACCCACACCCGCGACGATTTGCAAATCTCCACGCGCGGATCGACGATACCCGTGCGGGTGTCGTGCTCGCCGGTCTTTGCAAGCACGTCGACGACGGGACGGGTGTAGAAGATCAGCGCGTTACCGCCGGACATATCTTGTATGGCCACGGCGTCGCCGGGACGGCGATCGCGTTCGATGATGGAAGCCAAGCGCGGAATCGGTTTGAATGCCTCGCCGCGCGGCAGCACGATCGTCGTAATGCCGTCGAATGCGAGGAGGGTCGCGATCGCCAGCGCGTACGGTGCGATCCGGACCGCCTCGGGACGCGCGACCAAAATCGCGGTGGCCAGCGACCCGACGAAGATGGCGATGCCGGGCGCGGTAAGCGCGGAAAGAGCGAGCGATCCTTCGGTGCCGAGCCGGTTCTCGTTGGCAAAGACGACGATGGCGACGGCGAGCAAGCCGATCGTCAAAGGTACGAATGCCGCCGAGACGGCGGCCGAAAGCGTTCCGCCTTTGCGTACGACCGAATCGAAGTAACGCGCCGTAAGGATTGCGAGTGCGGGCAACTCGAGCGCGACGTAGTTCGGGAGCTTGGTTCCGGCTAAACTGAAGAAGACGAACGGAACGACGCACCACACGAGCGCGAGGCGAATCAGCGGTCCGTCGCCGTCGGATTCCGTCCGCAACGTGCGAACGGCGTAGGCAACTGCCATCGGAACGAACGCGATCCACGGGAAGAACCCAAGGACGATGACGGGCAGATAGTACCAGACCGGTCCGGATTGATTCTCGATGACGCCCGTGTACCGGCCGATCGTGTAGACGCCGATGAGCTGATGGAGCGGCGTCCATCCGTAACGCGCGATCAGTATTGCCGGCCAGGGCAACGCGACGGCAGCGAACGCCAGTGCGCCGTAAAGCCAAGCGCGCGCGGTTGGTGCGAACGTGCGCTCGTGGCGCCGATTCCAGAAAAAGTACGGCACGACGACCAAGAGCGCGACGGCCGGCGCGACCGGACCTTTAGCCAGAAATCCAACACCCGCAGCCAGCCAGCCGCAAACGAAATAACTCTCGCGCCCCGTCTGCAGCGCGCGAAACCAGCAAAAAATCGTGATGGCGACGAACAGATCGAGCAGCGCGTCCATGATGGCGAGCCGGCCGATCACCGCTTGCATCAGACAGCTCGAGAGGATCATGCTCGCGTAGATGCCGACGCGCGTCCCGGCTTGTCGCGCGGCCGCGTACCCCATAGCCGCACCCAGCGCGATCGTCGCGAGCGCCGACGGAAAGCGCATCGCGAAGGACGTTGCGCCCCACAACATCGCGCACAGCGCTCCGAGCCAAAAATAGAGCGGCGGCTGAATGAAAAACGGGGCGAGGTTAAAATGCATGACCGCCCAATCGTGGGTCAGCAGAATTTCGCGAGCGACTTCGCCGTAGTTGGTCTCGCTGTTATCCCACAACGTGCCGGATCCGAGGCCGGGTAGTGTAAAAAGCGCCGCGACGACGGCGCCCACAAAAGCCGCACGTGCGGGGCGTTCCGCCGGTTTTACCGGTTCCGCCGAATCCATATCTGCTAGCGGTTTTTGGCAGAACGGCGGGGAAGTCTTTTGAAACGTCCATGCTACCTATTGCCTTGCGCCCCGACGGCCGCCGTGCCGTCATCGTTGGCGGCGGCGGCGTCGCCCTGCGCAAAGCGGAGTCGCTCGTCGCCGCAGGTTTTCCCGTTTTCGTCGTCGCGCCGGTCATCGACGGCCGCCTGAGCGACCTGTTGGCACGCCGCGGCGGAGAGTGTGCCGAGCGCGCGTACGAATCGAGCGACGTCGCAGGCGCCGGTTTTGTCGTCGCCGCGACCGGAGACGATGCAGTGAACGCGCGCGTCGTCGAGGATGCGCGCGCGGCGGGGATTCTGGTGTGCGATGCAACCGACGGCGAACGCGGCGACTGCACGATGCCCGCAGCCGCGCGGATCGGCGAACTGACGATCGCCGTCGATACGGGAGGCGCCGCGCCCGCGTTTTCCAAGCGCGTGCTGGAAGAGATCGGCGCGACGCTGGACGCAGACTACGGCCGGGCGCTCGAAACGCTGGCGCGCATGCGAACCTATGCAAAAACGGCACTCTCGCCGCAGGAACGGCGCGCCGCGCTGATCGCGCTCTCCGCGATGCCGATCGCCGAACTCGCCGCGATGAATCCGGCGCAAGCCGAGCACGAGGTGGAAGCGGCCGTCGCGCGCCTGCGAGGCGATACGACGCGAGCAACTTCGACGTTACGTTGCGCGTCGCGCGGAAGCGCGCTCGCGATGACGCAAACGCGCTGGGTTGCCTCCAAGCTCGCCGAACGCGGCGTCGCCACAACCATACTCCCGGTGACGACTGCGGGCGATCGCGATCGCGAACGGCCGATCGAAAGCCTGGGGGTTAACGTATTCGTGAAAGAGCTGGAAATCGCGCTGCGCGAGCGTCGAGCCGACTACGCAGTGCATTCGTGTAAGGATCTCCCGAGCCAGCTTCCCGCCGATATGACGATCGCCGCCATCTCCGCTCGTCAAGATCCGCGCGACGGATTCTGCAGCGAACGTTACGAACGATTTGCCGATTTGCCGCCGGGAGCGATCGTCGGCACGTCGAGCCCGCGCAGACGCGCCGCACTCGCGCTCCTGCGTCCCGATCTCGACTACCGCGAGATGCGCGGCAACGTCGATACTCGACTGCGCAAACTGCAAGAGGGGCACTACGACGCAATCGTGCTGGCGATGGCGGGGCTGAAGCGGCTGGGCGCTGGCGCTACCCACACCGTTGCGTTTTCGGTCGAAGACGTCGTGCCGGCCGTCGGGCAAGGCGCGCTCGCGATTGAAACGCTCGCGAACGACGCACCCATCGCGCGGACGTTGCGCGACGCCGTCAACGACGTGACGACCGAACTCTGCATCGGTTGCGAACGCGCCGCTTTGCGCGCGCTGCGCGCCGGCTGCAGCGTTCCGCTCGGGGTGCACGCATCGCTCGACGGAGATATCATGACCGTACGCGGATTCTTCGGCGGAGCGGACGCCGAGCCGCGGCGCGCTCTTCTTCGCGACGCGGTGCGTTCGATGCGAGAGGCGGATTCGCTGGGCTCGCGGCTGGCCGATGCGTTGCGGTCGCCGCTCTCCGGTCGCTTGGTCGTCGTTCCGAGGACGCAGGCGCGCCCCAGCCGCGTCGCCGGGGCGTTGCGCGAGCTCGGCGCCGAAGTCGTCGAGTTGAGGGCGGGGGATGCCTGGCCCGACCCTGCCGAACGAATGCCGGATATGCTGCTTTTTGCTTCGAGCGGTGCCGTCGCCGCGGCCGAGCCCTATCTCCGGGGCCTTCGCGCCCTGACGCGGAAGCCGATCGTCGCCGCAATCGGGCCGCGAACGAGCGCTGCGGCTGCCGGAGCCGGTTTCGCGCCCGATGCGGAGGCTTCTGCGCCTTCCGTCGAGGCGCTCGTCGAGCTGGCGCGCAAGCGCCTCGAACGCGCGTGATCGCCATCCGCCCGCGCCGGCTGCGGCGCACCGACGTCGTCCGATCGCTGGTTCGCGAGAACCGCGTCCACGTCGACCAGTTGATCGCACCGATCTTCGTCGCCGAACGCGCCGAAGACGCCGGACCGATTGCGTCGATGCCGGGAGTCGACCGTTTGACGCGAGAGGCGACGGTGCGCGAAGCGCGCGAGCTCTACGAGCTCGGCATCAAAAGCGTCCTGCTGTTCGGCATTCCCGCGCACAAAGACGCGCGTGCTTCGTCGAACTACGATCCGCAGGGCATCGTTCCGCAGACGATTCGCGCTTTGAAAGCCGCTCTGCCCGAGATGGTGATCGTTGCAGACCTGTGCAACTGCGAGTACACGGACCACGGGCACTGCGGCATTCTCGACGCGCACGGCGACGTCGATAATGACGCGACGGTCGCGCTGCTGGTTCGAACCGCCGCCGTGTACGCCGAAGCCGGCGTCGACGTCGTCGCACCTTCGGACATGATGGACGGCCGCGTCGGCGCGATACGCTCGGCGCTCGACGCGCGTGCGTTCGCCGGCGTCGCCATCATGTCGTACAGTGCGAAGTACGCGTCCGCGTTCTACGGACCGTTTCGCGAAGCGGCCGGGGCAACGCCGCAGTTCGGCGACCGGCGCAGCTACCAGATGGATCCGTCAAATGCGCGCGAGGCGCTGCGCGAGATCGCGCTCGACGTCGAAGAAGGGGCCGACATCGTCATGGTCAAGCCCGGACTGCCCTACCTCGACGTCGTGCGCGCGGCACGCGACAACTTCGACGTGCCGATCGCGGTTTATAACGTCAGCGGCGAATACGCAATGCTGAAAGCCGCAATCGCACAAGGGTGGATCGACGGCGACCGCGCGGTCGACGAAGTACTGACGTCGTTCGTACGTGCGGGGGCCGACATCGTCATCACGTATTTCGCAAAGGAGTACGCTCGCCGGCATGGCTGACCGTCCCGACGTCGCGATCGTCCTGCTGGCCGGCGGCCGAGCGTCGCGCTTTCCCGGCAAGCTCGAATCGCTGGTCGACGGCGAGCCGATGCTGCTGCGCGCGTACCGCGCCGCGCGTACGACCGGCTTTCCCGTGCTGATTGCGACGAAAGGTGCGTTCGGCAGCGCGGTGGATCGCCTGCTCGACGCGCCGGTCGCGATCGACCGCTGGGCGCACGGCGGGCCGCTGCGCGCCCTCCACTCGGCTTGCGGTGCGCTCGCAAACGAGTGGGTTTTCGCGATGGCAGCCGACGCACCGCGCATCGATGCGCCGCTCATCGAACGTATCGTGAGCGCGCGGGAGCCGGGCGACACCGCCGTCGTGCCCCGGCACGACGGCCGCATCGAGCCGTTGGCCGCCCTCTATCACCGGCCGTCGCTGCTTCACGAATCTTTCACGCTCTTCGGGCAGTCTAACGACGCGATGCACGAACTGATCGATCGGCTCAAAACGCGGTTTATCGATCTTCCGGCAGCGTACTTTGCCAACGTCAATACGCCCGCCGATTTGGCGGCACTCTCGGAGCGGCAGTGAGCTTCGAACGCTCGATCGCCGCCTTTGGGCGCGCCAAGAACGTCATCGCCGGCGGCGTGAATTCGCCGGTGCGTGCGTTTCGAGCAGTCGGACTATCGCCAGTCTTCATGAAGAGCGGCAGCGGCGCGATACTCACCGACGTCGACGGACGGCACTACGTCGATTACGTGCTTTCGTGGGGACCGCTGCTGCTCGGCCACGCTCATCCCGCCGTCGTCAAGGCGATCGCGGCCGCGGCGGCCCGCGGGACGTCGTTCGGAACGCCCACCGAAATCGAAACCGAGCTGGCCGAATGCATCGTCGCAGCGATGCCGTCGATCGAACGCATTCGCTTCGTCTCGAGCGGCACCGAAGCGACGATGAGCGCGATTCGTTTGGCGCGCGGATACACGCGGCGCCCGAAGATCGTGAAGTTTGCCGGCTGCTATCACGGGCACGCCGATGCGTTTCTCATTTCGGCCGGCTCGGGTGCGCTCACCAACGGCGTGCCGAACTCGCCCGGCGTCACCGAAGGCACCGCGCGCGACACGATCGTTCTGCCGTTTAACGACGCCGCCGCCGTCGAGCGCACGTTCGTCGAACATCCCGACGCCATCGCCGCCGTCGTCGTCGAGCCGTATCCCGGAAACATGGGGCTCGTGCTGCCGCAGCCGGATTACTTGAAGCGTTTACGCGAGTTGTGCGCCGAGCATCGTGCGCTGCTGATCTTCGACGAAGTGATGTCCGGCTTTCGCGTCGGGCCCGGCGGCGCGCAAGCGCGCACCGGCGTCGTGCCGGATTTGACGACGTTAGGCAAGGTCATCGGCGGCGGGCTGCCGGTCGGTGCGTTCGGCGGCCGCGCCGACGTGATGTCCTATCTCTCGCCGGAAGGCCCCGTTTACCAGGCGGGCACGCTTTCGGGCAATCCCTTGGCAATGGCCGCCGGACTCGCCACGCTGCGCGCGATACGCGACGACGCCACCCTCTTCGAGCGGCTCGAGGTGCTCACTCGCGTGCTGACCGAAGGCTTGAGCGAGATCGCCGCCAAGCACGGCATCGCCCACACGGTCGCGAGGGCCGGTTCGATGTTTGGCATCTTCTTCACCGACGGCCCGGTTGTAGACTTGGAGAGCGCCATGAAATCCGATACCGCCTTCTTCGCAAAATATTACGCCGCCATGCTCGATCGCGGTATTTACCTGGCTCCGTCGCAGTTCGAAGCCGGTTTCGTGTCGACGGCACACACCACGCGGCACGTAGAGCAAACGCTGACCGCTGCGGACGCGTCCATGGCCCACGCGGCAGCGCAGCGCGCGCAGGCCGCGACCCCGGTGAGTCGCTGATGCCGATCGTCTGCGTCGGTCTTTCGCACAAAACCGCGCCCGTCGAGGTCCGCGAGCGCCACGCGTTCCCGGCATCGCGCATGCGCGAAGCGCTCGTCGCGCTGCGCGACTATCGCGTCGTCTCCGAGGCCGCGATGCTGCAGACGTGCGGCCGCCTCGAGATCTACGCCGACGTGGAAGATTTCGAATCGGGCGTCGCCGAAATCAAGTCGTTCCTCGGCAACTTTCGGCACGGCTCGACCGGCTACGACATCGAATCTTTTCTCTACACCCACCTGGGACAACGCGCCGTCGAGCATCTGTTCCGCGTTGCGACCGGGTTGGATTCGATGCTCATCGGCGAAGCCGAGATTCTCGGACAAGTCAAAGAGGCGTACGTCGCAGCGCAACACGCGAAGTCGCTCGGCAAAACGCTGCATCACCTCTTCCGCGAAGCGCTCGCCGCCGGAAAAACGGCGCGTTCGCAAACCGGTATCGCACGCGATTCCGTGTCGGTCGCGACCGCTGCGGTCGACGCCGCCCGCGCGCGGTTGGGAACGCTAGCCGGAAAATCCGTGCTCGTCGTCGGCGCGGGTAAGATGGGGCGTTCCGCGGTGCGCCGGCTGCGCGAGGAGGGTGCGACCAATCTCATCGTAACGAATCGCACGATGTCTCGTGCTCGAGAAATCGTCGCCGATGCCGGGTTTGGCGAAGCCGTCGAGCTGCCCGGACTGACGGACGCGCTCGGGTCCGCCGATCTCGTCGTGGCTTCGACCGGCGCGTCGCACTTCGTACTCAACGTCGCGCGCGTGCGCGACGCGATGTCGCGGCGGCCGGATCGCCCTCTATTCGTCGTCGACATCGCGGTGCCGCGCGACGCCGATCCGGAAATCGCAACGATTCCCAACGTGTCGCTGGTGGATATCGACGGTCTCAAGTCGGTCGTCGAAGAGAAGCTCGAGGCGCGGCGCGAGCACGTTCCCGCAGTGGAAGAAATCGTCGCGGAGTTCGTACAGCGCTTCAAACATTGGTACCATTCGATGATCGCCGTTCCCGTGATCGCGATGCTCACGCAAAAAGCGGAAGCTATTCGCGTGGCCGAGCTGGAGCGGCTGTTCGCGCGCTGTCCCGAGTTGACCGAACGCGAGCGGATGCTGGTGACCGGAACGACGATGACTATCGTTTCGAAGATGCTGCATTCGGTCGTTCTGAAGATGCGCGAAAAAGCCACCCTGGACAGCGACGAAGCGCTCTCGCACGCGCGCGTGCTCGACGAACTGTTCGAGCTCAATCTTTCCGGCGAAATCGCGAGCCTGCTGCCGTCGGCAAAGTCTACTTAGTCGGCGCGGGCCCGGGCGATCCGGGTCTGTTGACCTTACGCGGCGCCTCGGTACTGCGCGCTGCCGACGTGCTGCTCTACGACGCACTCGTCGCCGATGCAATCGTCGATTTAGCGCCGGTCGCCTGCGAGCGCATCTTCGTGGGAAAGCGCGGCGGCAATCACGCTATGGCGCAAGATGCGATCGAGCGGCTCGCAATCGAACGCGCGCGCGCGGGCCAGCGGGTCGTGCGGCTCAAAGGGGGCGATCCGTTCGTCTTCGGTCGCGGCGGTGAGGAAGCCGAGGCGCTCGCCGCGGCCGGCGTTGCGTTCGAAATCGTTCCCGGCGTAAGCTCGGCCATCGCCGCGCCGGCGTACGCGGGGATTCCGTTAACGCATCGCGAGTACAACGCCGCGTTCACGGTCGCGACCGGGCACGAGGATCCGGCGAAAGCGCAATCCACGCTGGATTGGGCGAAGCTGGCCGATCCGCATCGCACGCTGGTGTTCGTCATGGCGAGCGGAACGCTGCGCGAGATCGCACTACGTCTCGTCGAAGGCGGATTGCCGCCGTCGACGCCGGCGGCCGTCGTGCAGGACGGCACGCGGCCCACGCAACGCACCGCAGTCGGCACGCTGAAGACCATCGCCGCCGAGATGGAGCGCGCCGGTATCGGCGCGCCGGCGGTGGTCGTCATCGGCAACGTCGTCCGCTTGCGCGAGCGCATCGCCTGGTTCGACACGGGCGCGCTCTTCGGGAAACGAATCCTTCTCACGCGGCCCGCCGCGCAGGCAGCCGAGCTTGCCGAAGCGATCCGCGCGCTCGGCGGCGATCCCGTCGTCGCGCCGACCATTGCCGTCGAGCCGCCCGACGATCTGCGCACCGCCCATCGTGCGATCGACGAACTGAGCGGTTACGCCTGGGTCGTCTTTACGTCGCGCAACGGTGTCGACGCATTTTTCGAGCGGCTCGCCGCCCTCGATGCCGACGCTCGCTACGTCGGAAAGACGCGCGTCGCCGCAATCGGCAGTAAAACCGCGCAGCGATTGAGGCATTACGGCGTCCGCCCGGATCTCACACCGGCCGAATTCGTGAGCGAGGAGCTCGCACGGACGCTCATCGAAGCGGCGCGCCCCGGCGACCGCGTGCTGATCTATCGCGCGCAAGAAGCGCGCGACGTGCTGCCCCAGATGCTCGCCGACGCCGGCCTGCAAACGACCGTCGTTTCCGCGTACAAAACCGTCGGGGTGCGGGATCCCGATTTTGCGGCGAAAGTCCGGAGCGCCGACGCAATCGCGTTCAGCAGCGCGAGCACGGTAACGGGATTCTCGGCGCTGCTCGGCGGCGACGCGCACGCGTGCGAAGCGACGCGCGGTAAAGTCGTGGCGTGCATCGGGCCGATCGCGGCCCAGGCCGCGCGCGCCGCGGGACTACGCGTCGAGGTCGTCGCGCGCGAATACACCGCCGACGGCTTGCTCGACGCACTTCTCGCGCACTTTGCGGCGTCGTGACGGCGTTCGCATTGGCCGCGTCGTTTGCCGCCGCCGCCGGCATCGCGGCGTGGCGCGCGCGAGCGCTTTCGGCAAGTGGAGCGATCGCCGCCTTTGCGGTCGGTACGGCCGTCTTCGGTTGCGGCGGATGGCCGGCAGCGGCCGTGCTCTTCGCATTCTTCATTCCATCGGTCGCGCTTTCGCGCGTAGGCAAAGCGCGTAAACGCGCGCTCGCGGATACCGGAAAACAGGGGCCGCGCGATGCGTGGCAAGTGCTGGCCAACGGCGGCGTCGCCGCCGCCTGCGCCGTACTGGCCCCAACGTTGGCGCCTCCGTGGAACGCAGTGCTGTCGGCCGCTTTCGCCGGCGCCTTCGCGGCTGCGTCCGCCGATACGTGGGGAACGGAAATCGGTACGCTAGCACCGTCCTCCCCGCGCTCGATTCTCACCTTTCGCCCGATCGCAGCGGGACTCTCCGGCGGCATCACGCGTGCCGGAACCGCGGCCACTCTGGCGGGAGCTGCTGCCGTCGCCCTCGTCGCGCGCCTTGCCGGCGTCGCGCCGTTTCTGCCGGTGGCTTTGGGCGGCGTTGCGGGGGCTTTTTTCGATTCGCTGCTCGGTGCGAGCGCGCAGGCGCTGCGCTGGTGCCCGCGTTGCGAGCGCGCGTGCGAGACCGATCCGCACGCCTGCGGCACGCCTTCCGTATTGCGGCGCGGTCTTGCGTGGATGGAGAACGACGCCGTCAATCTCGCTGCGACGCTGTGCGGTGCCGCCGTAGCCGCGTTATTGTGCGCGACGCGTAAAGGCTCGCCCTAGCGGACCGGCAGGGTTCTCGAACGAGCGCCCAAATGCATCGTCGTGCCGTCCGAAAAGAACCTGCGCCACCTCGCGCGTCTATCGCGGCGGCGCGTTTGCGCGAATCACTCGGTATTGCCGCCTCTTCCGCAGGGCCCGTACGACATCGTGTATGCCGATCCGCCGTGGTACTATTACGGCAGTCAGCTGAAAGATGCGGCCGCCGCCAAGCATTATCCCCTCATGTCGCAAGACGAGCTGGCGCGGCTACCGGTACGCAACATCATGGCGCGCAAGAGCGCGCTTTTTCTGTGGGCGACGTGTCCGCGGTTGAACTTTGCCATCGAACTCATCGAGCGATGGGGATTACACTATCGCGGCGTTGCGTACGTGTGGGTGAAGACGAACGGGCGCGGCGAGATCATCAGCGGTCAAGGCGTTCCGCCGACGTTTACCAAACCCACCACGGAACTCGTGCTGGCCGCGACGACCCTGCCGCAGGGGCGCCCGTTTCCGCTGCTCGATCTCGCGCAAGGTCAAGTGATCTTGCACGGACGAACGGCGCATAGCACCAAACCGCCGGTCTTTCGAACCAAGATCGAGCAGTTGTGCGGGAAACGGCCGCGCATCGAGCTGTTCGCGCGCGAACGCAGCCGCGGCTGGGACGCGTGGGGAGCGGACCTTACTTCTTAAATTTTTTTCGGGCGTAGGCGATGATCGCGTCGTCGTCGTCGGCAATCTTGAGGTCGCCGTCGGTTATCGACGGAACGCCGGTCGTTCCGAAGAGATCGCGCACCTGGTCGCGATCGGCGTGGTCGTCGGGAACGTTGACCGTTTGGTATTCCACGCCCAGCTCGTCGAACGCGTTGCGGACTCGCAAGCAGTAGGAGCACCAGTCGGTCTGATAGAGCACGATCATGCCATCCTAAACGCCGTCACGGTGGAAGGCGGTTGCGCGTTCGATTCACGAAGGAACGACCGGCATGACCGCGGCTACCGAAACTCGCGTGATGGGGAGCTCGCTCGCTTCGCTGGTGCTGCACGCACTGGCCGCTCTGCTCATTCCGGCCCTGGCATTTCTGCCCTCAACGGCGCCCCCGGTCGAGACCATCAGCTTCGTCCGCGTCACCCACATCGCCATCGTGCCGAAGCCGACTCCCCGTCCGCAACCGCGTCCGGCCGCCCCCATCAAGCACGTAACGGTGATCGTCAGCAACGCCGTCCACGTCGAAATGGCGCACGTGTTGTCGCGCCACACCGCGTCGCCGCCGCCAATGGTCAGCCAGGTCCAGCCCGCCGCTCCAACCGTTGCGTCGGAGCAGCACGTCGGAACGGGCAGCAGCGACGGTTCGCCGGCGCCGCAAGCCACCGCCAAGCCGGTCGAGCGATCCGTCGCGAGCGTCGGCGGACACTCCGCCGGCGGCTACCTGCCGTTTACGGCCGAACAGCCCGATCCCGTGCTCGATGCCGGCGTTCGCAAACAACTCGAAGCGCTCGACGTTCACGTGACGCTGGTCGTCACCGTGAACGAAGACGGCAAAACGGAACAGGTCGTCTTTCAGCCGCCGATCGATCCGAAGCTCGAGAAGCAAATCGAAGCGCTGCTCGCCGACGCGCCATGGGATCCAGCCGTCTGCGGCGGGGGCATCTCCTGCGAAGGCCAGGCGACGATCAAACTCTAACGGCGCGCGCCGTTACGATTGCGCTCAAACCCGGCACGTCCGCGGCGCGAATGTCGTCGATTCCGTAGCCGCGCGCGCACACCATCACGTCGCTCGATCCCAACAGCGTCTGCAATCCGAGATCGCCGAACCCCGCGTGCGACGCGACGGGATCGGCAACGAACAAGAGGACGTTGCCGGAGACTTCGCGCACCGCCCGGCGCGCGAAGCGGAGGTCGCGGATGCCGTTGCGGTCGGCAGCGAATTGCGTGCAGAAAAGATGCAGGCTGGTTCCCGCATGCGTTCCGTCGACTCGTAAGAACCCGCGCCGGTCGAACGGTCGCATCGCGGGTGCCGGCAGGTAGAGATCGCGCACGTCGCCTGCGGCGAAGTCGCGCTTCCACAGCAACGCCTGGCCGCCGCGATGGGCCCATTGCCGGTCGAATCGCGTCGCTGCGGCCAACGCATCGCCGGCGTCGATTTCGCTGATCGCCGCGACTGCGGGATCTTCGCCGGAGAAAAACGCGGCGAGCGAAAGCGCCGCTCCGGCTCGCTGCAGCCCGCCGGCGCGAACGAACGCGAACGAGAGCGCTACAGAATCGACTTGCCCAGTCCCGAGCAGATGAGACCGACGGCGAGCGCTGCGGTCTGATTGCGATGATCGAGAATCGGGTTGATTTCGACCATCTCGATCGAACCGAGCTGCCCGCTGTCGTGCAGCACTTCCATCACGAGATGCGCTTCGCGGTAGCTGAGGCCGCCCTTGACCGGCGTGCCGGTGCCGGGCGCCTCGCTCGGGTCGATGCCGTCCATATCGAATGAGACGTGCATCGGCCGGCCTTCCGACCCGGCGATTCGCAGCGATTCTTCCATCACGCGCATCATGCCGAGCTTGTCGACGTCGGTCATCGAAAACGCGCGCACGCCAAGCTCGCGCAGCATGCGCTTCTCGCCCGGATCGACGTCGCGCAGACCGATCTGCACCGTCGTTTCGGCACGCGCAAAGCCATTTTTCAAAGCAAACCACAACGGCATGCCGTGGACGTTGCCGGATGACGAGCTATCGGGACTGTTGATGTCGGCGTGAGCGTCGATCCACACGACTCCCGGCGGCTCGCCGCGCGCGCGCGTCAGGCCGGTGAGCGTCCCCATCGCGATGGAGTGATCGCCGCCGAGCACGATCGGCAGCCCGCCCTCGCGCACCGATTCTTCCACGACCGCGGCTAAACGGTCGCACACTTCTTGGATGACCGTAAAATATTTCGCCGAAGCGTCGTGGAGCGCCGCGGATTCGCGAATCGGCACTTGTAGATTGCCGTGATCGACGATCGACTCGACGCCGAGCCGTTCGAGCTTCTCGTGCAAGCGCGCGTAGCGAATCGCGGACGGCCCCATGTCGACGCCGCGCCGGCTCGCGCCCAAATCCATCGGCACGCCGACGACGTCGACCCTGCGAGTAGCGGCTGCCACGCGATTCACGGTTGCGGCTCGTTCGCTTCGCGCGGGCGGAACACCCGCAGAGCGATCACCCGAAGAGCGCCCAGCACGGGAATGGCGACGAGCGCGCCGATGATGCCGCCCAGCTCGGCGCCGGCCAGAATGGCCAGCAACACGGCAAACGGGCTGAGGCGAACCGTTTTACTCACGATGTTCGGCGCGATGATGTGCCCTTCGGCTTCGAAGATCGCGACGAAGGCGACGGCAACGATCAGCGAGTTGCCGATGCCGTTGTTGATCAACGCCGATAAAAACGCCGGAATGAAGGCGAGAATCGCGCCGACGTAGGGCACCAAATCCCCGACCGCGGCGACCAGTCCCAGTAAGAACGGATACGGGACGCGCAAGATCGTCATCGCAACCGTAATGAGAATGCCGACGGTGAGCGCCACCAGCAGCTGGCCGCGCACGAAACCGCCGAAGACGCGATCGATATCGGACAGCAGCGACGTCGTCGCTCGCCAATGCGCTTCCGGCACGATCGACGCCAGCGCCAGCTTGAGGTTGTCCAAATCCAGCAGCAGGTACGCCGTAATCAACGGGATGATAACGAACGTTGCGACGATGACGAACGTTCCGGCCAAGACGCTCAAAATGTGACTGAACGCTTCCAAACCGTGCAGCCGCCCCCAAGCGACGATTTGCGTGGGAAGCTTGCCCAGCTCGCTTCGCGCGAAATCCGGCAAGCGCGACGTCACCGGATCGTTCGGATCGTTGACGAGTGCGTTCATTCGAACGACGAAATCGGGATAGCGCTGCACCAGCGTCTGCGTTTCGTCGACGAGACGCGGAACGATCAGCCAGACGGCGACGACGACGCTGACGAGGATCGCCGCATAGACGACGGCGATCGCGGCGCCGAGCGGCATTCGGCGGCGCAGCCACTGCACCGCCGGATAAATGAGGTACGAAAAGAAGATCGAGCCGATCAGCACGTACACGACGCCGCGGATGCGATCGAGAAATGCCATCGCGAATTGCGCCGTGTAGATGGCGAGCACGACGACCATCAAAATCTTGAGGGCAAACGTTAAGCGGGCATCGGTGAGCCCGCGCCAAGGATTCGATCCGCGGTCGTTCATCGCGCCGCTCCGTAACTGCGCGGCCACAGCCGCTTCGCCGCCCGCGAGATCCCTCGGCAAGCGACCCGAACCGGCTCGACGAGCCAGCCGCCGGCGCGATAGCCGTCGTCGACGTCGATGAACCAAAAAAACAGCCGGTGCTCGCTCGGCAGACGTTCGCTCCAAGCGCGGGCTCGATCGATCGCCGCCGGGTCGCGCGCGGCAATAGCTGCGACGACCGCGCCGTCGTCCGGTGCGGCTGCGACGATTTCGGCGAACTCGCGATGCGACAGCCGCAACTCCCGCAGCAGCCCGCGATCCATCGGACTCTGGCCGTAGAGGTAGTCGCCCAGCGTTCCACCCAGGCACGCGCGTGCCTTATCGATCAGCCGCGGCAGCCAATACATGCCCGCCGTGCGTTCGTTCCACCGTCGCGGCGGGCCGGCACGCAGGTCCCTCGCATCCATCTTCGCGGCGTTCGCCGCCTAAGGCGAGCCGCCTAGCTGCCGATAGTTCTTGGCAGGAGAGGCTGCCGATGCGAAACGAACGCGTGTCCATGCTGCGCCGCATCGCGACCATCGTTGCGATTGCCACCGTTGCCGTAGCCGCATGTCCGCGCGCGGCGCTCGCCGAGTTGCCGGGGCCGCTGGCCGCGCTCGAGCACGACGTTCGCAGCTTAGCGGTACGCATTCCGGCTCCGACCGCGCTGGAAGTCTTCGATCTCAGCACCGGCTATCGCGCGGGGTTTAACGCGACGGCGAGCATGCCGGCCGCCTCCACGATCAAGATTCCGGTCATGGTGGAAGTTTTCCAACAGTTACAGACGGGACGGTTCGATTTGGATCGTCGCGTGACGCTGCTCGCGCGCGACAAGGATTGGGGGTCCGGCGAACTGTGCGACGCTCCGGTCGGCACGACGTACTCGATTGCCGAGCTGCTCGAAAAAATGATCGACATCAGCGACAACACGGCGACCAATATGTTGATCCGCCTCGTCGGGCGCCGCAACATCAACGCGACGATGCAGGATCTCGGTCTGACGCGCACGCGCTTGTCGGAAGACATTCGCACCGGCGATTGGTCCATTCGCCGCGGGCTGCGCACCTCGCCGCACGATCTCGTTCATTTGTTGTCGATGATGGCGCGCCGCGAGCTCGTCGACGAGTGGTCGTCGAACGAGATGATTTCGATACTGGAAGAGGATCAGATCAATACGCTGCTGCCCGAGCCGTTACCGGAAGACGTCGAGATCGCGCACAAGACGGGCTCGTTTTTCGATACGCTCAACGACGCGGGCATCGTATATGCCTCCGACGCTCCGTACGTCATTGCCGTCATGACGACGGCGCTGCCTTCGCAAGATCTCGGCCGCTCGTTCATTCATTCGCTGTCGCGCCTGGTCTACAGCGACGAGGAAAACTTCGCCCGCTGGCGCGAGGAAACGGGATTCGTCTCTTCGTTTTCGGCCGGGGGCGGCCACGTACCGGCGGGGATGACCCCCGATCTGCGTTATTGGAGCACCGGATCGCCAAATGATGGGGTCGACGACGTCGGGTCCGGCGGCGGCGGCGGCTAGAAGGCGCTATTTCGCTCGAGGCCCGTGTTGCCTTCGGCCTCGTTTACCAAAGTAAACGTCGGCCTCGGCGCCTAGGCCCGAACGAAATACTCGCCTTCTCGATACTCTCGACTCCGAAATTCAGACTGCGAGTTTCGTGCGAGCGTACGTCGGCGTCAGCCACTGCGCGTAGCGCGGCTCCCGGCCGGTAACGACGCGTTCGTAGTAATCGCGCAGACGACGCGTGACCGGTCCCATCGCGCCGTCGCCGACCGTCCGGCGATCGATGGACGCAACGTAACCAACGCCG
>JAFAHZ010000150.1 GCA_019236975.1 Vulcanimicrobiota bacterium | reverse complement strand
CGGTACACGCGCGGCTATCATTACAGCCGCGAAGGCAATCCCGTTCGCGATGCGCTGGAGCGCTGTCTGGCCGAGCTCGAAGGCGGAGCCGAAGCGATGGCATTTCCGTCCGGAATGGCGGCTGCGTTCGGTGTCTTGCAGACGCTGCGCCCCGGGGACCGCATCGTGTGCGCGCGCGACACGTATTTCGGCGTGCGCGATCTGCTCATCGACTACTTTCCGCAGTGGGGTATCGACGCGGAGTTCGTCGATGCGAACGATGCGCGAGCCTTGCACGCCTCCTGCACGCCTCCGACCAAGCTCGTCTGGGTCGAGACGCCCTCGAATCCGCTCATCGAGATCATCGATATCGCCGTCGCGGCCGAGGTCGCGCACGGTGCCGGAGCGCTGCTGGTAGCCGAAAATACGTTTGCCACTCCGGCGGTTCAACGTCCCTTCGAGCACGGCGCAGATATCGTCGTGCATTCGGTTACGAAGTACTTGTCCGGCCACAGCGACGTGCTGGCAGGTGCGGTGGTCTTCAAAGAGGGCAACGAATGCCGGCGTCGCGTGCGCGACTTTCAGCTGTTTGCCGGATCGGTGCTGGATCCGTTTGACGCATGGCTGACGCTGCGCGGCATTGCGACGCTGCCGCTGCGCATGCGCGCGCACTGCGATAACGCGCTGGCCGTGGCCCGGTTCTTACGCGATCATCCGGCGGTTGCGCGCGTCTACTATCCGGGGTTGGAAGACGATGCGGGGCACGCCGTTGCGAAGAAGCAGATGCGCGGGTTCGGAGGCATGCTCTCGTTCGAGATTCGCGGCGGCCGCGACGAGGCGTTCGCAATGCTCGCGCGCCTCAAGCTGATCGCGCGCGCCACCAGTTTAGGCGGCACGCACTCGCTGATCGAGCACCGCGCTTCGATCGAGGGCGCGCACACGCGCGCGCCCGAATCGCTGATCCGTCTTTCCGCCGGCATCGAGCATCCCGACGATATCGTCGCGGATTTGCAGCAGGCGCTCGCGTGATCCTCGCCGCGTTCTTGGGCGGCCTTTTCGGCCACAAGCAGAGCGCCGATCCGTGGTACGTCGTGTGGTGGCACGCCGTCGCCGCGTGGGTCGCGGCGCATTGGGGCGTTCTCGCCGTCGTGATTCCGCTGGTCGGAACCATCGTGGCCGCGCTCGTCAGCCACTACCTCTCGGTTTCGCGCGAGAACCGCGCGCGGCGCCTCACGCATGCCGATCTGCGCACGCGCGTCCATGCCGACTTGGCGGCACGTCTGCTCGCGCACTGCAGTTACGTCCAGCGCGCGTACCGTTCGAATGCCATCGATCCATCGGCGTGGCGGCGCGGAAACGCCGGTCTGCGCGAACGCGCCGAGATGACCGATCTCATCGACGTCATGGGCCCGCGATACGTGTCGTTCATGGCCGCAATCGAGCGCGAGCGGCGGATTCTCGAGGACCTGGCTGCCGACGAAAAATCCGCCGAAGGTGCGCGCGAAGTGTTGCGGCTGTACGCACCGTTCATTGCCGAGTTCGGCGAGCCCGTTCAGGCGCGGCGACTGGAGCGCACGTGAGCCCGGGCGGCGACGTCGCCGTCATCGGCGGCGGCTTGATCGGGTTAGCGATTGCGTTTGAGTTGGCGGAGCGCGGTGCGACCGTACGGCTGTACGATCGCGACGAGCCGGCGCGCGCCGCATCGTGGGCGGGCGCCGGCATGTTGGCGCCGTACACCGAACGCGTCGCGGACGAAGAACTATTGCAGCTGTGTGAAGACTCGCTCGCGGAATACCCGCCGTTCGTCGAGCGCGTGCGGGAAGCATCCGGCGTCGATCCGCAGCTGCATCTCAACGGCATCGTTCACGCGGCCTTCGACGAGGTGGCGCTGGAACGGCTGCGCGAGCACGGCGACGCACTGCGCTCGCGTGGCGTAACGTGCGACCTGCTCGACCGGGCGCACGTATTGGCCGTTGAGCCGTGGCTGGCACATCACGTCGCCGGCGGATTGCTCGTGGCAGGCGAAGGACACGTCGACAACCGTCGCTTGGGCCGCGCGCTGGTTGCCGCATGCGCGGCACGCGGCGTCTCGTTCGCTCGCGTGGCGTCGCTGCGCGTCGAGTGCGACACGCGCCGCGCCTTAGGCGTGCGAACGAACGTCGGTTTCACGCCGGCAGTTGCCGTCGTCAACGCATGCGGAGCGTGGTCGTCGCTGCTCGATGGGGTTCCACCCGAAATGCTCCCCGCTGTCGAACCGATCAAGGGACAGATGCTTGCCTTGCAAGTTCCCGACGCCTTCGTTCGCCGCGCGACGTGGGTTCCGGATGCGTACGTCGTGCCGCGCGACGACGGCCGCCTGCTCGTGGGTGCGACGTCGGAGCGGGCACAGTTCGACATGCGCGTGACCGCCGAAGGATTGCACCGGTTGCTGCACGCGGTGTTGCAAGCGGCGCCGTCGCTGGCCGCATTTACGGTGACCGAAACGTGGACCGGTTTGCGGCCCGGAACTGCCGACGGACGGCCATTTCTCGGGCCGACGCCGCTCGAAGGGCTGTACGTGGCAACCGGGCATTACCGGAACGGCATTTTGCTCGCACCGGCGACCGCGCGGCTGCTGGCCGACGCCGTGTGCGGCAACGCGGCGCCGGAGCTGGCGGCGTTTTCGCTGCCGCGTCGAAAGAGAGCCTCGTGAAAGCCACTGTTAACGGCCAACCGCGCGATCTGCCCGACGGGTGCACGATCGCCGCGTTGCTCGATGCGCTCGATACGGTGCGCGGCGTAGCCGTGGCACGCAACGATCGCGTCGTGCCACGAGCTCAGCACGAGTCGTGCCCCATCGCCGACGGCGATCGCATCGAAATCATTCGCGCCGTGGCCGGCGGATAGACTGTATACGAGAACAATGAACGATACGCTTACCATTGGAAACTACGAGTTTGCTTCGCGCCTGATCGTCGGAACGGGCAAGTATCCGTCGATGGAAATCATGCGCGCCGCGCACGAAGCCAGCGGCGCCGAGATGGTGACGGTTGCCATCCGCCGCATCAACCTAGACGACCCGACCGGTAAGACGCTGCTGGATTACGTGGATCGGCAGCGTCTGCGCGTGCTGCCGAACACGGCCGGCTGTTTCAATGCGAAGGACGCGGTGCTCACCGCGCAGCTGGCGCGCGAACTGCTCGAGACCGATCTGGTGAAACTCGAAGTCATCGGCGATCCCCAGACGCTGCATCCCGACGCGTGCGAGACGCTCAAAGCGGCCGAGATGCTGGTCAAAGACGGATTCACCGTGTTGCCGTACATCGGCGACGATCCGGTCGCGTGCAAACACTTGGAAGAGATCGGATGTGCCGCGATCATGCCGTTAGCCGCGCCGATCGGCAGCGGCTTGGGCGTCTGCAATCCGTATTCGATTCGCGTTATCAAAGAGCGCGCGAAAGTGCCGGTCATCGTCGATGCCGGCGTCGGCACGGCGTCCGATGCGGCGATCGCCATGGAGCTGGGCGTCGACGCGCTGTTGATGAATACGGGCATTGCGGCGGCGCGCGATCCGGTTGCAATGGCAGACGCCATGCGTCATGCGGTCATTGCCGGCCGGACCGCCTATCTCGCGGGACGAATGGAGAAGCGCCTGTACGCCAACGCATCGAGCCCGATGCGCGATCTCATCAGCGGCAGGCCCGAACGTGCCTGACGTTCCCGAGCTGAGTGCCGGCGAGTTCGCTCGATGGCGCGAGGACGGGCGGCCGCACGTCTTGCTCGACGTTCGCCTTGCCCAAGAACTTGCGGCGCAGGCCTTCGACGGCGCACTGCACGTGCCGATGCACGAGCTGCCCCGCCGCTTGGACGAAATTCCGCGCGACCGGACGATCGTCGTCATGTGCGCGCACGGCGAACGAAGCTGGACGGTCGCGAACTACTTGCTGGCGGGCGGTTTCGCCGACGTCTACAATCTCGCGGGCGGAATCGACGCCTATCTGCGACGCGCCAGCACGAACCAGTGAACGCTTTCGGCTTTTCCGTCGGCGCCGCGTTCTTCGACCGATTCAACGTCGAACGCGGGCGCCAGCAGCGCTAGGAGCTGCGACTCGGTAAAGAACGCGTGCGCGACCCCGCGCTCTTCGCCGGATTGCGGCGCGTACGTCGACTCGTCGATGCGCGTTCCCGCGCGCACGCGCGTATCGCTCGGCGACCCGAAGGTGACGGCGATCGGCGCCTCGGGCGACAAATGACGGGCTACCGCGTCGATCCGCCGAGCGACGTCAGCGGCGCTGCCGTGGAGAAATCCGTGCGTCGAGACCATCCCGGCGAACTGACCGTGCAATCCCGCAATCGGCGTCGCTGCTGCTGTCGCGTCGTCGATGGCAACCACGTCGAAACCGGCGTCGGCCAACGCCGCCGTATTGCGTCCGCTTCCCGCCGCGAAGTCTAGCACGCGTACGCGACCGGGCAGGCGGGGACGCAGACGCTCGATCAGCCGCAGCGCCAGCGGATGCGGCGGCCGGATGGGGGCTTTGTCGGTCGGCGAAGAAGGCGGCATCGATGACGTCCGAGACGTTGATTATTGTCGTCGGCGGAGACTACCTCGCGCTGGAGATCTGCAAAGAGATCCTCAAGACCGCGGGGCACGCCGTCGTACTCATGTGGAAGCACACCGACGAGCGGTCCGCGCGGCTCATGCGCCACGAGATCGATTTGCTCGACACCGAGTTCGGCCACGACTTTACCTTCGTCAACGACGACCCCACCGAACCCGGCGCCTTACGGCGCGCCGGCTTAGAACCGCCGGCACAGGAGCGCCACCGCAGCTATTGCGTCGTCGCCGTCTCGCAAGACGATCGATTGAACCTGCGCGTGGCACTCCTCGCGCGCGACGTCAACGAGCACGTGCGCGTCACGCTGCGGCAGTTCAATCCGCTGCTCGGGCACAAGATTCAAGAGGGACTGCGGTACAACTGCACCGCGATTTCGCCGGCGGCGCACGCGGCCGCAACCTACGCAGCCTCCGCGGTCGATCCATCGTGTTTTTACGCGCTGCCCTTTCCGACGCTGGAGTCGATGGTCGCGCGCGTGGCGCATCGCCGCGAGGAAGGCATCGACGCGGGAACGGTTTCGGAAGAAGATTCCGAGCTTTTCGGGTTCTGCGACCGGCGCGCCGAGGATTTCGGCGTGGCCGGGATGACCGTCGTTCAGGCGGAAGAACAGCTCAAATCGCGCATCGTGTCGATCGGCGGTCAGGCACCCTACGCCTGCCACGGCGACGAAGCGCACACGGACGAAGCTCTTGCCGGCAGTCCGCTTCAACACGACGACCGCATCGTCGTTTTCGGTCAGATCGGTTCGCTCAAGAAGATCGGCCCGCAAACCCGCGAACGCCGCGCCATCCGTCGCGAACGGCTGCAGGGGCAATGGCGCGACGTCGTCGCCGGCGTGCGGCGCATCGAACCGGTGCTCGGCTCCGCCATCGTTTTCAGCATCGTTTTTTACGTCGCGGCGGTGATTTTCTTCGTCATCGATCAACGCTGGGACGTCTCGGCGACGATGTACTTCGTCTTGGCGACGATGACGACGGTCGGATACGGCGACGTCTCACCGTGCAAGGGATGCGAGCACGGACCGTTATCGATCGGGCAAGCCGTACCGCTTTTTGCGGCCATGGGCCTCATGCTGGTCGGTGTGACCTTCGTTGCGATCTTTACGGCATCGCTTACCGCCGCGCTGAACGCTGCGGCAACGCGCCGTATTCGCGGCTTACGCCGGATTCATCGCAGCGGCCACGTTATCGTGTGCGGTGCCGGTAACGTCGGCTCGCTGGTCATCGACTATCTCCGGCAGCTTGGCGAACAAGTCGTCGTCGTCGAGAAGAATCCGGATAACCTGCTGATCGAGCTCGCGCGCGATCGCAAGATCGACCTGCTGACAGGCGACGCAACGAACGACGAAACGGTGACCTTTTGCGCGCCGGAACGGGCAAAAAGCTTAGTAGGCGTGACCAACAGCGATACGGCCAACCTCGAGACGGCCCTCGGTGCGCGCTCGCGGGTACGCAGCAGCGCCGACGGCGTTCTACACATCGTCCTGCGCATCGACGATCTCGCGTTTGGACGCTCGATCAAGCGGCACTTCGGCATCTCGTCCTTCTCGACGACCGAACTGACCGCACCGACGATCGCGGGGCTGGCGCGTTTTGAGAGCACGCGCGGACGCTTCGAAATCTTCGGCGGGACCGAGTACGCGCAGGCATTTCAGCTTGCCGAGCGGTTCCAAGGCGCCGACAACGCGCCGCCGCCGGCGCCGCCGGAGCGTCCCGGCTATAAAGTGCGGTGGATACCGCTGTTTGCGTGGCGGGAGACGGGAGCAGGCAAGGGAGTGGCCGTCCCGATACACAAGTTTGCGGGCGAGGTCCATAGCGGAGATCGGCTACTTTTTATGGTCCCGCTCGACCAATTCAGCGACTAGACGGGAGGGACGTCAATCGCCGCGGTGATGGCAGCCACCATTCGTTTGCGAGTGGTGGGATCGAGTCCGTCGGTGCAGCGTCCGGGACGCGCGTGCAGCTGCTACCTCTTGCGCTCGCGCGATGCGGCGGTCCTGATGGATCTGGGCAGCGGTGCGCTGGGCAATCTCCACTTGGCCATCGACTATCCCCAGCTCGATGCGGTCGTCGTGTCGCACATGCACGCCGACCATTTCCTCGACGTCATCCCGCTGCGCTACGGCTTGAAGTACGGGCCGCTGCTGCGCGACGGACGCATGCCGGTCTGGCTCCCGCCGGGCGGCTCTGAGATGCTGCGGAGAATTGCATCGGCGTTCGCGCCCGAAGGTCCGCAAGATTTTCTCGACGAGGTGTTCGTCGTCAACGAGTACGACCCGGCGCTGCCGCTCGAGATCAACGACCTGCGGCTGACGTTCCGGCGTACGCGCCATTACATCGATACGTATGCCATTCGCGCCGAGCGCGGAAGCTCGTCGGTGGTCTATTCGGCGGACACCGCTCCCTGCGACGACGTCGTCGAACACGCGCGTAACTGCTCGCTGTTCTTATGCGAGTCGACCATCGGACTGGGAACCGAGGACGGCGAACGCGGGCACCTCACGGCCGAAGAAGCCGGCCAAATGGCGGCCCGCGCCGAAACGCGCCGCCTCATCCTCACGCACTACAGCAGCACGTACGCTGCCGACGAATTGGTGGAAGCCGCGCAAAGCTCGTATAAGGGCCGCGTTTCGATCGCCGACGACGGCGTCGAGCTCTCGCTTTAAATCGCGCCTACGCCGATCCGCAAAACGCGGTCAGTTCTCCATGCGCGGCTTTTCGGGCCGAGGCAGGGAGAAGTGGATGAACGCGCGGACCGGCGCGAGGCCGCGGCTCACGACGGCGCAGGGAGTTACACGTAATCCGAGCTCTTCGAGCCGCGCGGCGGCTGCCATCAGCTCGCGGCCGTTGGTGACGACGTCTTCGAGCAGCAAGACCGATTGGCCCGGCCCGTACGGGCCTTCGACGTACTCGTTGGCGAACGCACCGTAGCCTTTTGGTTTCTTGCGAACCGCGATGAGCGGAATGCCCGACATCTGCGACACTGCGGTCGCAATCACGACGCCGCCGAGTTCCGTTCCGGCGATGAGATCCGGATTAGTCTCGGCGATCAGCGGGGTGAACATGCGCGCGATGCGCCGCAGCACCTGCGGATCCGAGAACAGGCTGAACTTATCGATATAGTAGTCGCTGCGGATGCCGCCGGAGAGAATGTAGTCGCCGCGCGTCAGGGCGCGTTCGACGATAATCTTGCGCAGCCAAACTAACTCGGGAAGCGCACCGGCACGACGATCCGGCTGCCCTAAATGCTCCATTGCCATGCGTTCCAATCCTCCACGACCGGGTTCGGATCGAAACCCTTGAAATCGACGCTAATCGGTTCCATCTGGCGCGTCCACCAGAAGAAGATATCCGGGTTATCTCGCGCCAGCAACCGTTGAATGGTGGCGTACGCCGCCTTGCGCTCCGCCTGGCCGTACTCGGTGAGAGCCGTCGTCTGCGCGCCGTCCATGTCTGCACTGCAATAACGCGAGTAGTTGTAGCCGCCGGGCGGCACGTTCCCGCACATCAGCTGCGTGCTGTCGTCCGGATCGATGCCGGCGTACCAGCCGGTCCACGCCATATCGAACTTGCCGAGCTGTAAGATACCGCCCATTCCGGCTGGTGCGAACAGCTGCTCGCCTGGATAGTACTTGATCTCCATATTGATGCCGACTTGGTGCAGCATCTGCTGCAGCTCGACGCTGCCTTGGCGGCGAGTCGCGTTGGAATTATTCGACACCATCACCAGAATCAACGGCTCGCCGTTCTTGCGCATGATGCCGTCGGGACCCGGCGCGTAACCGTCTGAGCGCAGCAGATCGCGCGCTTTAGCCGGATCGTGCGGGTAGGGCTTCACCGACGGATCGAACGCCCACATCCAGTCGGGAATGTCTTCCGTCGCGACCTTCATCTGGTCGTGCGTGAGCGTTTGAACGAACTCGTTCTTATCGATTGCGTAGGCGACCGCTTGGCGCACGACGGGATCGCTCATGTTGGGCCGGGACGTGTTGATCTGCAGGTATTCGTAACCGTTAACGTTGACCCATACGAGGTTAACGCCGTCGACGGATTTCAATGCCGGGTACGTGTTCGGCGATGCCTGGAACATATAGTCGATCGAGTGCGTCTTCAAGAGATTCACCGAGGTGTTTTCGTCGGGAATGATCTTGAGTTCGATGCGGCTGAGTGCCGGACGTCCCATGAAGAAGTTGTCATTGCGCACGAGCGTGATGTGATCGCCGTGCGACCATTCGGCGAAGCGGAATGGACCGTCGCTAATGTTGGGTTCGTTATTGAACGGTACTTGGTTGATGTCCGGGTACTTCGATAGGATGTGGGCCGGCGCGACCGGATACGGCTGGTCGCTCATCGCGAAGAAGCTGTTCACGAACGGCGAGAAGCGCTGTTTTAGATGCACTACGACGGTGTAGTCGTCCGGGGTGTCGATGCTCTTGACGAAATCGTACCCGTGGCGCGAGACGACGTTATTGGCGTTGTTCATGATCGCCGACCAAGACCATTTGACGTCTTTCGATGTGACCGGTACGCCGTCGCTCCACTTGGCGTCTTTGCGCAAATGATAGGTAATAGTGAGACCGTCGCGGCTGATGCCGTCGTTAGCCTGTGTCGGCACGACCAGCGCGAGCGCCGGTACGGGATTGCCTTTATCGTCGGCCCAGAGAAGCGGCTCGTCCATGAAAAAGTCGATGAACGAGTCGGTGGTGTTCGAGTTGAGCAGAGGGTTGAGGTTTTTGACGTCCTGTTGAATCGCAATCCGCAAGACGCCGGGTACGGTGCTCGGTAAGCGACCGCCGCCTCCGGTAGCGACGCGGCTGCACGCCGCCAGCGTTGCCAGCGCGACGACGCATGCGAGCGCGCGCTTCATACGGCCGCCTTCGGCGATACGCGGTTGCCGGGTACGGGATCGTACCGTTCGTGCCGCCACGAATACGTGCCGAGACCTTGCGTGGCCGTGCGCAGTTCGGTGATGTAGCGCGACAGCTCCACTTGCGGTACGTAGGCTTCCACGACGTCGTACCCGGGACGATCGGCCGGATTCATGCCTAGGATTTGTCCGCGCTTACCGGTGAGCTGCTGGATCACGGTCGAGGTGTAATTCGCCGGCACGATGACTTCGACGTGCACGATCGGTTCGAGCACGGCGGGACTGCACTTGGGCAGTGCCTCGCGCACGCCCATACCCGCCGCCGTCTTGAACGACTGTTCGCTGGAATCGACGTCGTGGTATTGGCCGTCGAAAAGAACGACGTGCAGATCGGTCACGGGGTAGCCGCCCGGACCGTGCAGCAGCGCCTCGCGTACGCCTTTTTCAACAGCCGGAATGAACTGCCGCGGCACGACGCCGCCGACGATTTTCTGCTCGAAGGTGACGCCCGAACCGCGTTCGCGCGGCTCGAAACGCAGCCAGACGTCGCCGAACTGGCCGTGGCCGCCGGTCTGATGCTTGTAGCGCGAGTGGATCTCCGTACCGGCCGTGATCGTCTCGACGTAAGGGATGGTCGGCGGCGCGGTATCGACCTCGACCTTATACTTCCGGGCGAGGCGCTCGACGGCGGTCGAGACGTGCTGCTCGCCGCTGCCGAGCAAGAGCAGCTCGTGCGTCACCTCCGCGCGGTCTAAGCGCAGCGCCGGATCTTCGTCGACGATGCGGGCGAGCATCGTCGAAATCTTGGCTTCGTCGATGCGTTCTTTCGGCTTGATGGCCACCGCAAAAACCGGCGCGGCGACGGGAGACCGCGGCAGCAGCACCTTGTGGCCGTTCGACGTCAGGATGTCGCCCGTCGACACCGTTTCGAGACGCGCGAACGCCGCGATCGCTCCCGGACCCGCTTCCGGAATCGCTTCCTGCTTCTTGCCTTGCAGCCGGTACAACCCGCCGAGCCGGACTTTCTCGCCGTCTTTGGACATGTTGGTGAGCGTGGCGTCGGATTTCACCGTGCCCGAAAGAATGCGCGCGATCGAAACCTTTCCGCTTTGCGGATGAATGGACGTCTTGATGACGCGCGCGATGACGGGTCCGTTGGGGTCGGGCGCGATCGGGCGGCCTTCGGCGTCGACCATCGGCGCGTCGGCGGGCGACGGAAACCATTTTTCCATCGCGCGAACCAGCGCCGGAATGCCGGCCCCGGAAACGCCCGCGGCAACCAGCACCGGAATGATTTGATCGTGCGAACACTCGCTGCACAAGTCGCGCTCGACCTCGTCCATCGGCGGATCGATGCCTTCGAGCAGCTCTTCCATCAAGTGGTCGTCGAAGTCGGCCATCGCTTCGAGCAGCTCGCCTCGGGCGCGCGCAACGGCGTCTTGCAACTCCCCCGGCACGGCATCGTCCTTCTCGCGGTCTCCTTCGAACGTGTGTGCTTTGAGATCGCAGAGATCGACGTACCCTTTGAACTGTTCGGCCGAGCCGATCGGCCATTGCTCCGCCACGACGTGACGGCCAAACGCTTCCTGCAATGCCGAGAGCGTGCCGGCGAAGTCCGCGCCCGGGCGGTCCATCTTGTTGATGACGAAGAGATGCGGCATGCGCATCGTTTCGAGATAGTCGACGATACCGCGCGTCTGGACGATGCGTCCGGGGTCGGCTTCGACGACGATCACTGCGGCGTCGACACCGGTCAATGCCAGGCGCGCCTCCTCGAAGAAGTCGATGAAGCCGGGACAATCGACGATCGTGATGTCGATATCGTCAGCGGTCGTGTGCGCGAAGCCGACGGTAGTCGACTGTGCGTGCGCGACGTCTTCGGGCTCGTGGTCGGTGACGGTCGTCCCGTCGGCGATCGATCCACGGCGGCCGATGGCACCGGTGTGCGCGAGCACCGCTTCAACCAGCGTCGTCTTCCCGCCGTGATGCGGTCCGACGAAAGCGATATTACGTAGGCGAGCGATGTCCGCCATCACGAGTCTCCTCTACGGTGTACTAGAAATCTCTAACGACGTTTAACGGGCTTCTTCTTGGCGACCGGTTTCTTTTTCGCAGCCGGCTTCGCCGCGAGTTTCTTGGGTTTCGCCGCGGCTTTGGGGGCCGTCTTTTTCGCTGACGCTTTCTTAACGGGAACCTTCTTCGCAGCCGCTTTCGCAGCGGGCTTGCTCTTGGCGATCGGCTTGGCTTTGACGGCAGGCTTGCTCTTGGCGGCAGCTTTCGGGCGCGCCGGCGGTGCCGCTTTCTTTGCGGCGCTCTTCGACGGTGCCGGGACGGGTTTTTTGAGGGTCTTCGCAGGCGCGGGCTTGGCTTTCGCAGCCGGCTTCTTGGCGGCCGGCGCTTTCGCGGCCGTCTTTGCCGGCGCAACCGGCTTGGCCGGAGCGCGCGCCGCCTTCGCCTTGCTCGATTGCGACGAGGAATCGGCGGAGCGCTTCGACGTGCTCTTCGCGGCGCCCGCGGCCGGTTCGGGGCGCTTAGAAGCGCGCGTCGCATCGATGCTGCGTTTTTTGGGGCCGGCTTCACGGTGAGCGCGCGCGCTCTCGCGCCTGGCCCCGGCAGCGGCTTCGGTCTCCTCGGGTAGTCCGAGCTCTGCGCGGCTGTAGCCGGTAATGCTGCTTCCGGGCGCCGGCGATTCGCGTGTTTTGGCTTGCGCCTCGAGATGCTCGCGCGTTGCCCGCAACGCGACCCGAGCCAGGCGCCCGCCGACCGGGAAAACGATTTCGTTGACCTTCGCTCCGTCGAGCAACCGCAGAATGGCGTCGAAACCGTTGCCCTGATCTTTTGGACTGTGCGCGTCGGAACCGATTGCGATGCCCACGCCGCGTGCTTTGGCTTTGGCAATCAGGCGCGCGTTGGCGTCGAGCAGTTTCTTTTTTTCGGTTTCGCCGTTGTCGCGATACAAGAAGCGCGTGTTGATTTCGACGGCGAGCCCGCGGGCGTGACAGATTTCCAAGAGGCGATCTTCGTAGGCCTCCAGCGCTTTCTGTACGGGCCAGTGCCCGAAGCCCGCCGGTGCGTAAAAGTGCCCCGCAACGTGCGCCGGCAGCTTCTCTAAGTCGTCGAAATATTTCGCAGTGTAGAGTTCCCAGACTTTGTCGGCGCCGACGGCGTCGAAGAGATGGGCAAATTCGTCGTTATCGAACGCCCACGCAAAATCGGCGCCCTTCTCGGGGTGATCGATCGTAATGAAATGGACGGAACGAACGATACCGTCGGGCCGCATTGCGTCGACGATATTCTGTGCGTCGGGCCGCGCGCGTGGATCGTTGTCTACCTCGGCGCCGATGGAGAAGCGCATCCCGCGGCGCAAACCGTCGGAGACGACTGAGGCGTGGGCGACGTCGACGCCGGCCGTTTCGGCCGCGCCGTACAGGTCGCCCGCGTGCGCGAGCTTGAGCGCGCGGCGAACGGTGTTTACGGCGCCCGGATCCTCGAACGTCAAGTAGTTGATGTGGTCGGCGACCATCAAAAAGCGCGGGGATCCGCGCCTGCAGGCATGATAGAACCACAGGAACAGCATGCGGGCGGAATATGCGATCGGGCGTTCCTCGGCGAACGGACGATGCTCGCCCTTGGCGTGCCCGTGGACGTCCGGGATGGCGGCAATGCGCGGGTCGCTCAGCGTTCTACTTCCTTTACTCCACGAGGGATCCACATCTGGCGCCGGCCCTTTTCGCGCGGCGCAGGAGGCGCAGGCTCCGCGGCCCGTTGATCGACCCAGGGCGCGACCGTCTCTACGAGCACTTCCAAGCCTTTCTTCATGAGTTCGTAGCTCATCGAAGGGTTGGACTCCGGCCCGGCGGCAATCGCTTGCGCCGGGAGGAACGGCAGGTGTACGAGCCCGGCGATGACGGGAGTCGCCGCCATTTCCGTCAGACCCAACAACTCGTACAGCACTTGGTTACCGAGAAACGTGCCCGCGGAGTTGGAGACGTAGCCGGGGACGCCGTTGGCGTGCCACGCCTCGACGACTTTATCGAACGGCATGTTGGACAGCCGCGCGTCGGCCGAGCCGCGAGCGATCACGTCGCCCTTACGCATCACCCCGACGTTGTCGGGATGTTCGAAATCCAGGACGTTGACGGCGACGCGTTCGACCGCCATCGCGGTGCGGCCGCCGAACTGTCCGATCGTCACGACGATATCGGGATCTTCCTCGAGGATCGCCTGCTCCAAGCGTTCGCGCAACGTGCGCGTCTCGGCGGGCAGGACGCGAACGGAAAGAGGGCGGCCGGAAATCAGCCGCCCCTCCAAACTGCGGGCAACCATCTCGCTGGGGTTGATCTTGTCACCGCCGTATGGCTCGAAACCGGTGATAAGGACGCGTTTAGGCACCTTCGATAAGGTTGGCGCCGTTATCCGCGATATCCCTCCATCTTGAGCAGCCGTGCCTTCATGTCGAGACCGTAAAAATAATTATGCAAGCCGCCGGACGAGTCGACGACGCGGTGGCACGGAAAGAGCAGCGGCAGCGGATTGCGTGCCATGACCCGGCCGACGGCGCGAGCCGCTTTCGGGCGCCCGATTTGCGTCGCGACCCAGGCGTAGGAACGGACTTCGCCGGGCGGGATCAGCGCGGTGGCGCGCAGCGCGGCTTGCTCGAACGGGGTGAGATCGCTGATGTCCACCACACGATCGTCCAGCTTCCAGGTCGCAAAGAAGCGGTCGAGCGTCGGTTGCAGCCAAGCCGGCGCTTCACCGGCGACGACCGGCCGCCGAAGTCGCGTTTCGATGCGCTTGCGAACGCTTTCCGGAGCTTCGCCGGTATCGAACCCGACGTAGGCGATGCGGTTTTCTTTGAAGCCGACGAAGAGCCGGCCGAGCGGCGTTGTAACGGCCGACAAGACGATTGGGGCCTTCATGCCTTTGATGGTTGCAATGTGCTCGACGACGCGCTTGGTGAGGTTGCACGAGGGCTCGGGTTGCGGCAGGCAGGAGAGGCAGTATGCGACGCCTTCGTATTCCTCGTAGAGTTCTTGACACGGCGGACACGCGCGGAGATGGCTGGTAACGGCTTCCTTGAGCGATTTGGTGCAATCGCCGCGTATATCGTCCCACAAGCCTTCGACTTCACGACAGCGCATGCATAGGATCTCCTTCGGGGGCGAGTCGTCCGATTTGCGGCCCGAGAATACGGCGGAGAATCCGCACGGCGCGATGCACGTGCGACTTCACCGTACCGATTGGCTGATGCAGAATCTCGGCAATCTCGGGATGGCTGCGGCCTTCGATGAACCGCAGGGTTGCCGCGGCGCGCAGATGGACGGGGAGCTGCAGGAGCGCCCGCTCGACGAGCGCGACGTCCGCGTTTTGTTCGACGATGATCTCGGGCTGCGGCGGTCCTTCGTTCGATTCGCGCAGCAGCGCATCGGGATCGGCGAGCGCGTCCAGCGCGACGTTGGCCGGACGCTTGCTGCGCAGGCGGTTGCGCGTGACGTTCAGGGTGATCGTATACAGCCAGGGCTGAAGGCGCAGCTCGGCACGCTGCTCGGGCGACATCTTGCCGAGCGCGCGATAGGCGCGCACGAACGCATCCTGCACGATCTCCTCGGCGTCCTCGCGGTTGCCCGTCATGCGGAGAGCAAAGCCGTAGAGGCGCCGCTGGTAATCGTCGACGATGCGTTCGAAGTTTTCGATGCCCGCTACAGGTCCGGCCGGCGGCTTGGCGGCCGCCACTTTCCCTGCAGGAACCGGAGTTGGCACGTACACTCCCCGTTGGAGTGGTGCGAGCGCGCTCATTACGGTCACTCCGACACCACCGCCGGCCCCAGGGTTTCAATTTTACCGGCGCTACGCCTTCGGCTCCGCCGCCCCCCGCGCGGCAAAGCCGCTGGGGTCCCCCAATTCGCATGCAGGCGGGCCGGAGGGGTTTCCCACCCGGATGCAAACCCCCCGGTATGGTGCTCCTGTTCCGGGCGTCCGGACCGATGTGAAAAGTAACCGCTCTATCGCGCGACGATACAGCGGTTTTTTGTTGTCAAAAAAAGAGGGAGACGTATGCAGCAAGCCATCGAACCCACGGAGATCGCACTGGATGCATACACGATGTGCAGCTTTCTGCCGAATCTCGATTCGGCTCGCGCCATCCCCCTAGTGCTGATCGGTTACCGTCAGGGTGAAGACCCGTGGTTCGTGTGGCTCGTTCCCAAAGAAGGCATCGACGCAAAGGGGTTGACGGACGATCCCTATTACGCGAAAGTGCTCGGCGATCCGCGCGCCTACTTCGTCAAGAAACTCAACAAGTACGTCGAAGAGACCGGATGCGTCAAGCGCGGTATCGAGATGCTCGTCGATTGCCACCAAAACCACTTGGCCTTTACGCCGCTCACGGAGTTGCGGGAGACGCCGTTCCGGCACCCGCTGCAGGTTGAGCTGGTGGGAGCGTTTTAGGAAGCGCGCGGATATGCCGCCGGTAGACGATTTGGACCGGGAGCGTCTGCGCCGTCTGCTTGAGTTTCGCGTCGATCGTCAGCGTCGCGTCCAGCGCGAGCAGCATGGCGTTGTCGACGGCATAGTACGCGGTTCCGTCCATGCGCATACGCCCGGATATCGTCAGTTGAGCCTTGCCCGGTAACGAGCCGCTCATCGGGCCCTCGGCCTGAAACCGCACGCTGATCGCCGGACGCCCGCCAATTTCTCCGGCCGTGCCGGGGCGTAGGTAACCGCGCAGGACGGCGCCGTCGCCCAGCGGCGACGCGGCGGCGAACGGCACCTGCACGTGCAAGTGCGTGAGATCGTGCATGGTCACTGCGTCGAGCTGCACCGCGAACGGCTGATTGAGGACGGTGAGAAAGTCCGGATCCTGATCGAGGGTGTCGGCGAACGTGCCGTTGGGCAGCAGCTCCTGGACGAAGCGCGCGCGCGCGTCGCTCTTGCCTTCTGCGTCGCGGCGCTGGTAGCGCGCCTGCGCGTCGTACCGTGCCTGCTTGCCTTCGTGCGTGACGGCGAGCAGCTGCGTTCCATCGTACGACACGCGCGACGTTTCCGGGCCGCTTCCGACGCGATAGACGTCTTCGCCGCGAACGTCGTACTGCTGATCGGCAAAAACGGGAATGGCAGTCGCCAACAGCGTGGCGAGCAGCGTGAAGGTCAGCTTTGCCGGTGAAATGACCGAACTCCGTTTCTGCCGAGAAGTCTTTTCTTATAGCGTATCACTGTTTGCAAGCGCCAGCTTGGCGTCCCCGTACACGAGCACTAAGAGCGCGGCAAGCGGCACCGCGGTGACCGTCGATAGCGGCACTGCGGCCCAAAAAAAGCGCGCCGTTTCCGGCAGCCGATGCAAGGCGTCGTAGATGGCGCTGGTGCCCGCCAAAATCAGCAGTTCGAGCGCGAAAAGCGCCAACGCTCGAATCAGCGTGCGGCCGTTAAGCGTCACGGCCATGCTGCGCATGAAGCCGCGGGGAACGACCGTCCACACCGTGACGTCGTCGTCGATCGTGGCGCTCGCGTCTGCAAAGATGATCAGCACGCTGAGGCCGAAGGCCAGAAATCCTCCAATAATTTGGAGCGTTTCCGACGAGAGGCTATACACCCAGCCGGCGCTCGTAATCTCCCCGGAGATGAAATCGATCACGATCACGGCCCAGGCGCGCTCGAGAAACCGCTCCCACACCGAGTGTTCGCTCTGTTCGGCTTCTTGTGCATCGGCCCACACGAAGGCGTACGCGAGCGTTACCAGCAGCGGCAGAACGATCGACGATCCGAGCTCCGTGCCGTGCGGAACGTGCCACACCAGCACGAGCAGCGCCTGAAGCACGAATGCTATCAGCGTGGCAATCGCGTATAGCGGCCAGCGTTGGAGGGTTAAACGGAACGCGAGTGCGGCGAGCGCGAAAAACGACTGCTGCGATTTAACGCCGTACTCCGGCGCGGCGGCGGGCTAAGAAAAATCGCACGTCGGCCGTGCCTTCGCAGACCACCACCGCGTCGGCATCGTCGAAGGTGCGGCCGTTGATGTTGACGATGAACTCGCCGCTGGCCATACCGGAGAGCGTCCGGTGAACGCTCCGCAGAAACTTATCGTACGGCGCGCGCGAGCCGATCGCTTCGCGTACGGCCAGTGCCAGCAGCTCCCGCACGCGCAGCGGCGTTGCGAGCGCAAAGGCGGCCGAGCCGTCCACGGCGACGGCGTGGAGATCGAGCGGAACCCGCACGCGAATCACAGGTGAACATTTTCTGCTGCATCGAGGAGCTGCCTGCCTGCGGGGATAAGGGTTATAGGGTAATGTCCCACTTTGGGAACGTGCCGCCCAACGTGCTGGTTGGCGCCGTGGAGAAGCTTGTCTCCAAGATGGACGAGGGCGAACTTGCCACCGTCTTCTCGCAAGACCTGTCGACGATGCCGCCGGATGCTTTCGCCGCGTTCGTGGAAGCGGTATTCGATGCGTTTCGCGATCGCGGCGAATCTTCCGAAGATGCTATCGAAGCGGCAGGAACGACGCTTGCCGGCATCGAGAGCCGCGACGGTGCGTCGCTGGATGCGTTGTTAGGGTACGCCCGCGCCAACGCCGGTTTACTCAAAGAAGCGACGACGCTCTTTGTCGAGGAGCGGCCCGATCTCATCGACGCGCTGCCGGAACCGTTGCGCAGCGCCATCGCCCAACGTTTGACGCAGGTGACGTGAGCGACGCTCCGCGACGCCGCCGCTCCGAAGAAGACACCGGCGGCAACGGTGGCGGCGGACTGCCGCTCTTTCCACTGGTACTTGTCGTCATCTTCGCGGGCCTCTTGTTGGGCGGCGTGCTGGCCCGTTTCTTTGGCGCGGCAAAATCGCCCAGCACGCAACCGTCGCAGCCCCCGCAGGCCGAGTTCACTATCGCACCGGTCGCGTCGAACACGCCGATGCGCGTCGCAAACGCCTCACCGACGGCGTCGCCGGTCGCGCGCCCGAGCGTGCGGCCCTCGGCGTCCTCGGCGCCAAGCGTCGCGCCCAGCGCGACTCCCGTCACGTCCCCGTCGCCCGCAAAGACGCCCGCACCAAAGGCGTCGGCCTCGCCCAAGCCGGCGGTAACCGGTACGCCGCGCGTCGTGATCGTGACGCCGCCGCCGCATACCGCAACCACCGCTCCGGCTGTCGTGACGGCCGCGCCCGCAACGCCGAACGCCGTCGCAGCGGCGAATACGCCCGCGCCGAATTTCGTGTCGTCGGGCGGCGATCAAGCGTCGACGGTCGTGCGATCGTATCTCGGCGCGCTCGCGCGCGGCGACCGCGCGACCGCGACGACGTATCTTGCGCACGGTCTCCCGAGCGAAAACTTCATGGACGCATCGTCGCGCATCCTGTACGTGCGAAGCCAACCGGCGGGCAATCAATACCACGTGAGCGCCGACGTGCAGACGTCGACCGGCGAATACTACATCACGTTTACGCTTCAGCAGGGAACCGGCGGTTTACAGATTACGGATCACACCGCCATCAAGCCGCAGTAACGAAGACTAGACTTCGGCGCCGAGCCCGGTCGTCGCGCGTACTTGGAGCTGGTCGTACATCGCTTGCGCCTCGCGATCGGGAAGCATCAGCGATCCGATCATCGCGCACAAGAAGCCGATGGGGATCGATAAGATGCCCGGATTAGTGAGCGGGAAGATGGCGCGATCGCCCATGCCGACCGGACTGATGGCGATGAGCACGATCGATGCAGTCAATCCGCCCAGCATTCCCGCAATCGCTCCGCCGCCCGAGAAACGCCGCCACCCCAGCGACAGCAGGATCACGGGAACGTTCGCGCTGGCGGCGACCGCAAAAATGAGGCCGACCAAGAACGCGACGTTGTAACCGCGCAGCGAAATCGACAGCACGATCGAGAGCACGCCCACAACGATTGCCGTGCCGCGTGCCACCCACAGGTTCTCCGTTTCGTCGCCGGCGCCGCGGCGGACGAGATTGAACCAGATGTCGTGCGCAAATGCCGACGACGCGGCGATCGTCAAACCGGCGACCACCGCTAGAATCGTAGCGAACGCGACGGCCGCAACGAACGCGGCCAGCAGCGAGCCGCCGAGTTGGGCGGCCAGCAGCGGCGTCGTCAGATTGCTGTCGATTTTCGGAACGATGTACCCGAACTGCGTGAGCATCGCGTTGAGCTGCGGCGCTTGGTCGGCGTGATGGGCGATGTACGTGATTGCTTGACCGGTGTAGAGCCGCGTTCCGATCAGATCGTCGCCGACGATGGCTGCCGCGCCCAAACCCATCAGCGAGACCAAGACGTAGAACGCGCCGATGAGCACCATCGCCCACGCGACCGAACGGCGTGCCGCCCCCGCGGACGACACCGTGAAGAAACGAATGAGAATGTGCGGCAGGCCGGCGGTACCGAGCGCTTGCGCCAAGGCGAACGACACGAGATTCCACGCGCCGAGCGATCCGACGAAGAGCAATCCCGGTTTAAGAAGATTGACCGTCGCTCCGCCTTTGGTCACGGCTGTTGCCGATTGCAGGAGAGACGGAATCGAGAAGTGGTAGTGGATCAGCACCAGCAGTCCGAGCAGCACCGCAGCGGACATGAGCAGCACCGCCTTGATGATCTGCACCCACGTCGTCGCGAGCATGCCGCCGAACAGCACGTACGTCATCATCAGCACGGCGACGACGACGATTGCAGTGCTGTCGCCGAGCTGCGGCAGCAGCAAATGGACGACGGCGCCTCCGCCGACCATCTGCGCGATCATGTAGAAGAGGCTGACGACCAGCGTCGAGACGGCCGCGGTCGCGCGGACGCTGCGCCCGCGCAGACGAAACGAGATGATGTCCGCCATGGTGTATTTGCCCGTGTTGCGCAGCGGCTCGGCAACGAGCAGCAGCACGACCAGGAAACCGACGAACGCGCCGACCCCGTAAAAGAAGCCGTCGAAGCCGTAAAACGCCGTCAGACCCGTGATGCCGAGAAACGACGCCGCCGACATATAATCGCCGGCGATCGCCCAGCCGTTCTGCAGCCCGCTGATCTTGCGGTTTGCGGCGTAGAAGCCTCGGCTCGTCGTACTGAGCCCCGACGCCCAGTACGTGACGACCAGCGAGATGCCCACGAAGACGCCGAACATGACCAGCGTTTGCTGCGTTTGCATCAGCCGCGGATTTCCTCCATCTCGTGCTTGCGGCAGCGCGCCGCCGTCAAGTCGTAACCGCGCGACCGGCGCAGATACAGCGCGAGCACCAGCCAGCCGACCGGAAACTGCGCGAGTGCGAACAAGTACGCTGCCGTCAGCGAGCCGAGCACCGGACGGCTCATGATGCCCGGAGCGAATCCGGCGGCGATCGGAAGCGCCAAATAGAAGACGGTCACGAAGAGCATCATCGGGACGACGAAGACGCGCCGGGCACGAACGAGCGCGCGAAATTCAGGGTCGGCAGCGAGCTCGTCCCACTGCTCGGACGTAATGTGATGGTGTTCCGGCACCTGCTGCACGGGCACCCGGTTCTACTCGGTATCGACCGGAACCCCCGAAGGCGGTTGTCGTAGGAAAAACTGCTTGGTGAACTTCGCCGGAATGGGGACGAACGCGCGCGCCGGCATGGCGTAGTCGAGCGGATCGACGGCAAAGTTCGGAAAACCGCCGCAGATGCTCTGCGGGCGTGTGTCCCAGATGGAAAGGTGCTTAAGCCCCCAATTATCCTCGATGCATTTGAGAATGCTGCCGAACTCGAACTGCGAGTGCGCGATAAACCCTTTCTTCACGTGGGCCGAAACGAGCAGCATCGGCACGCGGAAACCGAGCCCTTGATAATCGAGCTGCGGCGGCGCGACGTGGTCGTAAAAGCCGCCCCAGTCGTCCCAGACGACGACGATCAGCGTCGACTTCCAGTACGTACTCGTGCCGATCGCGTTGACGACGCTCGCTACCCACGACGGACCGTAATCGACTGGGAAGCGGTAGTGCGCCGCGTTTTGCGGCGGATCGACCGAGTGGTCGGAGTTGACCCAGTCCGGTATCACCCACGACACTTGCGCCAGCGTTCCGTGGGCGATGTCGCTAAAGATGTTTTTCTCCGGCGTGGAGATATTCGTCGTCCACTCCGGTCCGTTGCCGTCGCACTTTTCCGCGAGCGGATGCCACGCCGCGCAGCGCACCGCAGCGATCGACGCAAATGCGTTGAAGAGGACGCCCGACGGGTCGGACGTCTGCGGAGCGTAGTAGCGCCACGACACGTGCGCCGCGTCGAGCGTATCGCGCAGCGTCGGATAGGTGAAGCAGGTGAACGGCCCGGCGAGCCGGTGATAGTTGGCACCGGAGCCGGGCGCCCAATTTGCCAGCGTCAGGAGCGAGGTTCGCGTTCCCGGCGCGAGATCGCACCCGTACTGCGGAAACGGCGATCCCGTCGGAAAATCGGTGACGCTCTTCCCGGGAGCGAACTGCGTGCCCGGACCGATCAGATCGAGATGTCCCGTATAGCTTCCGCTGCTTTGCGTGGGAAACGTGTGGTCGGCCAAGACGTAGTGCTTGGCGATCGCCCAATACGGCGTAATCTGATCCGGATAAACGTATTGGTACGACAGCGTTCCGGACGGACCGTACTGTCCGCCGCCGCCTTTGAGGATGTTGAACCAGCCGTCCATTTTGCCGTGGTCGTACTCGGCCAAGAAATCGCCGTGCGCGTGCGGATAGCCGTAGTCGCTCATGTTGGTCTCGTGCAGCGCGACCGTTCCGCCGTTCGAAAGTTTCCCCGTCTTCGTACCGTCGGCGAAGGGATACGTCGCGAACAAATTGTCGAAGGTGCGGTTCTCCTGCACCAAGATGACGATGTGGTCGAAGTGCGCCGCGCGCTGTCCTTGCGGCACGAACCCGCCGGTTGCTTGCGGACCAAACGCTCGCGAGGTGCAGCCGGCCAGCACCGCGAGTGCGGCGACCACGCACACCTTCCGCTTCACGGCGGTTGCCTTCTCGGCGTGCCTTTACAATCCCAGCTTGCGGCGAATATCGCTCCCGAGCAGCTCTTCGGCGGCGAGCCCGGTCACCAGCACCGTGCTGGCGACGATCGAAAACGTCGGAATGGGGTCGGCCAAGAACGGGATCGTTCGCACCACCATGTAGAGTGCCGTTCCGAAGGCGACGGCGGCGAAGCCGATGCGGAACGCCCACGCGCGCGGCGTGCGCAGCCGCGACCGTAGGACCGTCATGCCCACGAACGCGGTCAACACGGCAAGCGCGATGCGCGCGAAGACGGCGATGAACGCGGCCGGGGCCGTATTATTCCTCGTCGGGCCAGCCGGCGATTTCGCCGATGGCGGCGCTCTTGAGCACGCGCAACCCGAGCATCGCGCACTTGAGCCGGGTCGGACTGATGCCGATACCGACGTTCTCCAGCACGACGTCCTTGTTCAGTTTCGCGACGTCTTCGAGCTTCATGCCTTTGACGGCGTCGGTCAGCATCGACGTCGATGCCTGGCTGATCGCGCAGCCTTTTCCCGAAAAGCGCACGTCTTTGACGACGCCGTCGTCGACCTTGAGCTGAATCTTGATCTGATCGCCGCAGAGCGGGTTGAGATCTTCGGCCTCGGCGTCGGGGCGCTCGATCTGCCCGAAGTTGCGCGGATTGCGATAGTGATCGAGAATGTAGTCGCGGTAGAAGTCGTCCATGGATCCTTAGGCGAGCTTGAAGACGCGGGCGGCTTTATCGAGTCCCGCCGCGAGCGCGTCGACGTCGGCTTCGGTGTTGTAAATGTAGAACGACGCTCGCGCGGTTGCGGCCCACCCCATCTTCTCCATCAACGGCATCGCGCAGTGATGGCCGCCTCGTATGCAGACGCCTTCGCCGTCGAGCACCGACGCCAGATCGTGCGCGTGGATGTCGGCGAAGTTGAACGAGACGACGCCCGAGATCTGCTCCGGATCGCGCGGCCCGTAGATCGCCAAGCCGCGCGCTTCGAATACCGAAAGGCGGTCGAGCGCGTAACGCGTGAGCGAGCGTTCGTGTTCGCGGACCCAGTCCATGCCGACATTCTGCAGATAGTCGACCGCGGCGCCAAAACCGATGGCATCGGCAATGTTACTGGTGCCGGCTTCAAACTTCCAGGGCAGATCGTTGAACGTCGTGCGATCGTACTGCACTTTGCGAATCATGTCGCCGCCGGTATCGAAGGGCGGCATCGCTTCGAGC
>JAFAHZ010000072.1 GCA_019236975.1 Vulcanimicrobiota bacterium | reverse complement strand
GAGCCGATAGCCGTCGGTGGCGACCATCGTTAGCGCGTCCCCTTCGAGTTCCAGCAGCGTACCCATGAGGACGGCGCCGCGCGCCTCTTCGCTGGAAGCCGCGAAGATCGTCGCGTCGATGCCGTCGCGGAACTTCTTGGCCGCGATCGTAAAGTGCGAGCCGCGCGTGGCGGCCGGCAGCGGAGGATACTCGTCGGCGGGCAGAGCGTGAAAGTCGTAGTTGCTGCGCTCGCACTTGATGCTCGCCCGGGTCGGCGTTCCGGTGAGCTCGAGCAGCCCCGCGGGCAAGTTTCCGAGGTAGCTCGAGAACAGCTTGGCCGGTACGGTAACGGACCCGACTTCTGCAATCTCTGCCGGAAACGCGTGCTCGAGCGTCAGCTCGAGGTCGGTCGCGCGAACCGCGATCTTTCCGTCGTCCGCCTGAAGCAGGACGTTGGAGAGGATCGGCACCGTCGTATGCTGGTTGACCACCTTGCTGGCGGCTCCAACGGCTGAAGCGATGTCTTTCGTATTACAGCTAAACTTCATATTTAATGGCGCTCCGCCTGCGACGCTGCGCTATACTCGCTGAGTGTTACAACCAATGCTAACGTCCCTGTCATCCTGAGCGCAGGGCGCAGCCCGGAGTCGAAGGGCCCTAGGGCGCGCCAAACCATCGTAACCTCAGTAGCGAACATGCAGCGGAACCTCGTCGTTCACAGGTGCGTACGGTCGTCGATATTCGTAGTAAGTAATCTATAAAGAGTCGTAACAGTAGTAGAGCGGTGTATTCTGCGGAAAAGTGCCCTTTTGCTTGTTCCCATGCGGGTTTCCCGATGGGATAACCTGTGGACCGCTGTCCGTCTACCATCCACGTTTCCACGAAAAGAAAACAGGGGGTGGTTATCCCTACGGGTAGCCACGCCCTGTGAGCGAAACGGGGGATAGGACCGCAGGTGCGGCCTAAGGGTTCTGACACATCGCGACGAGCTGACGGATCTTGTTCCGGTAGGCTTCGTCGCGTTGCATCTGATCTTTGATCTTGTCGCGCGCGTACATGACGGTCGTGTGATCCTTCTTTCCGAACTCGCGCGCAATTTGAGGCAGGGAGTACTGGGTCAGTTCGGTGGCGATGTACATCGCGATCTGGCGCGGAGCCGCCAGACGCTGATCGCGCCGGCCGTTGTCCATCTCTTTGACCGTGAGCCCGTGTGCGCCGGCGACCGTATCTTTGATCTTCGCGATCGTGATGCGCTGGAGCGGCGCTTGCGCCACCGCGCTCTTGAGCACTTCGGCGGCCAGATCGATCGTAATCGGCGATTTCGTCAGCGACGCGTACGCAACGACGCGGATGAGGGCGCCTTCGAGTTCGCGGATGTTCGAAGGAATGACTTTGGCGATGAACGAGGTCACCTCGTCGGGCACCGGAATCTTTTCGCTTTCGGCCTTTTTGCGCAGAATTGCTTCGCGCGTTTCGAGATCGGGCGCTTGAATGTCGGTGAGCAATCCCCACTCGAATCGCGAACGCAGCCGCGATTCCAGCGTCTGAATCTCTTTGGGAGGACGATCCGACGAAATGATCAGCTGCCGCCCGGATTCGTGCAGCGCGTTGAAGGTGTGAAAGAACTCTTCTTGCGTGGTTTCTTTACCGGCTAGGAATTGAATGTCGTCGATGAGCAGCACGTCGACTTGGCGGTAGCGATTGCGGAATTCGGGCGTACGGTTGTTTTGCAGCGCGATGATGAACTCGTTGGTAAACTTTTCGCAGGTCACGTACACGACGTTCGCGCCGGTATTGTCTTGCAGCACGCGGTGCCCGATCGCGTGCATCAGGTGCGTCTTGCCCAATCCGACGCCGCCGTAGAGGAAGAGCGGATTGTACGCGCGGGCCGGAGCGCTCGCGACCGCTTGAGCGGCCGCGTGGGCGAACCGGTTGCTGTTGCCGACCACGAACTCCTCAAAGGTATAACGTACATTAAGATTCGCGGTGCGCAGCTCTTCGGGAGCGCGGGCGGCGGCCGGCGCCGCGCCGGGCAGGGCGGCGTTGGGTTCGCCCGGTTCGGCGACGGAGAGGCGCAGCTCCAGTGACGAGCCGAACACCTCGCGCAACACGTCGAGAATTTGGCTTTGCAGCTTGCTTCCGACCCACTCGCGAGCGAACTTGCTATGAACAGCGAGGTGGAGTTCGTCGCCGTGATAGGCGACAAACCGCATCGGCTTGATCCACATCTCAAAGACGGGCTTAGAAAAGTTGCGTTCCAGCGTTTCAAGCGCCGACCGCCACAGCTCGTTAGAGATGTCGGGTGAGCCAATCGCAAGCGCCATCCTCAGCGTCCTCGTTTTAGTTGTAATACAGGAGTACCGGGAGCCCCCAGAGGGCGCAGAGTCTTGGCTTAATCAAGGCTCTGTCCTGCGGTTTCTATGCACGACTTTATACACTTATCCACAGGCCTTCACGAACGGTTTTACCGCGATTTTTCGAGATTATGAACCGCTCGAATTCGGGGGCTTGACAAGCACGAAAGTGACAGGCACGCAAGGCTTTCTGAGAGCTTTCTGAGGCCTGCGGGAGCGCTCTCTCCACAGGGTTGTCCACACCTGTGGAGGGACTGCGTCGCTTAGCCCCCGTTCCGGCGCCCGAAACCGTCGTGCCGGCAACGGCGTAACTGGATGTAGGAGGTGCACGATGACCCTTCCCGTTGCGATCGTCCTGGCCACCACTATCGTCTGCGCGACGGCCTTCACGGCGTTCGTTATCTCGGTCGTTTGGGTGTCTCGCCATCGCGGGGACGGCCCCCGAGCGTAATTCGGCCTTGTCAGGCGTCCCGGAGCCCTGGTATACTCCTCCGGCTATGTTCCATTTCGACCTCCAGCTCTTCGCCTCGAAGAAGGGCGCCGGCTCCACTCGCAACGGCCGCGACTCCAACGCCCAGCGCTTGGGCGTCAAGCGGTTCGGCGGCGAGCAGGTGATCGCCGGCAACATCATCGTCCGCCAGCGCGGAACGCGGTTCCATCCGGGCCACAACGTCGGCATCGGCAAGGATCACACGCTGTTCGCGCTCGTCGACGGCACGGT
>JAFAHZ010000201.1 GCA_019236975.1 Vulcanimicrobiota bacterium | reverse complement strand
TCCGCCCGTTCACAACGACGAACACCTCGCCGTCGAGTTCACGGACGAGATGCATGAAACGCATCCGGCGATCGACGTGCAAAGAGCGCCGGCGACGATGGGCGGCGAGGATTTCGCGTACTTTGCCCAGCGTGCTCCGGGATTGTTGATCCGTTTGGGGATCCGCAATGAGGCCGCAGGCATCACCCACTCGGGGCACAGCCCGAAATTTCGTATCGACGAGCGCGCGTTTCCGGTCGGCATCGCCACACTTGTTGCGTTCGCGCGCGCGGGCGGCGAAGGCCGCATTTTGGCTCATTAGCTACTACCCCTAGGGAGCGCACTTCGAAGGACCACAACATATAGTGGCGAAGCAGACCGGCCAATGGCCGCGTCGTTGTCCGGCGAACACAGCGCCGGATCGCTGCACCAAAGTGCAGACCTTGCCGTTCCCGCCCCAACTGCCTTCGAACTGCTCTGCGCCGTCGAGAAGTGGCCCGTTTGGCTCTCGTTCTTGCGAAGCGCGCGCCGGCTCGAGCCGGCAAAGCCGCTGGGCGTCGGGGACGAAGTGGCGATCCGTTCGTCGATTCCGGGCGAGGAAGAAGAGCTCTACGAGGTCGACCGGCTCGTCGACGGCTACATCGTTTCTCTTGTGGGCGCGTTCTCGGTGCGCCGGCGAATCGACATGCGCATCGAGGGCAAAACCGCCCGTTCCAAATTGGTCGTGCGCGTGGACTATCCGACCTACGGCGGCCTCTTTTCGGCACTGCTCGATCGCATGACGGCCCGGCGGCGGCTCGAGGCGCAGCTGGCTGACTCGCTACTGCATTTCAAGGGCCTGGTCGAATACGAAGGCGACCCTTCCGAAACCGCCGTGCTTTTGCCGGCGGGTTAGCAGTCATTGACGTTAACTGCTAGGGCCACGTATACTGGGAACGACCACCCTTAAGGAGATCGAGGCTTGCCCCTCTACGAATACGGATGCCCGAAATGCGGGCACTCCACTGACGTTCGCCATGGTTTTGACGAGCGTCCGGAGTTGCAATGCGAGCAGTGCGGAACGCCGCTGCAGCGCCGCTTTAGCGCGGCGCCGATCGTGTTCAAGGGATCCGGCTTTTACGTAACCGATTCGCGCAGCTCAAAAGGCAAAAGCGAGAAATCAGAAAGCGCGGCTGCCGACAAGCCGGCCAGCGACAAGCCGGCCAGCGACAAGCCGGCCAGCGAATCCAAGACCGAGCCGGCCAAGAGCGACACGCCGAAAAAAAGCGATACCGCGGCGGCCTAAGACGTGACGGCCGGCGCGCTCGAATTTGCGATCGCGATTTCTTTCGCAAGCGCGTGTATTTTTGCGTTTGGCGCCGCGGCAATTGTCGCGATGGGCGCCGCAATGCGCGCGCGCGCGTTATCCAATCGTGCCAAACGCATCATTCCGCCCGGCATGATTACCCACGCGCGAATCGCGCGCACGGACGCGGAGCGCGCTGCCGCCGCGTTACAAGCGCTCGCGCCGTTGGCGCAGCGAGCATCGCTCGCGACGGCTTCGATTGCGCTGAGCCTGGAATATTATCGCGCGCAAATCGCGCGCGTGCGCGGTTCAGCCTCCTGAGAGATCGTCTTCAGGCGGTTCCCACGTCCAACCCGGGACGGTTGGACTTGTTGACGGCGTAAACGGCGCAGCATCCGGCGCTGGCGGCACCGGGAACGGTGCGCCGAATGGCGGATGATCGGCGGCGGTTGCCGGTGCGGTGCGCGCAAACGCAGGCGCGCGCGGTGCGGCCGTTTGCTGCGTGTCGGGAAGGCCGAACGGATTTAGCGAGATCTCCGGCGCGGGCGGCGGAATCGCCGGCTCTGCGAATGTCGCGGGTGCAGGTGAAGCGGCAGCCGGCCTCATCGCGGGCGCAACTGGCGCTTGAGCCGGCCGCGCGGGAGCAGCCTGCGCGCCTTCGACGGCTGCGGCGATTGCAGTAATCACCGCCGCGGCAGCGGGTTCCAGCTCAGACGGCGGCGACAGCGGCGCCGGCGTTGCAATGGTCGTCGACGTCGAACGGACGGTTTCCACGACGAGCGTTGACGTCGCGGCCTCGGAATAATTCGGTTTCGGGATCGCGCCGACGGCG
>JAFAHZ010000143.1 GCA_019236975.1 Vulcanimicrobiota bacterium | reverse complement strand
CGTAGAGCCGTTTTTGACCGTTGCCCGCAACGGCGAAGAAGACGTAGAGGGTGCGGCCTGCTAGCGAATCGAGCTGCCACGCTTGGTGCTCCCAGTGCGGCGCGTTCTCAATTTCTCTGCGCAGCACGATCGCTACTTTTCCGGGCGCGCGCATAAAGCCGATCTCTTGGTAGCCTTGCGACGTCACCTTGAGATTGGACACGCTGTACGTGTGCGCGCGCAGTACCGCGTGCTGCGGAATCGTGATCTGCTGACAGACGGCTTGCAAGCCTTTGACGTTTCCGGCCGAAGGCGACGTCGACCCGATCAGCGCGCTGTATTTGCCCTGATACGGATGTTCGCGCGAAATCGCGACTGCGTCGCAGGCTTTCCAATGTTGCAGATGGTGCTCGAATCCGCCGTTTTGAATCACTTGCACGGTCGGCTGGACGTCGGGCATCGGGACGGCGTCGGCACGCGCGTAGACGATCGTATTGAGCTCGACGTCGCGAACGAGCGGCGCGATCGCGCGCGGAAGACGAACCGGCCGAACGTTGGCGTACCGCACGCCATACTGCGCTTGCACGAAGTCGTGAATCTGCGTGCCGAAGAAGCGCTCGGCGGCGGCCGACGAGGCAACGGCGTCGACCAGCGTTCCGTCGGGCGAAACGGCGATGCTCGAAAATCCCGCACGATGCAGCGCTGCAACCACACGGACGCGTTGCTGCGGCGGCGGTGCGAAACGGCGCACGAACTCGGCGGTCGTGAGAAATCGGCGAAATTGCGGCGAGTGCGGATCGCTCAGCGCGTCGACGAGTTTGACGAGCTCCGCTTCGTGGTTGCGATGCAGCACGAGCAGGACGCGCACGGGCGCGCTCGGCGCACGGCGGCCGCGGTCCGCCGCGACGGCGCCCGGAACGGCGGTAGAGCGATCGAGGCGCATGTCGGGCGCTGCCGGCAGCGCACCGTGCGCCGCGCAGGCAGCCAACACGGCCACCGCCATGACGATACAAAAGAGATGCCAAGGCAAGCGTGGCCGATCCATACGTTCTGTATACGCTACGGAGCCGCCGAGCGTCCCCTTCGATTACAGCAGGTTTCGGTTAAGACGCCTCGGTCGAGCGGCTGTTGGTGGGCTCGGCGAGGGATGCGATCGCCGCTTCCAAGCGAGTCATGTGCTGGCGCACCTCGCGCGCCTTCACCTCGAAGCGGCGAGCCACCGTGGGAAGACTGCCCTCCACGGCACGGCTCGCAACGCGCACGAGCAGGTCGTGCCGCTCCTGGAGCGCGCGCGCCGCTACCCAAAGCGTCGATTCCAGCGCCTGACCCTGAGAATCGAGCATACTTTCGGTGGAGTAGGCATGGCCGACGCGGCACCGGAAACGCAGCACGGCTTCGTCGTCGACTTCCCACAGCGTGCCGCCGCAATCCGGGCACGTGAAGACGGAGGGGTCGCCCGCTTCGCGCTCGTCTAACGGCGGGGGCGGCGACTCCTCGGGCCGATCGCGGAATTCCTGCAGCCACGCCTCGAGCGCGCGGCCCATTTGGTGGGCAGGCAAAGCGCGATCGATCGCTCCGCTATCGAGCGCGTGGCGAGGCATCTCGGGGAAGAGTGCGTCGTCGGGAGCCTGAACGAACGTCGTTCCGCCTGCTTCGTGAATGGCAATCATGCCCGCAACGCCGTCGTCGAGCGTTCCGGAGACCAGTATGCCGCACGCCAGCGAACCAAATGCTGCGGCCGCGCTGCGAAACGTGACGTCGATCGACGGACGGCTGCCGTTTTCCGTCGGTCCGTCGATCACGCGCATGACGCCATCGGCGAGAAGGAGATGACGGTTGGGCGGCGCGACGACGATTCGACCAGGTGCGATGGGCGCGCGGTCGATCGCATGCGTCGCAAACAGCGGCCCCGCTCGTCCGAGCAGGTGCGGCAGCGCCGGTACCGCGTCGCGCGGGACGTGCGTCGTCACGAAAACTGCTGCGCCGAAGTCGGCCGGCAAGTCCGACACAATTTTTTGGAGGGGATCCAGGGCGCCCGCCGATCCCCCGATCACGACGACCGGGAAATCATGCGCGTCGCCGCGCGCGTCCACCCCCCCCATGTACCCCGGTCACCGCTCGGCCGAATCAAGCCCCAGCCAAACGGCAAGCGCCTGCCGCTGTTCGCCTAGGGCCTCGCGCAGCTGCTTGCTGGAAACGCCGGATTCGTAGTGCTCGCCTTTGACGACAAGCCTGCCGCTCTCGCGATCGGCTTTGAGGTCGACGCGCCCGACGAGTTTCCCGTCGTGCAGGAGCGGCAACACGTAGTAGCCGTGAATGCGTTTGTGCGCCGGAGTATAGATCTCGATGCGGTAGTGAAAGTCGAACAAGCGATGCGCGCGATCGCGTTTCCAGACGAGCGAATCGAAGGGCGATAGCAGCGCCGTGCGCTGCGGGTCTTTGCGCGGAATTCGCGCGTCCGGCAAAACGTACGCCGGCTGTTTCCAGCCGTCGACGCTCGTCGCGACGATCGCTCCGGCGTCGAGCAGATCGTGCAGTGCGGCGCGCGCACCGGCGACGTCGAGGCGAAAGTAGTCGCGCAGGTCGGATTCGGTTGCGACGCCCATCGACCGTAACGCGCGCAGCACCAGCTGCCGATGCGCTTCGTCCGCCGAAGGAATGCGCGCCGTTAGCACCGCTTCGCCAAAGACGCGTTCCGGAAGGTCGTAGACGCGCTCGAAACTCGTCGTACGCTTGGCGGTCGTCAGCTCGCCCGACCAGAACAAGTACTCGAGCGCGATCTTCACGTCGCTCCAGCCCCACCACGAACCACGTCCGCGCGCGTCTTTGAACGACGACGCCGTTGCGGGGCCCTCGTCCTCGATACGCTTGCGGACCGATTGGACGAAGGCTTTGCGGCGGCGGATGGCGGCCACCCGTTTCCACGTGCCGTAGCCATCGCGAGCGCGTTGCATGCGCCACGCAAAGAGCGGGCGCAGCTCGAGCGGAATCAGCGACGCCTCGTGCGCCCAGTACTCGAAGAGCCGGCGCTTCGATCGCGGCCCCCACGCCGCGTCGCGCAGTAGGGTCATCGGATAGGGACCGACTCGCGAGAAGAGCGGAAGGTAATGGGAGCGCACCAGCACGTTGACGCTATCGATTTGAAAGATGCCGACGCGCTGCAGCACCCGATTCAAAGCCGCGCCCGCCGGCTTGGCCGGAATGGGATCGTAAAAACCTTGCGCCAGCAACGCTAAGCGCCGCGCTTCGTCTTTGGAAAGCATAAACAAACGGATCCGCTTGCTGTTGATGCAAGCGGATCCGTAAATGGTTGCGGGGGCGAGATTTGAACTCGCGACCTTCGGGTTATGAGCCCGACGAGCTACCGGACTGCTCCACCCCGCGATGAGACCAACCCTAATACTACGAGCCCGGTTGCGCCCCTGCAAGGCCCCGCGTCGCGGGTAGCGCGAAAGCGGCGATCATGCCGCTGGCGGAGGCGATTCCGAAGGTCCACCTGCACTGCCATCTCGAGGGCACGCTGCGCGCGAAAACGTTCGTGGAGCTGGCCGCCAAGCACGGCGTGCCGCTGCGCTACCGGCCGGCGTCCTCGGAAGGCGGGGCCTTCGTCGACGAGCCGCCCGAGCGCGTCGATCCCGCAAATCCCTACCGCTTCGAAAACTTCGCCGAGTTTCTGCTGGCCTTCGCGGCCGCCAGCCGAGCTCTCGCCGAGCCGGACGACTACGCCCGGCTGGCGAGCGAGTTCGTGGAGGATGCGCTCGCGCAGCACGTCATGTACGGCGAGCTGTTCGTTTCGCCGTCGGTCTGGACGTTCTTCAACAAGGATCTCGACGTGCGCGCCTGCTTCGAAGCCATCGTGGATCGGTTGCGTGCCGCGCGATCGCAGGCGACGTTCAAGCTCATCGTCGATCTGACGCGCAACTTCGGCGCGGAGCGCGCCATGCGAACGGCGCACCTCGCCGCCGGCTTGATGGATCTCGACGTCGTCGGCGTGGGTCTTGGAGGAGATGAGGCGCGCTTTCCGCCCGAGCTCTTCGAGGAAGCCTTCGCGTTCGCGCGCGCGCAGGGGTTGCGCTGCGTCGCGCACGCGGGCGAAGCTGCCGGCGCACGCAGCGTGCGCGCCGCGATCGACGTGTTGAAGGCCGAACGAATCGGTCACGGCATCGCGGCAATTCACGATCCCGCGCTCGTCGCCGATTTGGCCCACCGCCGAATCGCGCTCGAGATTTGTCCGACGTCCAACGTGCTGACGGGTGCGGCGCTGCGCGATCGCGACGCGTTCGCCGCCTTCGACGAGGCGGACTGCCGTGTGACCATAGATGCCGACGATCCGGCGATGTTCGGAACGTCGATCGAGCGCGAGTACGCGCTGGTGGAATCGGTCGCGGGGAGCGAGGCGCTGGAACGCTTCGTCCGCAACGCGATCGATGCAAGTTTCGCCGATTCCGCGGCCAAAGCGACAATGCATGCGGCCGTGAGCCGCAGAAGCGAGGACCGGCATGTCCGGCCATAGCCATTTCGCCGAGTCGATCGAGGAGTATCTCGAGGCCGTCTACCGTCTCGAGCGTGAAGGCCCGGGCGTGACGACGTCGGGGTTGGCTTCGTCGCTCGGCGTTGCCGCCGCATCGGTCTCAGGCATGCTCAAGAAGCTCGACAAAGACGGCTACGTCGAGTATGGTGCGCGCGGCGAAGTGAAGCTGACGCGCAAAGGTTTGCAAGTTGCGGTCAACGTGTTGCGGCGCCATCGTTTGGCCGAACGACTGTTGACCGACGTCTTAGGGATGCCGTGGGACGAAGTGCACTCCGAAGCCTGTATGCTCGAGCACGCGATCTCCCAGCGCGTCGAGGACCGGCTTATCGCGCTGCTCGGCGATCCGCAAACGTGTCCGCACGGGCAGCCGATTCCGCCGCGCGATTTGAGCGATCCCGTCCGTATCGGCATTCCGCTGGCGCAAGTCGATGCCGGCCGTCGTATCGTCGTCAGCGGCGTTACGGAAGAGATTCCCGAGATGCTGCGCTACTTGGGTGAGGTCGGCTTACGTCCGGGAGTGCAGCTCGAGGTCGTCGATAAAGCGCCGCTCGGAGGTCCGGTTACCGTCGCGTTCGACGGAAAGTCCCATGCGATCTCGCTCGAGCTCGCGCGCATGGTCATGGTGAACGACCAGCCATGATCACGCGTGCGCTCATCGTGCTCAACCTCATCGGTTATATCTGGGAAATTTACGTTGCGGGGCCGGGAATGCTCGGTTACGGCGGCGGCGGCAACGTCGATCGCATCTTTCTCGGCGGCGCGCTCGTCCCAGCATTCGTGCTCGCCAACGGGCAATGGTGGAGAATCGTCACCGCCGGGTTTCTGCACATGGGGTTGCTGCATCTCGGCGTCAACATGCTGTCGCTGTGGTTCTTGGGCCGCTTCATCGAGTACGCCTTGGGACCGGGCCGGATGCTCTTCGTCTACGTCCTGTCGCTGGTGGCCTCGGGCCTAGGCGTCGTCTTTTTCAGCGCGCCCGACGTTCCGACACTGGGTGCGAGCGGTGCGATCTTCGGACTGTTCGGCGCGCTCTTTGCGATCGGGTTCAAGCTGGGTCGCCCCGGCATGCAGCTGGTGCGCGATAACGTCGGCATCTTGGTCATCAACCTCATCATGACGTTTTCGGTGCGATCTATTTCCTGGCAGGCGCACATTGCGGGGCTGCTCGCCGGCTTCATTATCACCTTCGCGATCTTCTATCCGCCGCGGCGCGTGCAGCCCGTCGTGGTCGACGCAAACACCGGAAGCGCACTCGAAACGGAGTATCAGTCGCCGCGCGACCGGCAGACGCCACTGTGACGGCGTCGACGATCGACGACGTCTTCGGTTCCGACGGTCCGATTGCGCGCGCACTGCCCGGTTTCGAGGCGCGCCCCGGTCAAGTGCAGATGGCGCAACTCGTGGAACGCGGCATCCTCGAAGGCGTTCACACCGTCGTAGAGGCGGGCACGGGCGTCGGAAAGTCGCTCGCATATCTGGTTCCGGCCATCCGCAGCAAAAAGAAAGTCGTGCTGTCGACCGGCACGATCGCGCTGCAGGAGCAGCTCGTCACCAAAGACATTCCGCTCGTCCAGCGCGCGCTCGACGAGCCGCTGCGCGTCACGCTGCTCAAAGGCCGCAATCACTATCTCTGCAAGCAAAAGCTCGAACGCATGCGCGCCGACAAGCTCGTCGCACCGTCGCGCGCCTTACAGGAACTGTGGGAGTGGGGAGCGGCAACGCAGACGGGCGATCGCGCCGAGCTGCCGTTCGTGCCCAAAGGCGACGAATGGGAACTGCTCGACGCCGACGCCGACGACTGCGTCGGCGAGTTCTGCGAACGCTTTCACGATTGCTTTTTCTTCAAGAAGCGCGACGAAGCGAAGTACGCCGACCTGGTCGTCGTCAATCATGCGCTGTTCTTTCTCGACCTCGCGATGGGGGGTGGATTGCTTCCGCCGTACGACGTCGCCGTGCTCGACGAAGCACACCAGTCGGAGCGGTGGGCGACCGACGCGCTTACCGCGACCGTCTCGCGCGCGACCGTCGGCCGCATGCTGCGCAAGCTCCATCGCGTGTACGACTTGCCGGCGTCCTTCGACGCCCAACTGGACGAGAGCATCCGCGCGCTGGAATCGTCGCTCGCGCGCGTTCCCGGCGACCGGTATCCGCTCGCCGCAAACGACGACGCCGGCCCCGCGCTCGACGCTCTGCGCGATCACTTCTACCGCTTGGAGAACTGGCTGTTCGCCAACTGGCACAGCGCGCTCAAGCGCAAGCCGGAGAACGATGCCGAAGCCGAACGGCGCCGCGAGCTGGCGATGCGCGGCGTCGTGGCGCATTCGGCCGCGATCGATCGCGCGCAAACGCGCTCGGAAGATGCGATCGCGTGGGTCGAGCGCGGCGAGGGCGACGGCCGCTACGCGGTCAACTGCGCGCCGCACGACGTCGCGGGATTCTTGCGCGCGACGCTGTTCTCGCATACGCAAAGCGTGGTGCTGACGAGCGCGACGCTGTCGGTAGGCGGCGATTTTACCTTTTTGCGGCGGGCACTCGGGCTCGACGACGCGCAGGAGCTGGTCGCGCCGTCACCGTTCGACTACGCGCGGCAAGCCCGATTGTTCATTGCGCCGGCCAACGTCAATCCGAAGTCGTCCGAGTTCGCGCGGCGTGCGGCGCCGCTCGTCGAAGAGTGTCTGGACCGGACGCGAGGACGCGCGTTCGTGCTGTTTACGTCGTACGCGCGCTTGCGCGAGGTCTACGCACTCGTGCGCGAACGGATCGCCTTTCCGATCCAGCTGCAGGGTGAGTTGCCGCGCGCGCATCTGCTCGAATGGTTCCGGCGCACGCCGCACGCGGTGCTCTTTGCCACCGGAACGTTTTGGGAAGGTATCGACGTTGCCGGCGACGCGCTTTCGTGCGTCATCATCGATCGCCTGCCGTTTCCAACGCCAAGCGATCCGCTCGTCATGGCGCGCATCGCCGCGATGGAAGCGCGCGGGTTGGACGGCTTCGAAAACTACATGATTCCGGCCGCTACCGTACGCTTGAAACAGGGATTCGGGCGCCTCATCCGCAGCGGCACCGATCGCGGCGTCGTCGCGCTCCTCGACGGCCGCGCCGCATCGACGCGCTACGGCGCGACGATTTTGTCCGCGCTTCCACC
>JAFAHZ010000206.1 GCA_019236975.1 Vulcanimicrobiota bacterium | reverse complement strand
CGCTTACTACGATGCCTCGCAGCTGCCGCCAGTCACGTTCTACATGGAGTACTAAACACAAAAGATCTCGACTGTAAGAAGCAGTTCGAGTACCTGGGAGGGGTCAAGCGACCTGGAGGCGTGCGCGCCTCCGGGTCGCAGCCTTTCTCGTTTTAATCCGTTGGTTCGTCCGGGGAGAGAACGCAGCTCGTCATGACGGCGTCGGTCATGCCGTGGATGAGACGCTTGTCCGCGGGTGCGATCGTGGCGAGAATGCCGCCGAGCACGACCGTTTCTTCGCCCGTGACGAAGTAGTACGGACACAAGCGGACGCGGCCGTCGAAGGTCCGGATCTCGTCGCTTTCGCGATCGAGGTACTGCTGGCGAATGCGCTTGCCCTTATGGAAGCGCTGCAGAATGTACGGTACTTTGTCGAAGGAGGCCAGCGCCGTGTCGACCGTCGCGGTCCACTCTTCTTTGGTGAGATCGTTTGCGATCTTTACGCCGCGCGAACCCCAAGCGAGTTCGGAGAAGCCCGACGGTTTGACGACGTAATCGCGTTCGCTCTTGCCGAGATCGACGAGCTTACGAAAATCGGAGATCGGCGCGCCGCCGGCTTCGAGACCGGCGATGACCGCCTGCGGCGGGAGCGGGCGCGGATCCATGACCCACGTCTTCGGGAAAAGCGCGCGCAGCCGCTCGAAGCGCTCCTTTCCAAGCTCTTCCTGCCACAATCGCGCGAGCGCGTAGTGGTGAAAGAGGGCGAACGACAGCTTCTCCTCGAGGTTGGCTTTCGGCGTGGGAACGATGCGCACGCGATTGTGCCGGGCGGCATAGAGCATGAGTTCCTGTTTGGGAACGTTCAGCAGATCGAAGAGCTCGAAGTTCCGGTAGAGCGCGTCGATGCGCTCCTCGCGTCCGTCCTCGTGACGGATGAAGAGGCCGTCTTCGGTGAAGAAAACTTCTTGCGGCGCGCGCAGCCACGCGTTCGCCAGGCCCAAACGGCGCAGCGTACCGGCGAGCCACGCCATCTCGGCGCGGTAGTCGCGCGATTCTTCGGATACGACGATCGCGACCGTCGGTTTTTCGACACCGGTAACGTAGCGCAGCATCGATGCGTAACCCTTGGGGATGCCGTCGTTTCCGCCGGCGCTTTCGATGCCGACTTGGCAGTACGCTTCGGTCGTAGCGCCGACGAAGCCCATGCCTCCGGGTACGCTATCCAGCTCGGTTGCCGTAAACCCGTCGTCGGTGAGAATCAAATCCGGGCGAAGGACGCCGGGCACGTCGCTTTTGAAGCGGTTTTGGCGCGCCAGTTTGACGATTTGCTCGGGCTTGCCGCGATCGAGATATTCGGCGATGAACGCGGGTGCGGTGCCGCGCGCGCTGCGATTGTACAATCCGTTGAGCGCGCGATAGAAGGCAAGGAGGTCGGTTCCGAGGCGTTCGATTTCGCCCAACTGCGCCGCGGTCAATGCAAACGGCTCGGGGCTGACGCGCCAAGCGATACGTTCGTTTTCGTTTTCTACCCGGAAGAGACCGGGCGGTATCGCATCGTAGAGGTGGTGCGCTTGCTCTCGAGCCGTGAGGTTCGACGTGGCCGTACAAGCCATATGAAAAGCAGACTCTCCTATCGACAGCCGTCTGGAATCTTGGAACTGTTGAACGCGATGTATCGCCGCCGCATCGTACCCTGAGAATACCCCGTTGGGAAAAAGGTTGCGCCGAGGGCGCCCCCGGTTACTTTATCGTGACGGCGCCCGGAGTCAAGAGGGCGCCTTCGATATGGACCAGGCCGGCCGAATAGGCGAGGGTCAGGTGCAAGGTGCCCTGCAGCCCCACTTTGGCGAGATCAAGGTCCTCGATGACTCGCGAAACGCGCTCGCCGGCGACGAAGTGCAACTCGGCAGAACGGCTGAACGAAGCGCCCGCCGCGTTGTACGACGCGACCACCGGGACGACGACTTCGTCGCCGCCCGCCGAACGCGGGGACCCGTTGACGCAGTAGCCGATCGTGACGGGAGTGCCGCGCACGGTCAACGTCTCTTGCGTGCAAGAACTCGCCGCGGCGGCCGGCAGGGCGGTTGCACTCAGCGCCAACGCAAGGACGATTCGCAACGCGTTCATCACGACGAATAACGCTTCGATTCCGCCAAACGTCGCACCTGGATCGTGCTATAGTGAACGTAGTGCTGCCTGCCATCGACCTCATCGCGCTCGACCTCGACGGAACCCTTCTCGATCTCGACGACGGCATCTCACCGGCAAACCGGCAGGCCATTCGCGCCGCACTCGAAGCCGGCGTCCGCGTCGTGCTCGTTACCGGACGCGGAACCGACGCAACGGCGCGCATCGTGCGCGAGCTGCACCTTAGCTTGCCGGCGATTTGCGCGCACGGCGCCCTGACCAAAGATTTCATCGCAGGACGTACGCTGGGCCACATTCCCGTCCCGCTCGCGCACGCAGTTCCTATGATCGAGTACGCGCAGCATCACCGGCTCAACGTCGCCGTCTACGCGCAGGAAATATTTTACCGGCTGGCCGGCAGCCATCTGTACATGGAAGATATGCGCGGCCCGCACTGGCGCGAGGTGCATTCGCTCGTCGACGTGCTGCACGAAGCGCCGACGTTTTTGCGTTTCCTGGGGCGCGAGTCGGTCGAAGCGATGCGTGCGGCGTTTTCCGGCGTACCGCTGCACTTTAAATACGAAGTGTGGGGCGATTTCGAAGAGTGTGCGGTCACGAGCCCGGAAGCGACGAAGAAAAACGCGCTGGAACGCCTTTGCCGGGATCTCGAGATTCCGGCGAACGCCGTCTTGGCCATCGGCGATTCGCGCAACGACGTACCGATGCTGCAATGGGCCGGCACCGGCATCGCGATGGCGAACGCGCTTCCCGAAGTTCGCCAGGCGGTCGGACGCGTTACGGCCCGGTTCGACGAAGACGGGGTCGCGCAGGCAATCGAACGATACGTGCTCGGCCGCTCCGAACCGCGCGAGAAGAGCGCGTGAGCGCGCGCGTGCGCGTCGTTGCGTTCGCACGCGTCGCCGACCTCGTCGGCCGTGAAGCAGAACTCCCGATTGCAGCCGGCGCGCGCGTGCGCGACGCCTGGGAGTGTCTCGTTGCGCGCGCGCCGGCACTCGGCGCACTGGCGGCGTCCACGCGGACCGCACGCAACGGGCGCGTCGTCGACTTCGACGAGCCGCTCGCGGACGGCGACGAGCTCGCGCTGCTGCCGCCCGTCGGCGGCGGCTGAACCGATTGCACCGCATTTTCGATCGGCCGATTGACGTAGCGGCGCTGGAAGCGTCAGTCCGCGCCGAACGCTGCGGCGGCGTCGTGACGTTCTTGGGCATCGTACGCGATCGCGCCGACGACGGGCGCCCGGTAATGGGATTGGAATACCAGGCGCACGCGGCGATGGCGCTGGCCGAGTTTGCGGCGATCGAGGCGGAGGCCCGTCACCGCTTCGGCGACATCGAGATGGCGATCGCGCACCGCGTTGGATCGCTCGACGTCGGTGAGGTGGCCGTTGCGGTCGCGGTCGCGGCGCCGCATCGCGGCGAAGCCTTCGACGCCTGCGAATACGCCATCGACGAACTCAAGCGGCGCGCGCCGATTTGGAAGAAGGAGCTGTACGCCGGCGGCGGCGGCGAATGGAAAGCCAACGCGTGCCGTGAGTGACGTCGCGCTGCACGTCGTCGAGGCCGAACGCAATCGCGTCGCGCTCCTGCACTACGCGCCGCGCCGCGCGCGCGGTATTTCGATCGTCGCCGGACACGGCTACTCGTCGAGCAAGCAGAATTTGGATTTTCTCTGCGGATTCTTAGCGAGTCACGGCTTTGAAGTCTACAACCTCGACTTTCCGGGACACAAACTCGGAGCCAGCGGCGGTACGCTGCGCGGCGTCGACGACTGCGTCGACGCGATGTCCGCGGTGGTCGCATTCGCGCGCGAGCGCGACGCTCAACCGGTCTACACCATGGGGCACAGCATGGGCGGCATGACCGCGATCTTCACTGCCGCAGCCGACCAGCGCATCCTGGGAACGATCGCCATTACCACGGGCTACGGACGTCCGACCTCGCTGACGGCGCTCCAAAAAGCGGGCGCCACCGACTTCCGCTCGTCGTACGTGGTAGGCGTCAGCTTGCCCGAACTGGTCGCCGGTATCGACGCGCGGTACGACGCCGAGCTGCCACGCCTGGCAGGCCGTCCGGCCCTGTACTTGGCGGCAAAACGCGATGGAATGGTGAATCCTCGCAGCGTGCAAGAACTCTACGATCGCGCGCCCGAGCCCAAATGGATCGACACGATCGACAGCGATCACACCTACGCTGCGGAGAACGCCCGCAGCGCGGTGCTGCAGTGGCTGAACGAGCGTCATCCGCGAGCGTAACGCTCGCCGGCCGTAGCGCGCTGCGGCGCTACAGCCGCCATTTGCTCATTCCGGAAGTCGGACTCGCCGGTCAAGAACGGCTCGCGAGCTCGCGCGCGCTGGTCATCGGTGCGGGCGGGTTGGGTTCGCCCGCGCTGCAGTACCTCGCCGCTGCCGGCGTCGGGCGCATTGGCATCGTCGACGACGACACGGTCGACGTAACCAATCTGCAGCGTCAAACGCTTTTTACGACGGCAGACGTCGGCAGCAGTAAGGCGACGGTAGCGGCACGGCACCTGCACGCGCTCAATCCCGACATTGCGATCGACGCGATCGCGATTCGGTTCGACCAAAGTAATGCGCGCGATCTGGTCCGGCTGTACGATCTCGTGTTGGACTGCACCGACCGGTTTTCCACGCGCTATTTGATCAACGACGCCTGCGCCATCGAAGGGCGTCCCGACGTCTACGCGTCGATTTTTCGCTTCGACGGCCAAGTCAGCGTGTTCGGAGCCGGTGGTCCCTGTTATCGCTGCCTGTATCCGTCTGCGCCACCGGCCGGTACCGTACCGACGTGCGCGGAGGGCGGCGTCCTCGGCGTACTCGCGGGGATCGTGGGTTCCTTTCAAGCCGCAGAAGCACTCAAACTTCTGCTTGGCATCGGCGAGCCGCTGCGCGGCCGGCTGCTGTTGATCGACGCGCTCGGGGCGCGCGTTCGCGAGGTGCGGTTCGAGCGCGATCGCGATTGCGCGCTCTGCGGCGACGAGCCGGCAATCCGCGACGCCGTTCTCGAGGAAGACGACGAGCCGCTTACCGGAGACGTCGAGGAGATCGCTCCGGAGCGGCTCGACGACGCGCTGAGGGACGCGGTGCTGCTGGATGTGCGCGAGCCGCACGAAGCGGTGCTCGGATCGGTCGACGGCGCCATCGCGATGCCGGCGACGCAGCTGGAAGCGCGCATGCACGAGCTGGACAGCGCCCGGCGTTACGTCGTCGCGTGCCGCGTGGGTGCCAAGTCGCTGTGGGCGGTGCGACGTCTTCGCGATGCCGGATTTACGCGGCTCCAGCATCTGCGCGGCGGTTTGCTCGCGTATGCGGCGCAGCGCGCCGATTTCGACTTTTTTTAGCGGAAGGTTCGATGCGGCGAAAAGCATTTGCGCGCACCGGCGTCGAGGTGCCGGTCATCGGGCAAGGAACGTGGGACGCGCCCGAGAGCGGGCCGCGAATGGCGCAAGCCAAACGAGCGCTTTTGCGCGGCATCGAGCTCGGTATGACGCACATCGATAGCGCCGAGATGTACGGGGCCGGCCGCGTCGAGGCCCTCGTGGGGGAAACTATCGCGGCGCTCGACCGCACCCGGCTGTTCCTCACGACCAAGGTGCTGCCCTCGAATGCCACCTATAAAGGAACGATCGCGGCGGCCGAGCGCAGTTTGCGGCGGCTAGGGACCGATTACGTCGACCTCTATCTGCTGCACTGGCCGAGCGAGCATCCGCTGGAAGACACCATGCGCGCGTTGGAAACGCTCGTCGAGCAAGGCAAGGCGCGGTTCGTCGGCGTTAGCAACTTCGACACAGCCGAGATGCTAGAGGCGGCTTCGTACGTACGCGCCGTACCGCTGGCGTGCAATCAGGTGCTGTATCACGTGCACGAGCGCGGTCCCGAGCACGCGCTGATACCGACCGCACGCGATCGCGGAATCGCGATCGTGGCGTACACGCCGTTTGGCCGCCGGCGGTTTGCGCGCGATGCCGAAGAAGGCGGAGCGCTCGATACGGTTGCGCGAAAGCATGGGGCGACCGTGCGCCAAGTGATTCTCGCGTTTCTGACGCGCGCCGAAAACGTGTTTACGATTCCGAAGGCGGCGCAGCTCGCGCACGTTGAGGAAAATGCCGGAGCCGGGGACCTCGTGCTCGACGCGGGCGACGTCGCGCGCATCGATGCCGCCTTTCCGCGCGGCAAACCGGGACCGCTGGCGACGCTATGACGCCGGCGGACGGCGACGGCGGGCGCATCAAAGCGCTCGCGGTCGATAAAGCCCTCGCGCTCGGCGCGGCCGCCGTGCGCGTAACGGACGCTTTTGCCGACCGCGCATCGCAGGACCGCATGCGCGAAGCCTTTACGCGCGGAGATTTTGCGACGTGGGGCTACGACGACGCTTACGCGCAGCGGGCGGCCGATCCCGCAGAACTGCTCGACGGAGCGAAGTCGGTCGTCTGCATCGCCTTTTCCTACGCGACGCCGCCGCGCGCCGAACGGCCCCTGCGCGGACGCGTTTCAAACTACGCGTGGTCGGCGGATTATCACCGGCGCGTGCGCGCGGTGTTAGACGACGTCGCGCGCGCCATCGATGCGGCAGCGGGCAGCTGCGTGACGGCGATCGCTTGCGATACGCGCCCGATTGCGGAGCGCGCCTTCGCGGCACGCGCGGGCTTAGGCTGGATCGGCAAACATACCAACCTTATAGCGCCGGGTTCCGGATCGTTCGTGTTCTTGGGCGAAATCGTTACGACGCTGGCACTTCCGGCCGACGAACCGCTGCGCAAAACGTGCGGAAGCTGCACGCGCTGCGTCGACGCCTGCCCGACGCGCGCGCTGCGCGGCGATTACACGATCGACGCGACCCGGTGCATCTCCGACCTGACGCAGCGCACCGACGGTATTCCACGCGAGCTGCGCGCGCTCGTGGGGACGTGGGTGTGGGGATGCGACCTCTGCCAAACCGTCTGCCCGCCGACGCGAATAGCCGGCATGTCCCACGGCGGCGACAACCTGCCGCTGGACGACGAGTGCGCCGCACCGCCGTTACTCGAGCTACTGCGTTTGCGCAGCGGAACGTTCAAGCGCCGCTATGGGAAGACGGCCATGGGCTGGCGCGGGGCCGCCGTCCTGCGCCGAAACGCGGCGGTGGCGCTGGGCAATGCGAGGGACCGGTCGGCCGTCGCCGCCTTGAGCGAAGCGCTGGAGCGCGACCCGCACCCGATGGTGCGCGGGCACGCGGCGTGGGCGCTCGGTCGAATTGCATCTCCCAGCGCGATCTCAGCGTTGCAACGGTGTGATGGTGCGGAACAAGATGAAAGCGTACGGGGCGAAATTCGCGCCGCACTACGAGAAGGACGTTAATCGATGAAGCTCGCGTTGCCCGCACTCCTCGCCTTGGCCCTGGGCGCGACCGCACCGTCGCCGGCAGCCGGCGATTTGCTGACCCGCATGGCGGCCGTCAATCCGAACGTGCGTGCGTTCACCGCGACGCTGCACGCCAACGTTACGTTGAAGTCGTTTCCATTTCTCAGCGCGTCGCTGACGGGAACCTACTATCACAAGGAACCCGACAAAACGAAAGTCGTCTTTACCAGCGGCGTTCCGCTGATCGGACAGCAGTTCGACAAACTCTACGCGCACATCGAAAGCCCGGCGCGCTGGCAGGAAGTGTACGCCGTGACGGTGGTTTCCGACGACGGCACGACGACCGCTTTCCGGCTCGTACCGCGCAAGCAAGGCAACGTCGAGCGCATCGATGCTCGCGTCGACGACAAGACTGCGACCGTGCGTTCGATGCGCTGGAGCTATGCGAACGGAGGCTACGCCGAGATGGACGACCGCTACTCGACCATCGGCGGCAATCTGCTGGTCACGTCGCAGTCCGGCCACGTCCAGGAGCCGGGTTACGTAGCGGACATTACGTCGACCATCGACAACTACACCATCAATCCGAACCTCTCGGACGACCTCTTCGCCCAGTAAGCTCCAGGACAGTGCAACTCGTCGACCTGATCGCTAACGCAGCTCCGTTGTCGGACGGCTTCAACCGCGCGATTACGTACTTGCGCGTGTCGGTGACCGACAAATGCAATCTGCGGTGCGTCTACTGCATGCCCGAAGAGGGACTGGCGTGGCTGCGGCGCGAGGAGATTCTGTCGTACGAAGAGATCGTCGACATCGTGCGCGCGGCGGCGAGCGTCGGCGTCCGGGCGATTCGGCTGACCGGCGGCGAGCCGCTGCTGCGGCGCAACGTGTCGCATCTCGTCGAAGCCATTGCCGCGGTGCCCGGCATCGACGACGTGGCGCTCTCGACCAACGGACTGCTGCTCGCGCAAGCAGCGCAAAGTTTGGCGGCAGCCGGCTTACGCCGCGTGAACGTGTCGCTCGATACGCTGCGCGCGGATCGCTTCGAAACCATCGCGCGCCGTCCGGGGCTCGACGACGTGCTTGCCGGTATCGATGCCGCACTCTCGGCGGGCCTGAAGCCGGTCAAGATCAACTGCGTCGTCATGCGCGGAAGCAACGACGACGAAATCGCCGATTTTGCGGCACTGGCGCGCGATCGGGACGTCTTCGTTCGCTTCATCGAAGTCATGCCGGTGCACGAGAACCTCGAGCTATCGGCGCAGACGTACGTCTCGTCGGACGAGATTCTGGAGCGAATCGCGGCGCTCGGCGAGCTCGCGCCGGTTGCGGGGCCGCCGGGGAACGGACCGGCACGCTATTTCGCGTTGCCGGGCAGCCGCGGTGCGGTGGGCGTCATCAGCCCGCTCTCCCACGACTACTGCGAGCGCTGCAACCGGGTTCGCCTCGGGGCGGACGGGCGGCTGAGGTTGTGCCTCTTCGGCGATCACGCGCTGGATCTGAGGACCCCGCTGCGCGCCGGGGCCGGGACCGCCGAGCTGGCCGAGCTGCTGCGTTCGGCGATGCTGATCAAGCCGGAGCGCCACCATCTCCGCCTCGGGGAGGCAGCCTCCCGGATGCGGGCCTTCTCGGAGATCGGCGGCTAGCCGAGGCGGCGTCACGGCCGGCCCGTATCGAACGTTAGGGTGCAAAAGGGGGCCTTTAGTGGACGAGGTCGTTCTGCGGACGAACGAGACGGCGGTCGCCGAGGCACGAGTCGAGGCGATGGTGCGCGAGTATCAAACGAAGATCGCGCGCTACGTGCGCCGGATGATCGGCGACGCCGAGGCGTCGCTCGACGTGTCGCAGGACGTCTTCCTAGCGGCGTACCGCATGCTCAAGGTCGATCCCGAACGCGAACTCACCGCCGGATGGCTCTATCGCGCGGCGACTAATGCGGCGATATCGTTCATGCGGCGCAGAAAAATCGTTCGCATGCTGCCGCTCGATCGCGATCCGGATTGCGGTGAGTGGCGCATCGACGAGCGCAGCGCCGCATCGGTCGACCTGCAGGCCGCATTGCAGCGTCTTCCGGCCGAGCAATCGGCAGCGGTGCTATTGACGAGTTATGCGGGCTATTCGTCGCAAGAGGCGGCGGCGATGCTGGGAACGACCGCGGATGCGGTGCGCCAGCGCGTTTGCCGTGCGATGCGAATGTTACGATCGATCATGACGGAGGAACGATGATTAGGGAGTGCGCGCGAGCTGAGGTGCTTGCCGGCGCGGTAGCGCTGGGTGAAGCGACCGATGCCGAGCGCGAGGAATACCGGCGCCACCTTTCCGGTTGCGGCCGGTGCGTGACGACGCTGGGCGGCGAGCGCGACATCGAACGCGTGATGGGCGTCGTTGCCCAAGCGCGCGACGCCGAAACGTGGGAACCGGATTTGCGCAGCGCGCTCGTGGCGCGCTATCGCCAGCGCGCCAATCACTGGCGCTGGGGCATTTCCGGCGTTACGGCTGCCATCGTCGCATCGATCGGCATTCACACGTTCTTGGCGGCCGGCATTCCCGCAACGGCACCGGCTCCGCCCGCATCTACCGTCGCCATCAGTTATAACGGCATGCATGTGACGCTCGAACGCCGCGCTCCCGCGCCGCGTCGTGCCGCGCAAACGGTTGCCGCCGCTCCGGCCGATCGCCAGACCGTCGTCGTCGTGCACAACGTTGTGACGCTGCATCAAGCACCGGTTCATGCGGCGCCCGCACCGGCGCCCGTCGTCGCCGCAAAAACGGAAACGAAGCCAGCGGCGCCTGCCGGCGGGTTAGCAGCCGCGACCACGGTTGCGGCCGGTCCGACGGCTCCGACGCAGCGCGACGAGACGTCGATCGCCGCACTGCGCACGAGCGCGACTGCGGCACCCGCCGCGCGCGCCGAATCGCTGGCAGTGTTCCCGACCGCGACGCTGATACGCGACGTCATGCCGATCGGCGGGGAAACCGCGATCGTCCCGCGTCCTTCGGAAATTGCCTACGAAGAAGGTGCCGAGGGAACGACGGCCGTCGAAGTAAGCGTCGACGAGCGCGGAACGCCCACGAAGTGCACGATCGTCAAACCGTCCGGCTACCTCGTGCTCGACGATGCCGTCTGCAAGGCCGT
>JAFAHZ010000111.1 GCA_019236975.1 Vulcanimicrobiota bacterium | reverse complement strand
CAAGATCGTGCCGAGCACCAAACAGTCGCTGGTCAGTCACTGGCTGATCCTGCATGGCCGCGCGATCTGCAAGGCTCCGTGGCCGCTGTGCGAGAGCTGCCCGGTCGTCAAGCTGTGCCCGACTCCGCCTTTGCGGGCCCGCGCGCTACAAAAGAAGATGGCGAAGAAAAAGAGGCGCAGCCGCTAGGCTGCGCCTCGATAAAATGAGTCCGTTGGTGAGATGAAGTGAAGTTACTTCTTCTTGCTCGCTTTCTTAGCGGCTTTCTTCTTCATCGCTTTCTTCTTGGCTGGCATGTGCTTTGGACACCCCCCTCCGAGCGAAACATCGCACTCGACTAAACGTGGGCCGAGGACCGGACGTTCCTGACCTCGGCCTCAGCGTCCTCTAATCTAGAATTTCGAGCCTACTTCTTTTTCTTTTTGCTGGCCTTCTTTTTCTTAGCGGCTTTCTTCTTGGCTGCCATCGCGAACGAGACACCTCCCTCCACGACAAGTATGTCGGCGTCATTGCCGACGTCGGACTTGTCAGCGACGTTCTGGCAGCCGGCTCACCGTCCTTTAATCTACCGGCCCTTACCGACCATCTTGCGAGCGATGACGATGCGCTGAATCTGCTGCGTCCCTTCGTAAATCTGCGTGATCTTGGCGTCGCGCATCATCCGCTCGACCGGGTACTCGGTCGAATATCCGAAGCCCCCGAGGATCTGTACCGCGTCGGTGGTAACGCTCATCGCCACGTCGCCGCACTTGAGCTTCGCCATGGCCGCGAACTCGGTGGTGTCGGGCGCGCCGGCATCGCACTTGGCAGCCGCCTCGTACAGCAGCAGCCGTGCCGATTCGACCTCGGTGCGCATGTCGGCCAGCATGAACTGAATGCCCTGTTGCTGCGCGATCGGCTTGCCGAACGCGATGCGCTCCTGCGCGTAGCGCGCGGCATAGTCCAGGGCGCCCTGCGCGATGCCGAGTGCCTGCGCCGCAATCCCGGGCCGCGACTTGTCGAGCACTTTCATGGCGATCTTGAAGCCTTCGCCTTCGGCGCCGAGCAAATTGGCCGCGGGAACGCGACAGTCGACGAAGTTGAGTTCGACCGTCGGCGAGCCGCGAATGCCCATCTTTTTCTCGAGCTTTCCGACACTGAATCCGGGCATGCCCTTTTCCACTAAGAACGCGCTGATGCCGTTCGGACCTTTGCTCGGATCGGTGATCGCGAAAACGGTGACGACGTCCGCCACGCCGCCTTGCGTGATCCAAATCTTGCTTCCGTTGAGCACGTAAGAATCGCCGTCGCGCACCGCTTTCGCGCGCATCGAGCCGGCGGCGTCCGAGCCGCTGCCGACTTCCGTCAACGCATACGCGCATAAGAATTCGCCGCTCGCGAGCTTGGGGATGAAACGCCGTTTTTGTTCGTCGTTCCCGCCGATCATAATCGGCAGCGTCCCGAGCTCTTGCACGGCGATGATGAGCGCGCTCGCAGCGCATGCCTTGGCGACTTCTTCGACTACCTTCACATACGTGACGAAGGAGCCGCCGACACCACCGTACTCCGCAGGGAACGGAACGCCGAGCAAATCATTTTGCGCGAAGACTTCCTTGATGTCCCAAGGGAACTCGCCGCGTTCGTCGATCTCGGCGGCACGCGGTGCGACGCGTTCTGCCACAAGCGTGCGCACCATGTCGAGAATCATCGCCTCTTCTTCGGAATCGTATTTTGCTTGCGTCGCGATAGCCATAGTCGCAGCGCCTTCGCGCAGGCCGCGCAGGCGCCCTATCCGGTAAGGCGAAACGACGCGGCGTGAGCGTATCCACGCAATCGGCATACCGATGGGAGCCGAGCGAGCAGCAGATAAAGCAAGCGAACCTCACGCGTCTGCTCGAGCGCATGCGGGTCGATTCGTATCCGGCGCTCCTGGAAGGCGTCGCTCGCGACATCCGGCCCTTCAACAAGACGATGGTCGAGACGCTCGACCTGCATTGGGATCGTCCCTGGCGCGAATTGCTCGACCTTTCGCGCGGGAAGCCGTTCGCGCGCTGGTTCGTCGACGCACAATTCAACGCGGCCGGTAACTGCACCGATCGATGGGTTGCGCGGGGACGCGCCGATCAGCGCGCGATCGTTTGGGAAGGCGAGGACGGCAAGGTCCAGACGCTGACGTACGCGCAGCTGCGCGACGCGGTAGCGCGGCTCGCCGGCGCGTTTCGAGCGCTGGGAATCGAAAAGGGCGACACGATCGGCATCTTCATGCCGCTCATCCCCGAAACCGCAATCGGGTTGCTTGCCGCGGCGTACATCGGCGCGATCGCCGTTCCGGCGTTTTCCGGGTACGGACCGCAAGCGCTGGCGACGCGGCTTGCCGACGCGAAAGTAAAGCTGTTGCTCACGGTCGACGGCGTTTCGCGGCGCGGCAAACCTGTTGCGATGAAAACGGTTGCCGACGAAGCCCTTGCCGATGCGCCGAGCGTCAAGCACGTGCTGATGTATCGCCGCGCGCGGATCGACGTGCCGATGCAAGACGGCCGCGATCTCGATTGGGAAACGACGATCGACACGCATCGTCCCGTCGAGTCGTACGAGCGCACCGATGCCAACGACCAGATGATGCTCTTGTACACCAGCGGAAGCACGGGAAAACCTAAGGGCGTCGTTCACGTGCACGCCGGGTTTCCGATAAAAGCGATGATCGACGCGTCGCTCTGTATGGATCAGCGCGCCGGCGATCGTATGCTTTGGTTTACCGACATCGGATGGATGATGGGTCCATGGCTGATCTTCGGGACGCTCGGTCTGGGTGGAACGGCGGTGCTTTATGAAGGGACGCCCGACTATCCCAAACCCGATCGTCTGTGGGGCGTGTGCGAGACGCATGGCGTCACGCATCTCGGGATCGCGCCGACTGCTATCCGTTCTTTGATGGTGCACGGCGCCGAACCGGTGCGCGCGCACGATCTTTCGCGGATGCGCATCCTCGCCAGCTCCGGCGAACCGTGGAACACGGAACCCTGGAAGTGGTTCGCGCACGTGGTCGGGCATGACCGCTTGCCGATCATCAACTATTCGGGCGGTACCGCAATCTCCGGCGGCATCGTCGGTTGCTTTCCGCCGATGCCGCTGGTGCCGAATTCTTTCCACGGTCTCATTCCCGGGATGGTGGCGGACGTCTATGACGCCGGCGGAAAGCCGTTACGCGGCGACGTCGGCGAGTTGGTCGTTACGCAGCCGTGGCCAGGGATGACGCAGTCGTTCTGGGGCGGAAACGCGGCCGCGCCGCGCGACGATGCACGATACCTCGCGTCGTATTGGGAGCGTTTTCCCGATACGTGGGTGCACGGCGATTGGTGCCTGACGGACCAGGATGGTTATTGGTACATTCGCGGGCGGAGCGACGACACCATCAACGTCGCCGGCAAGCGCGTTGGTCCGGCCGAATTCGAAAGTGCGCTCGTCTCCGACGCGCGCGTGCGTGAGGCAGCCGCAATTGCGGTTCC
>JAFAHZ010000055.1 GCA_019236975.1 Vulcanimicrobiota bacterium | reverse complement strand
CGCAGACGCTCGTCGGCGTCTTCAACGATGAGCACCGCTCTACGCCCGGAACGAATGGACGAAATCAGCGAGTTTAAATACGCTTCATCTTCCGGGGCGAGCATCGACTGTGCAACGCCGTCGCCAGGCGGATCCAATAACCGCTTTAGGACGGCGTCGATGTCGCGAGGTATTTCCACGACTCCTCCAAGACCGATTCCCCGCGCCTGTAGGCAACTACAGGAGCGGTGGTAACCCGTACACTAACTATCGACCGAAGGCCCTCGCGATTTCACCTCGTTTGCTCTCCACCCAGAGTAGGGCCAGCACGGTTTTCATGTCGGCAACTTCCCCGCTAGCAACCAAGCGCCACGCCGCATCCCACGTGTAAATACCGACCTCGATGCGCTCGTCTTCATCGAGCGTCTGCTCGCCTGCGGTGAGTTCTTCGGCTACGAAGAAGTGCATGATTTCATTACAATAGCCCGGCGTCGGATAGAGCGATCCGACCGGGCGAATCCGGCCGGCCCGATACCCGGTCTCCTCCCGCAGTTCCCGGGCGGCTCCCGCCGACGGCTCCTCGCCGGGCTCGGCGCTGCCGGCTGGAAGCTCCCAGAACGCCGTCCCGGCCGCGTGGCGGTACTGGCGAACGAGCACCAGCTCGTCGGGCGACGGCAGCGCGACGATGGTGAAAGAGCCGCGATGCTCGACGATGTCGACGCGGTGCTCTGCCCCGTCGGCATAACGAACGCGGTCGAGGCGCACGTCAAAAACGCGTCCTTCGAAGACGCGCTCCGAGCCGACCACTTCGGGACGCTCCACGACGCATACTTGGCGGAACCGCTCGAGCGCGCCTCGTACTTCCGATAGCGATGCGTCAACCGCGTTCGCCAGTCATCGTCGAGATAGGCTGGCTGGTGTATTTTCTCGCGACGTTCGTGCTGGCCGTTTACGTGATGGTGTTGTTCGTCGTGCCGCGTCATTTCAACGATAAGATCGCAATTGCATTGGCCGGACTCTTCGCCGCCGTCGTCATGATTGCAACGCGCGGCTGGTTCGCCTCGCGCGCGAAACGATAACGGTGGCGACGCAACTGGGCGTTCGCGCGGAGCGGCTGCTCGAAGTGCGCGCGCTTCTCACGGCAAAGGGACGCCGCCAATCGGGCCGCTTCGCCTTCGAGGGCGCGACCCTGCTGCACGAAGCTCGCCGCAGCGGTGCCGTCGTTGACGAGATCTACGCGACGGGCGAAGCGTACGAGCGCGATACGCTCGTACGCGAGTTCGAATCGGCCGGCACCCCGGTGTACGTCGTCGAGCCTCGCAGTATGGCAAAAATTTCCGGCCTCGAAACGCCGCCGGGCATTCTGGCGATCGGGCGGATGCGCGCCGTAGCGCTGGACCAGCTCTTTGCTGCCGACGGCGTGATTCTGACCATCGCCGATCTCAACGATCCCGGCAACGAGGGAACCCTGCTGCGATCCGCGGAGTCGTTCGGCTGCCGCGGCGCCGTCGTCGGCCGGCTCGGCGCCGACCCGTACCATCCGAAGGTCGTGCGCGCCGCAATGGGGTCCTCGTTCCGCCTGCGCGTGGCAGTCGCCGACCCTTCTGAGGTCGCGCAGGCATCGGCGGACGGCGGCTTCGAGGTCGTCGGCCTATCGGCCGACGGAGAGCGTTTGGACCGGCATTCCTGGGCGTCGAGGACCGCTATCGTCGTCGGGCACGAGCGGCACGGGCTCGGTCGCTGGGAGTCGCTGTGTGCCAAGCGCTTGGCCATCCCGATGCCGGGCTCGACCGAGAGCCTCAACGCGGCAATCGCAGGGTCGATTGCCCTCTACGAAGCGGCCAAGAGCCCCGCCTTTGAGTAGCTTCCCGGCCCCTGTCAAGACAGTGTCCGGAGGGCAAAAAGTCAAGACTACCGGCGCTAAAAGTCGCATGCTATACTCACGGCATTCCGCGATAGGGTCCACCCCTGTAAGGAGACCGAGCGCACATGACCTCCAACTTCTTCTGGAAGCTCTTCGCCCAAACGGGCTCGATCGATGCCTACCTCGCCTACAGACGTCTGCACCCCTCGCCAAGCCCCACCTGAGCACACGGAGAAGTCCAAGTCTTTTTAGGAAGCGCCCGGTATAGTAGAGAATACCGGGCGCCTTCAATTTTTTTGCATGAGTGATTTAACGACGAAGCTCGACGATCTTCATCGCCGTTTCTCGGCCGCGTTGACTGCGGCCGAGGACGAGCGCGCGCTCGAGCAGGCTCGCGTGGACTATCTCGGTCGAAGCGGCGAAGTGACGCAGGTACGGCGCGCAATCGGTCAGTTGCCGCCGCCAGAGCGCCCGGCGGCGGGCAAGACGATCAACGCGGCCGTCGCATCGATGGAGGCCGAACTCGAAGCGGCGCAATCGCGTCTATCGCAACGCGCGTTCGACGCCGACCTCGCGCAACGTATCGACGTAACGTTTCCTGCGATCTCGCCGCGCACCGGCGCGATCAATCCGGTGCGGCGCATCACCGAGGACGTCGCCTCGTACTTCACGCGGCATGGATTTGCCGTCGTTCTCGGTCCGGAAGTCGAGCCCGATTACTATAACTTCGACGCGCTCAACATTCCGGCCGACCATCCGGCACGCGAGGGCTTCGACTCCTTCTGGCTGACGGAGACGCTTTTGCTGCGCCCTCACACGTCGCCGATGCAGATTCGTACGATGCAGCAGCACCGTCCGCCGGTCGCTATTCTCGCGCCCGGCAAGTGCTACCGCCGCGATGCCGTCGATGCCCGTCATCTCTTTCAATTTCACCAAATCGAAGGATTGCTCGTGGCGCAAGACGTCCACTTCGGTCACCTCAAGGGCATGCTCACCGGCATGTGCCGCGCCTTGTTCGGTTCCGGACAGAACGTGCGCTTTCGCCCGTCGTTTTTTCCCTTCACCGAACCGAGCGCCGAAGTCGACACGACGTGCCCGCGCTGCAAAGGCCTCGCCTCCCAATGCGGGATGTGCGGAGGATCCGGATGGATCGAGCTCGGCGGCTCCGGAATGGTGCATCCCAACGTGCTTCGCGAAGTCGGATACGATCCGGACGTCTACGCCGGGTGGGCGTTCGGATTCGGCGTGGAACGGCTGGGATTGATCCGCTACGAGATCGACGACATCCGGCGCTACATCGACAGCGACCCCGACTTCCTGCGGCAGCTCGCCTAGCGTGAAGGTACCGTTAGCGTGGCTGCGGCAGTACGTGGATCTGCCGCACGATACCGACGACATCGCGCAGCGTCTGGCGATGCTCGGATTTCCGGTCGAAGATATCGAGCGGCGACCGGCGATTACCGGCGTGCTGGTCGGTAGAATCCTCACGCTCGAGAAACATCCCAACGCCGATCGCTTACAAGTCGGCACGATCGACGTCGGAAATCAGAAACCGCTGACCATTGCCACCGCAGCAACCAACGTCGCCGCCGGGCAAGTCATCCCGGTCGCGACGATCGGCGCGCGTCTGCCGCAGCTGACCATCGAGCCGCGCAAGATGCGCGGCATCGCTTCGGAAGGGATGATGGTTTCGGCGGACGAGCTCGCACTGCCGCCGGAGTGGTTCGAAGACGGAATCCTTCAGCTCGAACCCGCCGCGGTGCTTGGCGAGAACGTCGTGACAGCGTACGGTCTGGACGGCGACGTGCTCGACGTGGAAGTTACGAGCAACCGCGTCGACGCGATGTGCGTGATCGGGCTGGCGCGCGAGCTGGCTGCGTCTTACGGCCTACCGCTCCGTCTGCCGCCTGCGGGCAATCCGGGAACGGCCATCGAGCCCTCCGGGGCCGAGCCGTTCGTCGAACTCGCATCGCCGGACTGCACGCGCTTCGTCGCCCAGCGTTTCGACGGCATCGCCGTCGGGCCGGCGCCGGCCTGGATGCGGATGCGCCTCGCCTTGGCCGGCCAACGGCCCATCAACAACCTCGTCGACGTTTCCAACTACGTCATGCTCGAGACCGGGCAACCGCTGCACTTCTACGATGCGGATAAGATACAGAACAATCGGTTGATCGTTCGCGACGGCGGCGACGGCGAAAAGGTCGTCACGCTCGATGGTGCGGAGCGAACGCTTTCGCCGCAATCGCTCGTGATCGCCGACGAGCGGCAGACGCTCTGCATCGCCGGAGTGATGGGCGCAGCCGCGGGGGAAGTCACCGCATCGACGACCGCGATCGTGCTGGAAGCCGCGAACTTCAGCGGCGCGCGCGTACGGCGTACGAGCAAAGCGCTCGGGCTGCGCAGCGAAGCGTCCTCGCGGCACGAGAAAACGCTGGCGCCGGCAGTGACGGATCTCGGTGCGGCACGCGCGGCACACCTGCTCGTCGAGCTCGGCGCGACTGCCTACCGTCCGCACGCGTTCGGCGCTCCCGTAATGCCGCAGCCGCCGATCGTGTTGGCGCTGCGCGACGTCGAGCGCCTCCTGGGTTGGCAGCTCCCCGCCGAACGCGTCGCCTCACATCTGCGCGCCCTCGGCTGCGCTGTAGAGTCGATCGAAACGATTACGTACGGGCCGTCGCTGCAGGTGACGCCGCCCCTCTGGCGCCGCGATCTTTCGATCGCTGCCGACGTCGTCGAGGAGATCGCGCGCATGGAGGGTTACGACAACGTACCCTCGGTCGTACCGTCGGTTGCGCCGCACGACGTCTCCAGCGCGCAGTTCCAGCTGGAAAACCGGTTGGCTCACGAAGTCGCTGCGCTGGGGTATTACGAGATCGTGAGTTATTCGCTTGGCGGCCGCCGCTACGCCGACAGCGTCGAGGTGCTCGATCCGCTTTCCGAGGATCAGCGCTATCTGCGCGATTCGCTGCTGCCCGCCGCGATGGCGTACTTTGCCGATTACGACGCACCGGTTCGCATTTTCGAAATCGGCCACGTGTTCCGCAGCGAAGAGGGACACATCGTCGAATCGGCGGTGCTCAGCTTCGGTTTCACGGCGGATCCCAGCGACGAACCGGCGTGGCACGACGCTCGCTTTCTGCAGCTCAAAGGCGATTGCGAAGCTTTGCTGCGTGCGATTACGGGACGGCAGCCCCAGTCGGTACGCAGCGCTCGCGAAGGTTTTCACCCCGGTAAGTTCGCCGCTGCAATCGTCGACGGACAAGAAGTCGCTCACTTCGGACGTCTCGATCCGCGTTCGACCGCGGCTGCAAAGGTTCGGCTGCCGGCGTACGCATGCACGGTGATGCTCGAGCGCCTTCCCGACTACGCGATCCCCCACTACGTCGCGCCGGCGAAATATCCGTCGACGTATCGCGACCTTGCGCTCGTCGTGCCCCTCGAAGAAACCGCGGCGGAGCTGGAACGGACGATCGCAGAGACGATCGGCGCGCTCTGTACGGGCGTGCGCGTCTTCGACGAGTACCGCGGACCGCAAGTCGGCGACGGACAGAAGAGTTTGGCCGTGCGCATCACGCTGCAACGCTTCGACACGACGATTACCGATGAGGAAGCCGATGCGGCGATCGAACGAGTGCTCGTCGCGTTGCGCGATCGGGGAGCCGTCATCCGCCAATGATCGGCGGCGTCGCGTGGGCCGACGTCGCCATCTTCGCAGTGCTCGCGCTGACGACCGCGCGCGGCTATGGGCGCGGGTTCGTCCGGGAGCTGGCCGGGATGGTCGCGCTGGCTGCGGCTGCAATCGTGCCGTGGTACTACAACGGCGCGCTCGACGGCCCAATCCACGACGCGACCGGCATCGTGCTGCCGATCGCACACCTTATCGGCATGGCGGCCTCTTCGATCGTTGCCTACGTCATCGTTATGGCGATCGGCGCGGTACTGGGGCGAGTCAAAAAGATTCCGGTCCTGGGTTTCGGTAACGCGCTCGCCGGGGGCGCTGTCGGACTCGTCAAAGGCGCGATTCTGATCTGGATCATCCTGTTCGTCGCGTTGTTTTTTCCGTTGACCAAATCCGTGCGGGCCAGCCTGCACGCGTCGCAGCTGGCACCGTTCTTCGTGTCGTCGTACGCACCCGTCGACCTGGCAATCGAGAACACGATTCCGCTCTTCGCGCGTCCTTTCGTGATGCCGATCTTCAACCGGCACCACGTCTAGCGTGAGCGCTTAGTAGAACCTGCGCACCGCTTCGTTCCACCACGGCCAGTCGTGACCGAAGACGCCGGGCCAGATCTCGCAGTGATTCGGAATGCCTTTGTTCCACAGGAGCAATGAGAACTCGCGGTTCTGCGCGACGAGCGAGTCGTGTTCTCCGGTTGCGATCGTCCACTGCACGGCGCGCAGACGATTCACCCACTCGCCGTCCATATTGGGAATATAGGCGGTCGGGCAGTTGAAGTAACAGTTGTCGTCCCAATAGCCGCCGACGAACCGGTGGACGTCGTAAATGCCCGACAGACAGACGGCTTTGGTGACGATGCCGGGATATCGTGCCGCAAAGTTGGCGGCGTGATACGCCCCGAAGCTGCAGCCGTACACGCCCATGTCGCCCCGGCCGGCGGCGTTCTGCACGTAAGGGACGTACTCTTCGCGAAGGTACGCATCGTATTGCGCGTGCCGCGCAGCGCGATACGCCGGCGGAGCGCCATCGTTGTACCAGCTTTCGGCATCGACCGAATCGACGCAAAACAGCTGAATGTAACCGGCCTCGATCTTGTCGGTCAGATAGCCGACGGTATTCATGTCTTCGTACTGATGGAAGCTGCCCATCGACGTCGGAAAGCAGATTACCGGAAAACCGCGGTCCCCGAACCGAAGGAACTCCATGGGTCTCTGCAGGCATTGGCTAAACCAGCCGCCCTGTTGCCTTATCACCCCAAACGGCTGCGCCGTTTGCGGACCCCGTTCCTTGTAAATGCTCCGTGCGGGGCCCCCGAAGCCCCGCATAGGGGAGCATCTGTGTTTCTCGAACCGCCACCCATGGCACACGCACGTTCGAACCGCATCGGCGTCCTCTTCGGAATGGAGGACACCTTCCCGTGGGCGTTGATGAACGCCGTCACGTCGCGTTCGGGGGGTGAGTTCGAAGGCTGCCCCGTCGAAATTTCGTACCTGCACGACAAACAGAACTTCGATTACGCCGCGATCCTCGACCGCATTAGCCACGACGTCAAGTTTTATCGCGTTTTCCTCAAGTGCGCTGCGGCGCGCGGCGTCGCCGTAGTGAACAATCCGTATTGGTGGACCGCCGACGACAAATTTTTCAACAACTTGGTGGCCGATTCGGTGGGCGTCGCAGTGCCGAAAACCGTCCTGCTTCCGCCGAAGGAGCATCCGCCCGGAACGCAGGCGACGTCCTTCCGGAACATGCGGTTCGTCAACTGGAACGAGGTCTTCGATTACCTCGGCTTTCCGATCTTTATGAAACCCGCCGACGGCGGCGGTTGGCGCGACGTGCATAAGTGCGACTCGCCCGAGGAGTTCTTCTCGGCGTACGACAGCTCGCGCGATCTCTGCATGATGGCGCAAGAAGCCATCCAATTTACCGAATACTTCCGCTTGTACGTCCTCGGCCGGTCGCGCGTGCATATCATGCGCTACGATCCGGGTTCGCCGATGCACGAGCGGTACGTAAAGGGAGCGCCGCCGATCGAGCCGCAGATGGACGCGCGTCTGCGCCGGGACGGCATCGCGTTGTGCGAGGCTCTTGGGTACGACATGAACACGGTAGAGTTTGCGGTGCGTGACGGGATTCCGTATGCGATCGATTTCATGAACCCAGCGCCCGACGCCGAACGCGCATCGGTCGGGCAAGAAAACTTCGATTGGGTCGTCGACAACATGGCCGACGTGCTGATCGATCGGGTTCGCAATCCGCGCCCGTTCGAAACCACCGGCGTCTGGCCGAAGACGCTCGTCGATGCCGCCGGATCGGCGCCGATCTCGGTTCACTAGAGGAGACGGCGCGTGCAGGTCGTGGTGCCTACGTTCACCCTCGGCATCGAAGAAGAGTTCCAGGTCATCGACCCGGAAACGCGCGAACTGCGTTCGCACCTTGCCGAGATGTTCGCTCAAGGCGAAGAGCAAATGGGCGAACAGATCAAGCGCGAGATGCATCAGCCCGTCATCGAGGTCGGCACCAATATTTGCGCCGACCTGCGCGAGGCTCGCCGGGAGGTCACAAAGCTGCGCACGGAGATCATCCGGCTGGCGCGGCGCAACGGCCTGCGCATCGCCGCCGCCGGGACGCACCCGTTCACGCACTGGTCGAACGTCGAGATCACCGATCACGAGCGGTACGCGAAACTCATCTACGACCTCCAAATGGTCGCGCGCGCGAACCTCATCTTTGGCCTGCACGTTCACGTCGCGGTCGAAGATCCCGACACCCGGATTCACCTGATGAACGCCGCTCGTTACTTCCTGCCGCACATCTTTTCGCTTTCGGTCAACTCGCCGTTCTGGTGCGGCACGAACACGGGCTGGAAAAGCTATCGCACCAAGGTCTTCGAGCGTTTCCCGCGGACCGGAATCCCCGACTACTTCGGCTCCGGAGCCGAGTTCGATCATTTCGTTCGCACGCTGGTCGTCACCGGCTGCATCGACGACGGCAAGAAAATCTGGTGGGACGTTCGTCCGCATCCCTTTTTCCCCACCCTCGAATTCCGCATATGCGACGTGCCGATGCGCATCGATGAAAC
>JAFAHZ010000151.1 GCA_019236975.1 Vulcanimicrobiota bacterium | reverse complement strand
TAGAGTCCGATGGCCGCCGGCCCGCTCGTGTCCGTAATGCTGTTGTCGTCCACCTGGACGTTACGAACCTCGAGACTCCAGCGTGAATATGCTGGAGGACGCGTGCCGCCTGTGATGCTGAGTGCCGTGCCGACGTTGTCGCGCATGGTGTTGTCGGACACGGTAACGTCGTCTGCGTTGCCGCTTACTTCCAAGATGTTGCCGTCGGTTACGGTGCACCGTTCGATTTCGTTTCCCGACACCACTACATTGGTCAGCGCGCGACCGGCGAGGAAACCGCGAACGCTGATAGCGCGTCCGTTCGCGTATTTGTGTGGTTTTGGCGTAACGTCGTGCACGACGTTACGTTGGATGCGAATGTCTTCACCATAGCCGTCGACGAAAACCGCGCCGCTGTTAAGCGGCGAAGTGGCTTCAAGGTTGCCCAGTTCGAAACCCGACACGCGGATGTGGCTGCGGTTAAATATGCGGATCAATTGCTGGGCAGGCGACGCTTTGCCAGAGATGAATGGGCGTTCCTTCGGGTAATTTGCGAGAATTATTGGCTGATCCGCTGTTCCGTCGACCGGAAACGTGATGCCACCGGCGTACGTTCCGGCGCGAACGTACACTGCATCTCCGGGCATCTTGGCAGCATCGACTCCGCGTTGGATCGTGCGGAACGGGCGCTCCAGGGTTCCGGGATTTGAGTCTACTCCGCCGGGTGCAACGTAAAATGCCATCGCTTTTGCCGTTCGGAACCCTGCGGCCGGGCGAGCCAGCAAGTTCATGGTGTTACGTTCTTGACATCCGCAGGCGAGAAGAACGCTTCCGGCAGTAAGAACGAACCAAAAACGGTTTCGCAGGAGTGTTCCTTGGACGATCTGCTTCATTGAGGACGCCCTCCCGTAAACATTGGTCGGCCCACTTGCGATACCGCTTTCGCTCTAGCCTCGAACTATTGCAGGCCTTTTCCTTTTCGTCAACGATCGATCAGGGTACTTTGAGGATCGATGTCGAAGAAGTCGTGGTTATGACGTGGGAAGCCCTTACCGCTATTACCAGTGCGGTAACGACACTCGTTCTTATCGCGACGGTTGTTATGGCGGGCCGGCAAATCCAGTTACTTCGTCGTTCGACTCAACTTGACGGTCTCATTCGAATCTTGGACGAGATGAGCGATCCGGCCATTCTAGGCTCATACCGCTTCGTGTTGGAGCAGCTTTCCGCGAAGATGCAAGATCCGGCGTTTCGCCAGAGCGTAATCGATGGTAAAACGGCTGAGTCTACGCATCCGTACTTGCCGATACTTCAATATTTCGAAAAAGTCGGATCGTTCGTTAAGTTTGGCTTACTCGAGCCCGACACCGTATACTGCCAAGCAGGCGCCCCAGCCGTCAAAGCGTGGGACGCTCTAAAGGAGGTTGTTGCGTACGATCGCGCGCGGGTAGGTCCGGGCACTTGGGACGGATTTGAGATGTTGGCTCATGGGACGATACGATATTTCCGTCGCATGAATCCGAACTTCCCGGGTCGGTACCAGCCCCGCCCTACAGAACCATTCTAAATGATGTCTCACCGCTGATTGAGCGGATTGCATCCGGGGTCATCTCCGGCTCGGGCGATTCCGTCATCTCCGGCTCGGGGGATTCCGTCATCTCCGGCTCGGGCGATTCCGTCATCGCCGGCTCGGGTGACTCACTCGGCTGGGAAGACGACTCTGGTTCCGCGGTGTTCTCGGTTTGCGGAGTGGACGCTGGTGCTTGGGTCGCAGGCGGAGCGGGCGCAGGCTGCCAATTCGGATGACCCGCAACGGAGTTATAGTGGTCTTGGATGAATTTGGCTTCCCGAAATCCGTTATCGTACGGATTGCCCCCCCAGCACGCAAGTGCTTGCCTACCCGTGTATTCGATATGCCCAGCCTGTTGCGCCGCTAAGACACCTTGTGTGAGCATAAACTTTATTTGGCTTCTCGGGTCGTTCGGCTCTTTATGTTCGAGAAAAACAATGCTGGCTTGGTCGACGGAGAGCGCGCCGGGTGCTGCGGGGATCGGTTTGCACTCCGGTCCGCTGCCACTACATGGATATGACGACTTGCACGGCCGCGTCTGAGCGACAGCCGAATTAACGAGCGCGAGCGAGAGCGCCAGGCTGAACGCAACGGCAAGAATCGACCTCATGATAGACCCCGTTCCTTTCCATATCGTGCTACGGGCGCGCACGTTTACACCATTGTATCACGGCCTGCCCAAGGGATGAAATCTTAGGTGTGGCATTACTGCCAGTCGATCCGATAGGCTGGATGGTAGGGCGCGAGCGCCGCACATTCTTCGAGCGTCGGGTCGATGCCAAGCGGCAGGTGTTTGCGTCCACTCGAAGCGATGCGATTGAATTCTCTGATAATCGGTGCGCGTTCTGCGACGGAAACCAGCTCGAGGCGTACGCGGTGTGCCCGCGCAGATCGGTAGATCACCGCTTTGCCGCGCGACGCCTCGAGGTCGTGAACCCAGTCCGAAATCGAACCGAACATTGAAACAATGAAGTCGTCTCCGGCGACGCTTGAAATCACAACCGCATCTTGCCTCGGCTTTCCGCCTTCGCGATGACGCACTTCGAGCGCGACGATGAGACCCGGCAGTAAACCAAGACGCGCGCCCCAGCAGAAGATCTGGCTATTGAGATGGCCGAACCGCGTAGGGCGCCGATTGCGGTAAAAGAGCCGCATGAACGCGCTGCGTTCGGCCGGGTCGGGCTGCGTAAACTCCATTCGTACGAACCTCCGCTCGAATGGTAGCCACATCAGGCGACCGGGTTAAGAAGAACCTAATCAGTACTGAGGAACGTCGGATCCGAATGCTTAAACGCACAACGTGAAGGGGGTTCGAACGTGACAAAGCCGGTGATCGCTCCGCCCTCGGAAAACCCGGGAACTGGGTCTGCCACCTCTATCTCGCGTATGCGGGTGACACGCAGATCGAGCTGATCCAGCCTGTTTCGGGTGAAAGCATGTATCAGGAATCGTTGGACCGGCGCGGCGACGCCGTTCAACACGTAGCCTACTTTCTCGACGATTCGGCATACGACGCCGCCGCCGCGCATTTAAAATCGAGCGGCTATCCCGAGATCCAGAGCTTTCGGCTGCCCATCGCGCGAGTGGGCTACTTCGATACGCGGCCGGCGGTCGGCGTGGTCACCGAGATCGTCGGAATGAAAGAGGGCGGCCGGCAGTTCCTGCGCGATTTGAAGTCGGGGAACTTTTGAGCGAACGCTTGCCCGGTTGTTCTGGAAGGCGCTAATCCACTAAACTGTTGCCACGCATACTGAGAAACGAGGTTGTCGTGAAATCGATAGGTTTCGCTCTTTCGGCAGCTCTGGCCGGCTGCAGCATCGCGTTCTTCGTTCTCTTCCCGCACGAGAGCCTGGCGGCCGTAACGACGGGCACGTGCCCGAGACTCTCTGCCACCCCCTACGTCATCGCCGGCACCACAATGGGCGGAAGCCATTACGTGCTCATGGTTGCGAATGAGGATTGCGCGCAAGTTTCATCGTGGGTAAAGAAAATCGTCGCGCAGCATATCTCCGGGCCGCCTGACGAAACGCAATCCATCGGAGGCGGACCTTCAGGTTACACGTGTGAGGCTTCTCCTGACGGTCAAGGCCACCCGTACCAGGGAAAATGCGAGAAGAACGGCGACAAAAACACGGGATTTAGCTGGATAATGGGTGGCTAACGCTCTTTGGGACGCTTTTCGGACGGAATAGCCGCTACCGTAGCGGCATGCCGTGCTTTCTCGAGAGGGGGTTTCGTGGCCGTCGCCTACTGATCGGCGGGCTTGCCGCGGCTCTTTGCGGATGCTCTGCAAGCCGCGCGCTGCCAGTCGCTACGAACGGGTTTTCGGCCTGGACGGAGTCTTTTCGGACGTCTATTCACTTCGTTATAAACATACCGAAGGGGCACCGGCGTAGTCATTACATCTCGACGGCGACGCAGTCGATTTCAATTAAAACTTACGATGCTACGCATACGAGCCTATTATCGACGACCATTTCGAACCTCACGCCGTCCTCACCGGGATGCGTCGGCGCATCGGCCTCGACGTCGTGTTCGATTGCGATCGACGTGCCGGCAGGCCGCTATACGTTCGACGTCACGACCTACGACAAAACCGGCGCAGCCGGGCACGCCCTATCGGCGTTGGCGGATTATCCCTTCACAGTCATCGCCGGCAAGGCAAACGCAATTCCGTTGACCCTCGGCGGCCTTGCCGCATCGTTTAACATCGTCCTCTCGAACGCGCCGCAAGCGACGTACACGAGCTCGACTGGCATATCCATTACCGGTTCGAAGCCGCAACAGATCCGGATCTTTGCTCTCGACGCCAGCGGCCACACGATCGTCGGAGGCGGCGCTCCGGCTCCGGTCATCGATGCGACGCCCGCGAGCACGACGCTCGCCGCGTCGGGGCCGAACACGTGGACCATGACGTCGACGTACGCGAGCGCGACGAATCCGACGATACCTGCGAACGTCACGCTCTCGGTCACCGCAACGCCGGTGCCGGGAAGCGGTGGGACCACGCTCCACGCAGCGATTCCCGTTCAGCTCTACGATCCGTGGATCTACGTCGTGGACGTTACCGCCAGGACGCTCTTCGCCTACGACGAGTCCGGCACTAAGAAAACCCTCAGCGGCGGTTTTCTGGGAATCAATGCGGCGTACGGTGCGACGTACGTGCCGGGGACGAACTGGGTGTACGTCTCCGACGAAGCCGTGAGCCGGATGAAGGTATACGACGTGGCCGGGACTGCCGTCACGCCAAGCGCGTCGACGCCGTTTCCAAACTTGTCGGCCCCATATCAGAGCGCGTTCGATTCGCACGACGGCCTGATCTACGTCCCGAACTATACCGGCAACTCCATTACGGGGTACGACGCGCAGGGTAACCAACAAACGGTACCGTCATTCAACCTTGGAGGAAGCTTCCTGAACGCACCCATCGCGATGCTCTACGATCCGCACAATACCTTTCTATACATCGCGAACTACGGCAACAGTACGGTGGCGGCGTATAACGAGCAGGGCATTCAAGAGACGGACCAAGCGAGCACGTTCAAGAATCTTTCGGGGCCGGCCGGGTTGGCATTCGATCCACGCGACAACTTCATCTACGTTGCCAACGAATCGGCCGGCGTGACTGCATACGATGAGTCCGGTGCGCAGCAAACGCTCGGGGGAAGCTTTAATGGGACGAGTAATCCGGCCGGAGTTGCCTACGACCCGTACGATGGGCTCCTCTACGTCGCGAATTACGGCGGCGCGAACGTCACCGCGTACGACGAACAGGGTAACCAGCAAACGCTCACCGGAACGTTCTCGGGCCTGACCCATCCGTGGGGCATCTTCGTCGTCCCGTAGTGCCTCCTGGAGGCGATTACGGACCTCCGGTTAAGCCGCGATCCTGCAGCAGAGGCCCCACGTCGGGATCTTTCCCGTAAAAGGCGCGGAACATCGGTCCGTAATCTTCGGAGTCCCCGCGCGACAGAACCATGTCGCGAAAGCGTTGTCCGTTTGCGCGCGTGAGACCACCGTGATCGAGGAACCACTGGTACGCGTCGTCGTCGAGCATCTCGCTCCATCCGTACGCGTAGTAGCCGGCGGCGTACCCGCTCGCCCAAATATGCGAGAAATAGGTGGACCGGTAACGCGGCGGGACGTTGGGGAAATCCGTTCCCGACGCCTTCAGCGCCGCTGTTTCGAAGGCGTCGACGTCCTGCAGCGGCGCGCTCGCCGGTAGGGAGTGCCAGGCCATATCGAGCTCGTCGGCGGCCAAACTCTCGCCCATCGAGTAGCCTTCGTTGAACGTCGCGGCGCGCTCCATCTTGTCGATCAGGGCTTGCGGCATCGGTTCGTGCGTCTGGTAGTTGAAGGCGTAGTGTTTGAGCACCGAAGGGTAGAGTGCCCAATGCTCGTTGAACTGCGAGGGAAATTCCACGAAGTCGCGCGGCCGCGCGGTGCCCGACAGCGACGGGTATTTCTCGTCGGCGAAGAACGCGTTGAGCGCGTGACCGAACTCGTGAAATACGCCTCTGACGCTATCGATCGTCAGGAGCGTCGGTTGTCCCGGCGCGCCTTTCGGAATGTTCTCGACGTTGTAGACGACCGGTTTGGTCCCTAGGAGCGCTGAATAATTCGCGAAGGAGTTCATCCACGCACCGCCCTGCTTGTTGTCCCGTTTGAAGAAATCGAAATACATCAGCGCGAGAGAAGTGCCGTCTTTATCGAAGACTTCGAACACGCGTACGTCGGGCTGCCAAACCGGTATGTCGTGGCGCTCTTCGAAGGTGATGCCGTAAAGCTGGTTCGCCGCATAGAAGAGGCCGTTTTGCAGTACGTCGTTCAGCTCGAAATACGGCCGAATCTCGTTGTCGTCGACGTCGTACTTTGCTTTACGAACCCGTTGGGCGTAGTAATTCCAGTCGTAGGGCTGCAGTTGAAAGTGCCGATCGCCAGCATCGATCTGGGCTTGAATATCGGCGGCTTCTCGAGCGGCTTTCGCGCGAGTCGGTCCGATAAGCCCCTGCAGGAAGCTTTGCACCGCAGCCGGCGTCTGCGCCATCTCTTGCGTCAACTGATACGCTGCAAAGTCCTTATAGCCGAATAGCTGCGCTTTTTCGGCGCGCAGTTTGGCCATCTGCGCGATCGTCGAACGGGTATCGTTCGTATCGTTCTTCTCGGTGCGCGTCCACGAATTCTCGAACAGCTCCTTCCGCGTCGCGCGCTCCTGGAGGAGAGTGAGTGCCGGTTGCTGCGTCGTGTTCTGTAAGGGTATCAGGTAACCGTCGGGATCGCCCTTGGCTTTCGCGGCCTGTTCGGCGGCGCCGATCGCACTATCCCCGAGACCTGCGAGTTGGCTCGCGTCTTTCGCAATGAGCGCGCCTGCAGCGGTTCCGGCGAGCAGCTTGCGCTCGAAGGCGGCCTGCAGCGTCGCGAGCTGCTGATTGAGTTGTCGCAGCCGCTCCTGCTTTTTTGGTGAGAGGTTCGCGCCCGCATGGACGAAGCGCCGGTAGTACGTTACCACGAGGTGGCGCGATTCGGGATCGAGTTTCAGGCTGCCTAAGCGCTTGTAAATCGTCGCAACGCGCGCGAAGAGCCTCGGATTGAGATAAATCGCATCCTCGTGCGCGGCAAGCTCCGGCGCGACGACCTCCCGCACGTGCAGCAGCAGCGGATTGCTGTTGGTCGACACTTCGACGCCGAACGCGCCCGTCGCGCGATCCAGTAGCCGTCCCGATTTTTCCATCGCAACGAGCGTGTTGTCGAACGTCGGCGGCGCGGCGTTATTCGCGATGGCGTCGATCTCTTTGCGCTGCGCCTGCATACCGGCCTCGATTGCCGGTTGATAGTCGCTATCGCTCAAGCGGTCGAACGGTAAGGCACCAAAAGGCAGCGTGCTTGGCTGAAGTAAGGGATTGTCCGGGGAGCCGGTCGCCGCTGCGGCCGTACATACGGCGAGCGCAAATGCCGCGCAGGTTGCCAGAAGACGCATGCGACTCCTTTCTTACGGTATTAACGCGGCGGGTCGTCTGACGAAGGCAGCAGTTCGTAGTAGATGCCGCCGCTGCGCGATAGTTGCTTGAGTCCGCGAAGGTGCGACGTCGGCGGTACGCCGGCGAACGCCGCCGCGGTGTCGCGCTGCACCTGCGGATCGAGTAAATACCCGTGGCCGCTTTTGCCGCCCGCATCGAGATAACTGACGTCGACGGTATCGACGCCGTTGCACAGGATGAGGTCGCCGCCGGCTTGGCC